>JAJFUQ010000005.1 GCA_021372355.1 Nocardiaceae bacterium | reverse complement strand
CTCTCAACATCACCTATGTCGAGCCACCTGCGTCGTTCGAGGGCACCGGGCAGCGCGTGCGGCGACACCGTGACGTTCTCGAGGACCGAACGGGGACGTGCCTTGATCTGGCGTGCACCTTCGCCGCGGCGATGGAGCAGTCTGGGATTCACCCCGTCGTGGTCATCGGCCAGGGTCATGCCTTTGTCGGCTACCTGACTGCGGATGAGCAGTTGCCGGCAGTCGTCATCGACGATCTCGCACGCCTGCAGACGATCGTCGACTCGAACCTGTTCGACGCCTTCGAGGCAACGGCCGTCTGCACTGGTCCTGGCCACCTGGGGTTTGACGCCGCGCGGGCAGAAGTCCGGCACTGGTGGCGCGAGGACCTGCACAAACTCCGCTACTTGCTCGACGTCCGTGCTGCGCACAGTCGCGTCCGACCGCTGCCCACGATCCGCATGGACGGCGATACGCGGGTTATCGAGATCGCGCCGCATCAGCCGGCAGCGGTGGCCCGTCGGGCACCGGGGGAGGTCGTCGTCGGGCCGGCCAGCGTCGTCCCACCGCGAGTCGATCGATGGAAGCGCGCGCTCCTCGATATGACCTACGCGAACGCGCTTCTCAAGTTGAAGGCGGCGTCGAGCGTCCCGATCCATGTTCCCTCCGGTGCGCTCGGCGAGTTCGAAGACGGCATTGCAAGCGATCAGCGGTTCGAGCTGCAGCCGCACGACATGCTGAGCGCGATTCATCTTGCGCAGGGTGCTCGCACTGCCGCGGACGTCGACGCTCAAACGTTGTCGGCCGTGCTGCTGAGTGAGCGCACAGCCTACGTAGCTGTCGCCGAGAAGGACTACCACCGGCGGATTCTGTCGCTCGCGCGACGAGCGAAGACGGCTCTCGAAGAGACCGGCACATCGAGCCTCTATCTGGCCTTCGGCACACTCGAGTGGACCGAGCGAGCCCAGCAGGGCAGAGCCCCGCTGTATCTGGTGCCGGTCAAACTGCTTGGTGGAAAAGGCAATACGGCGTTCCAGATCCAACTCGACCCGACGCGGGATCTCGAACCGAATTACTGCCTGATCGAGAAGCTGCGGGTCTCCTGGGGCATCGAGATTCCCGACCTCCTCAACCCCAGCGAAGATCATTCGGGTATCGACCTGCCTCGTGCATTGGAGGCCGTTCGTGCGTCGATCCTGCGCAAGCGCGTCGAGGGATTCCACGTTCAGGAAACCGCGCATCTTGCACTCCTCCAGTTCGCCACGTTGCAGCTCTGGCAGGACCTGTCGAACAACTGGCAGTCCTTCTTGGACCGGCCGACCGTCCGCCACCTCGTCCATTCCGCCGGCAGCGGATTTGACGACTCGATCGAGCCACCCGATGCCGACCCGAGCGTGGAGGCGACGACGTACCTGCCGATTCCGGCAGACGGTTCGCAGCTCGAGGCGATCCGGTGGGCGTCGGCAGGGAAATCTTTCGTCCTGGAAGGGCCGCCCGGAACGGGCAAGTCGCAGACCATCACCAACCTCATCGCGAACGGCTTGGCGGAGGGCAAGCGCGTCCTGTTCGTGGCCGAGAAGGCCGCCGCGCTCGACATCGTGAAGGGGCGTCTCGCGAGCGTCGGGCTCGACGCGTTCAGCCTCGATCTGCATGGCCCCAACCAGACGGTCACCGCGGTTCGTCAGCAATTGCAGGACGCGTTGGACCACTCGATCGCGCCGACACCGGCGTTCGACCAGCTACGACGGAACTATCAGGGCCTGGTCGCGGGATTGGCACGCTATCCGGACCAGCTGCACGAAGTCGGTCCGATCGAGATGTCGGCGTGGGACGCCCGACAGATCATCCTCGAACTCGAGGAGATGGGTCCGACGTCGGCGACTGACATTCCTCGGTCGGTTGTTCTGGGCGAGGTTCCGATCGAAGAGGTCTACGACATCGCGAGTCGGCTGGGGGAGAGCCTGCTCGATCTCGGCGTGAAGCCGATGCAGTCGCCGTGGCGGCTCGCCGGACCGATCGACGTCGACACTCTCGACCGCTCGGGTCTGCAGACAAAGGTCAGCGCAGTTGCGGCCACGCGTCGGTCCGTGACGGACCCCAGTGTCCTTTCGCTGTTGTCGTTCTGCCGGACACTCGAGCAGCTCGATGCCGTGTCGTCGTGGCTCGGGGCGGCCAGCTATGGAGTAGCGCATCCCGCCGCCGAGGCAGCATCGATCTGCACGCCCCAGTGGGAGCAGGCTGCCGACCACACCGTGCGCCGAGTCGAACAATTCACATCGCACTTCACGCCAGTCCTGCGCAACTTCTCTCCCGAGGTGCTCGGCGTCAACCTCGACGCCCTGCTTCGCTGGTCCGAGGAGACGGACGGACGGCTGCTTGGGAAGAAGAAGCGTCGGCTCGCGATCCTCGCCGAGGTGCAGGCCTTCATCGACGGCCCGCCGCAGTTCCCACTGGACCAGCTGACGTCAGTGCTTCGTGAACTTGTCGGAATCCGTCAAGGTATTGCGCAGCTCAACCAAGAGGTCGCGCAGCTGCCCGGAGTGCAGGTGCTCCCCGGTTGGAACCCCCTCGATCGGCTGGAGGCGCGGTACGTCCACGCCCAGGTCGCCGGGCTTCGAGCCTCGGCGTCGCTCCATCGGGTATCGAGCGGCGCAAGCGATTCGGCGACCGCAGACATCCTGCGGCTGCGGTCTCCGCAGGCACTCGGGTCGGCGCCCGCACTGAGTGCGTTCGCGGCTGCATGGCGAGAGCTGTTGTCCGCGCTTGCTTCTCAACCAGCAGACGTCGAGTTCTGGCTGCAAGATCGATATCTGCTGCCGGCGATCGACGAAGACATCTCGTCGTGGAATGCGGACGGTGCGGGCGCAGCTTTCGTGCGTCTGCGGCGCTGGGGCCGGGTGCGGTCTGGATTGGAGAATGCGAAGCGGGTGGGGCTGCGTGGGTTGGAAGAACCGGTTCGATCGGGCGAGCTCAAAGGCGGCGATCTCGAGCGAGAGGTTCGACTCGGTATCGCCAAAGCAGTGCTTTCGGAGCGACTCGATTCGACTGGCCTGGCCGGCTTCGACGACGCTGAGCGTGGGCATCAGATCGATCGATTCATCAAGACCGGCCTCGATGTTCGGCGACGGATGGTCACGGAGCTTCCGGCGCGGCTCGTTCACCGCCGGACGTTCGATTCCCGAGGCTCGCGCGGGCGGATCGGTGACCTACGGCAGCAACTCGGGCGGCGCCGTGGCGGGCTGAGTATTCGGCAACTGCTGCACCGATTCCCGGACATCATTCCGCAGGTCACCCCGTGTTTCCTGATGAGTCCGGCGTCGGTCGCGCGGTTCTTGCCGGCGGAGATGGAGTTCGATCTCGTCGTCTTCGACGAGGCCTCGCAGATCCGAGTTCCACAGGCGATCTGCGCGATGGGCCGCGGAAAGGCCGTCGTGATCGTCGGCGACTCGAAGCAGATGCCGCCGACCTCGATGTTCTCAGCGACCTCAACCGACGAGGAAGAGGAGATGGAGGCCGACGACGGACTGCCGGTTCCCGTCGACCTCGAGTCGGTGCTGTCCGAGGCAGTCGAGTCGGGCTTTCCCTCTCGACTGCTCTCGTGGCATTACCGCAGCCGCGACGAGTCGCTCATCGCGTTCTCGAACCAGTACTACTACGACGGTCGGCTCTCGAGCTTCCCGATGCCGCCTGATGTCGGCGGGCAGGGCCTCCGCCTCGTCCGGGTCGACGGCGAATGGGAAGGCGGCGGACGCGGGGCTGCACGTGTCAATCGCTCGGAAGCCAAAGCCGTGGTCGAGGAGATCCATCGGATTCTCGACGAAGACCCGGGGTACAGCATCGGCGTCGTGACGTTCAACAGCCAGCAGCAGACGCTGGTGCTGGACATGCTCGAAGCTGACGGTGACTCGCGAGTCCGGGACGCGTTGGAACGTGAAGACGAACCATTGTTCGTGAAGAACCTGGAGAACGTGCAGGGTGACGAGCGGGACATCATCCTGTTCACCCTCGCGTTCTCGAAGGATTCGAAGGGTCGCGTGCCACTGAATTGGGGTCCACTGACGCGAGCGGGCGGTGAGCGGCGACTGAACGTTGCCGTCACCCGGGCGAAGCGGCAGGTCGCGATCTTCAGTTCGTTCGATCCGCACGAGTTGGACCTGGGCGGGTCGTCGTCGAGGGGTCTCGCGGATCTGAAGGACTACCTGTTATTGGCGCGGAATGGCGTTGCGCACGTGGGACTTCGGAGACCATCAACGCTTGACCGCCATCTCGAGGAGATCGCTGACCGTTTACGGTCGGCCGGTCTCGAAGTGGCGACCAGGGTCGGACTTTCCGACTTCACGGTCGACCTCGCCGTCCGCTCGGGAGACAAGCCGTGGATCGCGGTGCTGCTCGACGGTCCCGAGTGGGCGCAGCGCGCGACGGTGGGGGACCGGGAGAGTTTGCCGTCGGCCGTCCTGACCGGAGCGATGGGATGGCCCCAGGTCGTCCGGATCTGGCTGCCGACCTGGGTGCGGGACAGCGACTCCGTGGTCGACGCGGTGCGGGAGGCCGCATCATCGGGCGCGGCACCCGCGATGGTTACTGCCGACGCCATGATTGCCGCCGAGCCCGAGGTCGTCGAGGAGTCGGCGCCAGTTCTGGTGCGAGAAGAGGCCGTCGTCTCGAACGCGTTCGTTCCCGCCGACGATCGTCCTCGATACGACCCGGCAGGCCTCGAGATCCCGGCCATGGTCGCGGCCGAGGCGGTGAAAGTCGTCGAAGAAGAAGGGCCGATCATGGCCGACCGCCTGATCAAGGTCGTGGCCTCGCGCTTCGACCTCGGACGTGTCCGCGAAGGTCGCTGGTTGCAGATTCGGAACCACTTCCCGCCCGGTCTGCTCAAGAAGGCCCCGAACAATGAGTTCGTCGCGTGGCCGGCTGCGATGGATCCCGCGGAATACCTCGATTACCGGACGGGCAAGCGCGACATCCTCGAGGTGCCGTACCACGAGTTACGGAATGCGCTGGTCGCAGCCGTTCGGTCGGCACATGGGCTCAGCCGGGAGGATGCGCTCCGCGAGACCGCGAAGGCGTTCGAGGGGACGCGCTTGGCCTCGAAGGTTCGGCCGCGGCTCGAGGGAGTCATCATGGCCGCCGAGCGTGAGGGCGTCATCGTGGATCGCGAGGGGTTGATACTGGAGCCGTGAGGCTCAGGCCTCGTCGCGGCCCACCATCTCCACCAACTCCGCGTGATCCATTTCGACCTGGTCGGCATAGCGAATCGCGTATTCGCCGATGGCGTTATGCAGGTCTTTGTCGTCGTCGAAATAGCCCGCGAGCAGGCGAGGGTCGAGTGTGCGGGTGTGGGCACGGGCCAAGAGAGAGCCGGCGAGGCGCCCGTAGTCATCGAGGTGGCCCTTCGACAGCGCCGTCGGATCGATGTCGCCCTTCATGTTGCGGAACTGGCGAACCATGAATGGCAACCCGTCGATCGTGGTCCAGCCGAGGAGAATGTCCGGTGCCGACTGGACGACCCGCGCACCGAGCACGATGCGCTTTCCTTCGTGCTTGTGCTTGGACGCCGGAAGATAGGGGGCGAGCGCTGACGGTCGAGCCTGTTTCAACTGCAGGACGAGAACCTCGTCGCGGTTGCCATGGAGAAGTGCGATGTAGCTGCGGATTCCGACGCTTCCCGTCCCCACGATTCGAAACGCCACGTCCTGGACGGCGAACCGCTTGAGCAGTGCCTGGCGCGAGACCGGCAGCGAGTCGACGTAGTCCTCGAGTCCGGTGATGACGGACTCGCGTTCGTCCGCTCCGAGGTGCGTGAGGATCGGTGGATCTTCGATGAACCGATGGCCGCTGATGCCGGCCTCATGATCTTCGAGGTGTCGTACGGACTTCGCGACGACGCGATCGCTCGTATTGAGGCGGGCCTTCTCTGCGGCGTCATTGAAGTCGTCGATGAGGGCATCGGCCTCCGCCGCTTCGACGACCGACGCATCGGGAAGTGCCGCCCAAGAACGCAGAAACGGTTGTTCCGCAAGCTGATTCATCGTTCGCCGGTACGACCGCACAGCGTCTTCCGTGGCCTTCCGCTGAGTCTTCTCGGGCACGTCTCCCTCTCGTCCGGCAAGCACGAGGCTCGCCGCGAGGCGTTTGATATCCCACTCCCACGGACCGACGAGCGTCTCATCGAAGTCGTTGATGTCCATGACGATCTCGCCGTGGGGCGAACCATAGAGCCCGAAATTGGCGGCATGCGCATCACCGCACAGTTGTGCATCGACGCCGTTGGTCGGGGTACCGGCGAGGTCGGCGGCCATGAGGCCGGCCGAGCCGCGGAAGAAGGCGAACGGCGAAGACGCCATGCGGCTGACGCGGAGGTCGATCAAGTGCTCGAGTCGACCTTCGTTCGACGTACGCATGAAATCTGCAACCGACGGCCGAACGCTGCTCGTTGCGGCATGGTCATGTGCGTCCGTCGGCGTGACCTCACGCAGGGCGCGGCCGCGGTCGTAGACCTCAGCTGCCTTCGCGAAGGTTCGCAGATCTGTCCGAGCCAAGTCAGTCCTCTCCAAGGGTCCTCTCTGGAGAGTAGTGGGCGCTTTGCCGCCTTCTCCGCGCGTGTGAGAAGGCACTCACACCGTCAGGCTTGGGCAGCCTCTCGAGCCGCGGCATGTTCGACCGTCAGGAGACTCTCGGCCGCGTGTTCAGCGTGATAAGCCGGAGCCCCGCCGTTGACGCCGAACAGCCGCTTCGACCACACCAGCCAGACCACCGCCGCGATGTTGAGAGCAAAGACCACGATGCGGAAGAGGGTCAGCCGTTCGCTGAGCTCGTAGATCTCGAGGGGGATGAACACGCTCGTGGCGACCACGGCGAAGTACTCGCCCCAGCGCTTCGCCAACCACAGGCCGATCGCCTCGACCATGAGGATTCCGGCATAAATGAACAGCCCCACCGCGATGAGCAGCAGGGTCTCCGCAGACATGCTGAACGCCTTGATGAAGAAGTGCACGACCTTCGACGTATCCATGTCCCACCCGAGTTGCTCGGCGATGGGACGGATCAGCGGCAGCTCTCGATTGAACGCGTCCTGCAGTTGTTCGTGTGAACCGCGAATCCGGATGACCCCGATGCCGATCAGCACGATGACCAATCCGCGGACGCCGCGCTCGACCGACAGAATCCTCATGATCGCCAGATCGCGGAGCAATTTCCCGCGTGGAACCTCCGGTGCGGTACTCGCCGGGCCGCTGCCTCGCGGTGGCCCGACGACGAAAGTCTCGCACCGCAGGCAGCGCCATGCCTCGCCTGCCACCGTCGTGACATGGAGACGTTCCCGCAGCTCGGGTTCGTCCGGTGCGAATGTCGCGTGACCGTGCCGGCTACATGCCCGCAAGGAAAAGTCGATCATCTGCCCATGGTGTCCGACGAACGTTGGACTAGTCCGGAATATTGCCATTTCACCACGTCGACCGGCCTACTCTCCAGTCAGGGGTATGGATGAAAAGGACTGTGGCGATTGGTATTTTCGCGGCGGTGTGGGCGGTTGGTTGCGGCGCGAACGGCGGCGGTGGTCCGGCGGTGACGACCTCTGTGAAGACAGTGATCGTCACCGTCCCCGCAACCGCATCCGAGGGACCGGAAGCAGCGCCGAAGAAGGTTCCCATGCCGAACGTCGTATGTATGAACCTCCAGGATGCACAGGACGAGATCCAGCGCGCCGGTGTCTTCTACTCGCGTTCGAGCGATGCCTCCGGGCAAGGCCGTCACCAAGTCCTGGACCGGCACTGGACGGTCGTCCGGCAAGAACCTGCGCCGGGCGAACTCATCGGCGAGGGTGACGCGAATCTGTTCGTCCTGAAGACGGACGAGATCACCACAGAGTGCTGAAACGGGTACTCATCATCCGGGAGGTGCCCGGAGATGCGGCTACGGCGAGTGAACCCGAATGGGCCAGGACTCAAACGAATCAGGCGCGGACGAGGATTTTCGTACGTCGACAGCGACGGCTGTAAGGTCACTGACCCTGAGCTGCTCGAGCGAATCGCACAACTCGTGATTCCGCCGGCCTGGCGAAATGTGTGGATTTGCGAGCGCCCGAACGGACACATTCAGGCCGTCGGTGTCGACGCGGCCGGTCGGCGGCAGTACATCTACCACGAGCAATGGCGCAATGATCGCGACGAGGAGAAGTTCGACCGCATGCTCGAACTCGCCGCAGCACTACCCGACCTGCGCGCGCAGGTCCGGCAGGACCTCGCACTGCGTGGCCTGACAAAGAGGCGTGTGGAGGCTGTCGCGATCGATCTTCTCGACCGTGGAGTCTTCCGGGTGGGCGGGGAAACGTACGCGGAGGAGAACGGAACCCACGGCGTCGCCACCCTTCTCCGGTCACACGTCCGCGTCTCCGGAGACCGGATTCGGTTCGATTTCACCGCCAAAGGTGGCATCCAGCATCGCTCGGAAATCAGCGATCATCTGCTGGCAGCGGCGATCCGATCGCTCAAGCGCAGTCCGTCGACCTCCGAGCGACTCCTGGTGTACCGCGACGGTGACCAGTTCCGGGAGTTGCATGCCGATGACATCAACGAGCGAATCCACGAACTCACCGGCTGTACGTGTACGGCGAAGGATTTTCGTACCTGGCACGGGACGGTGATGGCGGCGGCGACATTCGCGGAACAGGATCGACCGACGTCAAAGCGAGGAATGCAATCGGTGCAGCGGCGGGTGATGGAAGAAGTTGCGCAGTTGCTCGGGAACACGCCTGCCATCGCCAAGGGCTCATACGTCGATCCGCGGGTCATTCGCGCCTACGAGCAGGGTGCGACTATCGAACGGGCACTCAAACGCGCGGCTCAGAAGCGGTCGAAGGACGCCCGTCGATTGGTGGTCGACAAGGCGGTCGTATCCACCATCAGGTCGACGTCCGCGTAAGCGAAATCGAACGAAGGCTCTAACCGGCCACCGCATCTTCGGCATCCTCGACGCGAAGTTCCGCTTCGTGTACGGCACGGTCGGCCGATCGGCGGGAGTCCTCCGCCGATCGCTCGGCACTGCGCGCGAACTGACGCTCCTGCTCTGCGCGATCGAGTTCATCGCGTAGTTGCGAGATCCGTTCATCAATCTCACCGAGGCGGTTTCGCGCATCGACAACCGCAGACTTCGCCGCTTCGGCCTCCGATTGACGCTTCTTCAACTCCGCGCGGGCGGCCTCGAGTTCGGCCTTCGCCGCTTTGTTGTCCGGCTCGGGCGTCTCAGCCTTCGTGGTCGCCGGCTCCTTGACCGACGACAGCCCGGCCGGCCCGAATCCGCTGTAGGTTGCGGCGGCGACGAGCGTCCCGGAGCGCACCTTCTCGGCCACGTCCGAGTCCGCGAGCGCCGCATTCAGCGATTCACCGACCTCGCGGATCGCGGTCTCGTTCAGCGGGTGGCCGTTTTCGGCCGCGAGGTCAGCCACGCGTTTCGCCAGCGCGCCGACCACCTGCTGACGCTGGGCGGTCAGCTTCTTGAGCTGTGGACCGGAGAGGTGCCGCTGCGCGTCACGCAGCGCGTCGCCGAGTTGCAGAAGTCCGGCGAGTTCGGTTTTCAGTTTGCGGGACGCGAGATTAACCGCCCACGCGACGAGCGTCGGCTTCCGCAGCTTCCCGATTTCGGTGGCGAGGTCCTTGTCGCCGGCCTTCTTCGCCTCTTTGATCCGCTCGGTGCGCAGTGGGATGAAGTCGGCAGGGTCGATCGAGTACAACTCGCTGACGATGTCGTCGAACTGCTGGGCACCCACAATGTGAGGCTAACCGCACCAAGAGGCGAGAGTGGCGGTCCAACAGGAAGATAGACCCATGGGCAGGGTTTGGCACGGGGTGACCGCAGCGGCGGCGTTGATCGCTTTGTCGGTGCAATTCGTCGTGATGTGGCGTGGTGACACAGCCCCCGACGACTCTCGCGCCGACCGAATTTTCCACTTCTTCACGTATTTGACGACCTGGACGGTTCTCATCGCGGGCGTCATGGCGTTGACGATCACCATCGGGGCTGACCGAAACACACCGGTCTGGCGAGCGCTGCGCCTCGATTCGGTCGTGCTGCCCGTGGTCATCGGCACAGTGAACTTCGTGATGCTTCGGCCGCTCGGCGACCTGCATGGACTCGCGAATGTCGGCGATCATCTGCAGCACGACATCGTTCCGATTCTGGCGCTGACCGGCTGGATCGTCTTCGGCCCGCGCGGTCGCGCTCAATTCTCGGACGTTGCCGCGTTCGCGATCCTCCCGGTCGTCTGGGTCGTGTTCACCTTCGTGAACGGTGCGTTCAGCGGGTGGTATCCGTACCCGTTCATCGACGTGCCCGAGACCGGATTTGCGGCGGCGATCATCTTCTGTGTCGTGGCCGCGTCTGCGATGACGCTTCTCGCCGCGTGCGCGGCCTTCGTGGACCGGAAGGTCAGCCTTCGATCAGGTACTTCGCCAACAGCTCTCGAATCTCGTCCGTGAGCTGCAGTTTCGAGTTCGTCTTGTTGTCGAATCCGACGAGGACGGCGTCGACTCGTGCGGCCCGGTTGCCGTCTTTGTCGCAGATGTCGTGCCGGATGGTGAACGACGTATTTCCGATGTTCAGGACCGAGACGTCGACGAGGACCGGGCTCGACGCGAGGAACAACGGACGCTCGTAGTCGACATCCATATGCCGGACAACGAGGCTGTACTGACGTCCCCACTCGATGGTCGACGATTCCGCAAAGAACCGAATCCGGGCGTCTTGCGCGAACTCGATGAACTTCGCGTTGTTGACGTGGCCGAGCAGATCACAGTCGGTCCACCGCATGTCAATGGTGGCCCTAAACGTCGTTGTCATGGGGCCACGTTATCCGGCGTAGAGCGCCCACCAACCAGCGAGAACACAGGATGTGACGACCGCGACTGCAATCACGGACGGTCGAATGGCGTCTCGAAGGCGGTGGTCGAAAGCCGCCTCGACCGCCAGGAAGATGTTGGAGACCACGACGAGCGCGATCGTCACGTGCAGCAGAAGTGCAAGGGCCACACCAGAAATCGCACCAACTCGCCAGCGTCGACCCCAGACCACGAAACTGAACACAAAGGGAATCACCGTGGCCGCCACCGCGCCGAAGAGAACCTGGAGCCAGAACGGGCCGACCATCCAGGGAAGCAGTTCCTGGCCCGGAAGCAGGTCGATCGTCGCGGCGATACCGAGCAGCGAGATCGCACCTATCCAGCCGTAGACCAGGAGACGAAGTCTCCAACTCTTCCCATTGCCCAGCGTCCCCAGGGATGCGCCCGTCCACATGAGCCAACGCCGGACGCCGCTCACCCCGAGGTCACGCAAGGCGTCACGGAAGATTCGGTCGGCGGTCTCCCGGTCGATCGGTCCGTTCCCGTGCTTATAGGTCGGTGGTTCGTTCGGGTAGTCGGGGACGAGGCCGTCGTGGATGAGTGCGGCCGGCAAGTGCTTGCCCGACTTCGGAATGAGCCACGTGAACAGCGCCGGAACTGAAGTGAAGTCCGTCCGGAAGGTGTCGAGATCGGCGGGCACGATGATGCCGCGCTCGTGCGCGTCCCAATATCCGATCGGGCGGAGGAGACGGAACTCCTCGACGCCGAGATCGGACACGATCCGCGACAGGAGAAACTCCGGTGGGGAGTCCACATGATTGGGGTCGAAGAAACCACTGACCTGATTCCCGAGAACGGCCGGCCGATCGACCGGTGGTTCCGGAACGGGCGAAAGTGGCGCCGTCATAGAGCGATTGAAGCACGTAGTCGCTTGAATGCGGTCGAGACGTCGGCGGCGAGGATCAACTCGGGACCGGCGAACGACGGGGGAGTGACGCCGATCCCGACCACCGGAACGCCGGTACGAGCGGCCAGGGCGATCTCCGACAGAGTTCCCCACGATTCACCGATCGCGAGAACGGCATCGGCGCACCGGACGAGAAGCGAATTCCGCATCTCGCCGAGTCCGGTCGGGAGGGCGACCGAATGTCCCCGTGAGGCCACGGTGCGATCCCGGCCCGGAAGCAACGCAATCGCGGTTCCGCCGACGGACTCGACACCGGACGCCGCCGCGGCCATGACACCGCCGAGTCCGCCGGTCAGAACGAACCACCCAAGCTCGCCGGCCGTCCGCCCGGCTTCGTGGGCCAGGTCGAGGATCGTGCGCTCGCGTGGCTCGCCCGGACCACTGATGAAGAGGTAGGGCGGATGCTGGGACATAACGCAATCGGACATCGGCTGACCTAGGGTTGTAAAGAACCGACGAAGAAAGGGCCGATCTGGCATGGCTGGTGGTTTGGTCGCTCTGCTCGACGACGTGGCGGCGCTTGCACGACTGGCTGCGGCGAGTCTCGATGACGTCGGCGCGGCTGCGAGCCGGGCCAGCGTGAAGGCCGCCGGTGTGGTGGTCGACGACACCGCGGTCACCCCGCGTTATGTGCATGGTCTGGCGCCGGAGCGTGAACTGTCGATCATCGCGCGGATCGCGCGCGGATCACTGATCAACAAGCTGCTCTTCATCCTGCCGGTCGCGATGCTTCTCAGTCAGTTCGCGCCGTGGGCGCTGACACCGCTGCTGATGATGGGCGGTGTCTACCTCTGCTTCGAAGGCGCCGAGAAGATCTGGGAGAAGTTCGAAGGCGGCCACGACGACGACACGCCGATGAGCGAAGAGGGGCCGGAGGCGGAGAAGACCGTCGTCTCGGGCGCGATCCGAACGGACTTCATCCTGTCGGCCGAGATCATGGTCATCGCTCTCAACGAGGTCGCCCACGAGCCATTCCTGTCTCGGCTTTTCATCCTGATCGTCGTCGCGCTGCTCATCACCGCGCTCGTCTACGGTGTCGTCGCGCTCATCGTGAAGATGGACGACGTGGGACTGCACCTGACCAAGCGTGCGTCGGCCTTCGCCAAGAAGGTCGGTTCCGGACTGGTCAAGGGCATGCCGATCGTGCTGGCGGTCCTCGCGAACGTCGGTGTCATCGCGATGCTGTGGGTCGGTGGCCATATCCTGCTCGACGGTGCGCACAAGCTCGGGCTCGAAGCTCCGTACGACGCCGTTCACCACATGGAGCACTACGTTGCCGAGCATGTTCCGGGCGTCGGCGCCGTTGTCGGCTGGTTCGTGAACACCGGCGCGTCCGCGATCGTGGGTCTCGTGATCGGTGCGATCGTCGTGGCGATTCTGCACGCCGTGCACAAGATCAAGCACAAGGCTGATCAGACTGAAGCTGATCACTAGTTCGGCGGGGCGAGCCGCTCCTTCAGCCGCTGGAAGTCGAGGTCGACTTCGGGGTAGGTGAGTTTCATGTCCTCGAACGTCTCGAGCATGATCGACGCGACCGCCCAGTTCCGATACCACTTCTTGTTGCTCGGAATGACGTACCAGGGGGATTGCGCCGTCGAGCACCGACCGAGTGCAGCTGCGTAGGCATCCTCGAAGTCAGGCCAGAGTTGACGGTCGTCGATGTCGCCTTCGCGGAACTTCCAGTGCTTGGTCGGGTCGTCCAGCCAGGCGAGCAGCCGCTGGCGCTGCTCGTTGAAATCGATATGCAGGAAGCACTTCACGACCGTCACTCCGGTGGCGGTCAATTCGGCCTCGAAATCGTTGATCCGGCTGTAGCGCTCTTCGATCACCGAATCCGCCGCGAGCTTGCGGACCTTGGCGACGAGGACGTCCTCGTAGTGCGAGCGATCGAAGACACCGACCTGGCCCGCGGCGGGAACCTGCTTGTGGATCCGCCACAGGAAGTCGTGCTTCAACTCCTTGGGTGTCGGCGCCTTGAACGACGCGAAGTGCACTCCGGCAGGGTTGAACGCACTGACGACGTCCGAGCTGACTCCGCCCTTGCCCGACGTGTCCATCCCCTGCAGAACGAGAAGGATGCTGCGCGGATCGCCTGCCGTGCCGCAGGCATAGAGCATCTCCTGTTGAACGGCGAGCTTGGAACGGAGTCCGGAGAGATCCGCCGCGCCCTCCGATTTGTCGTCGGGGCCCTTGGAGGGCGCATCTGCGGGATAGTCGCGAGGATGTGTCTTTCCCGGCTGAACGACGAACGTGCTGCGTGCAGATCGACCCATGAGCCGAAGCTTAAGGCGCCTGGAGCCTCGAGAGCCGGCGAAGCGCGTGACGAGATGGGACTTGAAGTGCCGCCAGGATCGCGGACACGTGATGCCCGACCGTCTTGATACTGATGGTCAACTCGTCCGCGATCGCCCGATTCGTGAGTCCGTCCTGAACGAGACGAAGCACGTCCTGCTGGCGCGCCGTGAGGTTTCGACGGGCGCCGAGGTCGAGCATGTCGGCGAGGTTGAGGAGTCCGGTCTGCATTGAGCGTTCCATCGACCCGATGATGACGGCAGTCGGCACGGCGTCGAATGCCGTGCCGAAGGCCTCGGGAAACAGGTACCGCTTGGTCACGAGTGTGCCGCCGCCAGCCGGTTCGACCTGGGTTTCGGCGCTGAACGGAAACGCACTGTCGACGCCGGTCACGACATAACGGGAGTGAGGTTCGAACGCTGTCACCTCTCCGATCCACTCGCCACGCTTGTGGAGGAAGTTACTGATTCCCCGGACTTGGGAGCCGAGGCCGATCGGTTTCTCGGAGAGGCTCGAGAGCGTCGTCGAACCGGGGGACCAGATCGGCGTATTACCTGGCGACAGCAGGAAGTCCCACACCTCCTGAAGCGGCCGAAAGATGACGACCGAGGCCTCCGCACGCTCCATGGTCCCCGCTCGTTGCTTGCTCGAAAAGCTCGCGTTCGATGATAGGTTGCCGATCCGACGTCACCTCAGATATTCAGATTTCGGGCATTCGTGGCGTCGGCGTCGACGAAAGCCTGCGCGGATGCCGACAATGCGTCGCCATGATCCGCCATTCGTTGATCAATTGCCGCTGACGTCGCGCGCCAGGTCGCCAGCTGAGAGCCGAGCGCAACGGCGGACGCGCCCGCCCAACCGTCGAGGGCGGACTCGATCGCGGCATGCGAAGCGTCGTGCTGAGACATCAGGTCGGCACGGCTCGACTGAACGGTCGCGGCGGCAGCGAGCAGATGTGCGGGGTGAACGATCATGCTTAGACTGACGCGCCGCGCTCGAGCCAGGTTCCGACGGCCCGGAATTAGTGCCCGAGCCCCGGTCCCGGGCGATGCGTGTTGTGTCCCACGACGCCCTCCGGGTACGCAGTCTCGGCGTGCTCGACGAAGTCGATGCCGGCTGCTTCGTCGTCCCGCGCGATGCGGAAGCCCATGAGCTTGTCGATGACCGTGCCGATCGCGAACGAGGCCGCGAAGGCATAGACCCCGACGACACCGATCGCGAGGAGCTGCTTTCCAAGTTGTGTGAAGCCGCCGCCGTAGAAGAGTCCGTCGACGCCCTTGGTCATCACGGTGGACGCGAGGAACCCGATGAGGAGCGTTCCGATGATTCCGCCGACGAGGTGGACGCCGACGACGTCGAGCGAGTCGTCGTAGCCGGCTTTGAACTTCCAGCCGACGGCGAACGAGCAGACGACACCTGCCGCCAGGCCGACGACAAGGGCGCCGACGGGGGAGACCGTGCCACAGGACGGCGTGATCGCGACGAGGCCGGCGACCACACCAGACGCACAACCGAAGGTGGTGGGCCGGCCATCGCGGTACTGCTCGACCACGAGCCACCCGACCATGCCGAGGCAGCCTGCGATGAGCGTGTTGAGGAAGATCGTGGCGGCCATTCCGTTGGCGCCGAGAGCAGATCCGGCGTTGAAACCGAACCAGCCGAACCACAGGAGCCCGACGCCGAGGAGGACGAGCGGCAGGTTGTGTGGTCGCATCGCCTCGGACTTGAAGCCGATCCGCGGTCCAAGGACCAGTGCCAAGGCGAGTGCGGATGCGCCCGAGGCGATCTCGACGACGAGACCGCCGGCGTAGTCGAGCACGCCCAGCTTTGCGAGCCAGCCGCCGGGACCCCACACCCAGTGCGCGATGGGGGTGTAGACGAGCAGTGCCCACACCGGCACGAACGTCACCCATGCGGCGAACCGGGCCCGGTCAGCGATCGCGCCGCTCACCAGAGCTGCGGTGATGATGGCGAACGTCAACTGGAAGGTGACGTAGAGATACGTCGGGACGCCAAGATGCACCGAGTCAGGCGTGATTCCGCTCAACCCGAGGTGTGACAGTCCGCCGATGAGGCTGTTGCCCTCGGTGAACGCAAGGCTGTACCCGCCGATCATCCAGACGATCGTCACGAGCGGGATCGCGATGAAGCTCATCATGATCATGTTGAGTACGCCCGACGAGCGCATCATTCCGCCGTAGAAAATGGCCAGGCCTGGCGTCATCAGAAGGACGAGTGCAGTGCTGCACAGCAGCCAGGCGGTCGCGGCGGTGTCAAGGGTTTCCGGCACTCGGGAAGGATAAGCGATCGCTTCTCACATCTCACCGGAACCCCGGTGAGATGTGAACGTGGCTAGGGCATGAGTCCTCGGGCTGCGGTCGCCAGCGTCGAACTCCACACGCGATCAGCGGTCGTGAGTCCCATCCTCGTGAAGGTGTCCGTCAGTTCGAGTTGGACGAAGCCATGCAGCGTTGTCCACAACTGATAGGCGACCTCGATGGGATCTGCGGGCCGGAAGATTCCGGCGTCGATCACGCGGGTGACCGCGTCGACCAGCACCTGAAATGTCGGCGCCGCGTTCGAGATGTCGCTCGCCTCGACATGCCATTTTCCGAACGGTCCGCCGAACATCACCGCATACAGGTGGGCGTTCGAGTTTGCGAATGCCCGGTACGCCGCGGCCTGGTGGGCCAAGTCTGCGAAGGGGTCGTCGGTGAGCGGCACGGCATCCAAGGCATCGGCGAATCGCGCGAAAGCTTCTTCGGCGACCGCCTTGAAAACCTCACCCATGCTGCCGAAATGCGTATAGACGGCCATCGTCGAGACGCCGAGTTCCTTTGCGAGTCGACGGGTGCTCAGCGCGCCTGCACCTTCCTCGTCGAGGAGGCGAGCGGCGACGTCGATGACGCGCTCGCGAACACTTTCGTCTGGCATCTAGCCATCATCGCATAACAGTGCTATGTTCGGCATAACGGCGTTATGGGGAGTCCCGATGAACAAGTATCTGAACGGCAATTTCGCTCCAGTCCGTGAAGAAGTGACCCTGACCGATCTGCAGGTCACCGGCTCCATTCCCAAGCACCTCGACGGGCGGTACGTCCGGATCGGGCCCAACCCCGTCGACGAAGTCGACCCGATGCACTACCACTGGTTCATCGGTGACGGCATGGTCCACGGCATCCGCATCCGCGACGGCAAAGCCGAGTGGTACCGGAACCGGTGGGTCCGATCGGACGCCGTGGCGGATGCGCTTGGAGAAGCACGCCGGGGCGGCCGCAAGATCTCGGCGCTTGATGCCTCCGCGAACACGAACATCGTCGAGGTCAACGGCCGGACGTTCGCTCTCGTCGAAGCCGGCGCGCCGCAGTACGAACTCAGCGACGAGCTCGAATCGATCGGTTACTGCGATTTCGATGGAACGCTCGACGGTGCGTACACGGCGCATCCGCACCGCGATGCGGCAACCGGTGAGATGCACGCGGTCTCGTACTACTTCGGCTGGGGCAACAAAGTTCGGTACACCGTGCTCGACAAGAACGCGCACGTGCGCAAGTTCGTCGACATCCCCGTGACCGGTGCTCCGATGGTTCACGACTTCGCGCTGACCAAGGACTACGTCGTCATGTACGACCTGCCGGTGACGCTCGATGTCGGCCAGCTCTCCCCGACAGCGCCGAAACTCGTGCAGTCCCTCCTCGGCCGCATTCTGGGGAAGTACGCGATTCCGGAACCGATCCTGGCGCGCGCCGCACGCGGAGCCGCCTCGTCGAAGGCGATGCCTTACAGCTGGGACCCCGACTATCCGGCCCGCGTGGGCGTCCTGCCCCGCACCGGAACCGCCCAGGCCGTCCGCTGGTTCGACGTCGATCCCTGCTATGTCTTCCACACGATGAACGCGTTCCAACAGGGTGATGACATCGTGCTCGACGTCGTCCGGCATCCCACGATGTTCACCTCGGACCGGACCGGGCCGAATCCGAAGCAGGACGGCGAGCCCGGGTTGTACCGCTGGACGATCGACAGCGAGGCCGGAAAGGTGCGCGAGGAGCTCGTGGACAGTCGCGGCCAGGAGTTCCCGCGGTTCGACGAACGGCTCCAAGGGGAGCAGTACCGCTTCGGGTACTCGGTGGGATTCGACAGCGATACCCACGAATCGCTTTCGACGACCTCGATCATCCGTCACGACCTACAGGAACGTCGCTCTGAGACGCGTTCGCTCGGTGCGCGGAACGCGAGCGAGTTCGTCTTCGTCCCAGACCCCGACGATGCTCCGGAGGAGTGCGGCGTCCTCATGGGATACGTCTACGACCCCGATCGCAACCTCAGCGATCTCGAGATCGTCGATGCGCAGACGCTCGAAACTGTCGCCACCATCCATCTGCCGGTGCGGGTTCCGTACGGCTTCCACGGAAACTGGTTGCCGACGACCGCGTAGTTGTCGGTGGGTGGCGCTAACGTCGGATCGTGCTGCTCGAAACCCTTGTCACGGCATCGCGGTCGGTTGCGTCCACGCGTTCGCGCCTTGCGAAGGTTGCGGTACTCCGTGACGTTTTGCGGGCGGCACAACCGCACGAGGTGCAGACGGTCGTCGCCTGGCTGTCCGGGGAGTTGGTCACCGGGCGAATCGGGGTCGGTTGGCGGACGCTGATGTCGACGATGGGGGAGCCGGCGATCACCGCGACTCTCCGGATCGACGACATAACACGGCGGCTCGCCGATGTGGCCGGGGCCTCTGGTCCAGGCTCGGTGAATCTCCGCAAACAGATCCTCACGGAGATGTTCGGTCTCGCGACGGTGGACGAACAACAGTTCCTCCTTCAGCTACTCGGTGGTGAGCTGCGTCAGGGCGCAGGTGAGGGCGTCATGCTCGCGGCGATCGCCGCTGCCGCGGGGGTGCCGGAGGCTGCCGTGCGGCGCGCGTTCATGTTGTCTGGCCAGCTTCCGGTCGCTGCGGAAGCTGCCCTGACGAAGGGTATGGCCGGCCTCGCCGAGTACGGACTCCAACTCGGGCGGCCCATCCAGCCCATGCTCGCGTCGACGGCTGACTCCATACCGGACGCGATTTCCGAACTCGGCGAAGTGAGCGTCGAATACAAACTCGACGGCGCACGCATTCAGGTACATCGCGACCAGGACGATGTCCGGATCTTCACCCGCAACCTCCGGGACATCACGGCAAACGTTCCCGAACTCGTGTCCGCCGCGCTCGCTTTGCCATGTCGCTCCGTCGTGCTCGATGGAGAGGCACTCGTCCTCGGACCTGACGGCCGACCGCGATCGTTCCAGGAGACGATGAGCGAGTTCGCGGTGGACGACGAGAGTTCGCTGCGACCGTTCTACTTCGACTGTCTCCTGCTCGATGGCCAGGACCTGCTCGACGAGCCTCTGGAACAGCGGTTGACCGCGTTGAGCGCAGTCGGCCAGTACATCCCAGCGGTTCTGCGCGCCGATCCACCGGCCGCCCAAGCCCATCTCGACGCGGCAATCGGCGCCGGACACGAGGGCGTGATGATCAAGTCGCTGTCCTCGCCATATGCCGCCGGTAGACGCGGAAGTGCGTGGCAGAAGGTCAAGCCGGTGCACACCCTCGATCTCATCGTTCTGGGCGCGGAATGGGGCTACGGCCGCCGGACGGGCTACCTGTCGAATTTGCACCTCGGCGCGCGCGACCCCAACGGTGGGCCGCCGATCATGCTCGGCAAGACCTTCAAAGGCATGACCGATGCGTTGCTGCGGTGGCAGACCGAGGAGTTCCCGAAGCACGAAGCGTCACGCGACAAACAGGCCGTATACCTGCGTCCGGAACTCGTCGTCGAGATCGCGATCGACGGTGTGCAGGTCAGTACGCGGTACCCCGGTGGCGTGACGCTTCGTTTCGCTCGCGTCGTCCGATACCGCCCGGACAAGTCGCCTGCCGAGGCCGACACCATCGACGCCGTTCGGGCGATGTTTCGTTGATCAGCGCTTCGTGCGAACGTGCGTAATCGTCGGAAGCAGGTTGTGCAGGATCGGAATTCGACCGAGGACTCCCGCGACCGCGCCCGCTCCATGCGGCGGCGCAAAGCTTCGGTTCGAGACGGACTCCACGCGGGATGACCAACCCCGCAGCAGCGGTTCGATGCTGTCTCGCGTGACGCCCCACGGCATGACCGGCGTCTGGTAGTGCTTCGTTTTCCGGAAGCCCTTCTTCGTCATCTCCGAGAACATGGGTGGAATCGAGTCGAACAGCAACTCGACTCCCGGGAAGCGTTCGATCACCGCAGTGACCAGACGCTCGACGTCCTCCGGCCCGAAGTACATCAGAAGGCCCTGCGCGCTGACGAAGACGTCAGTCGCCTCGATGTCATTCATCCAGCTGAAGTCGAGAGCACTCTTCGCCAAGTAGCGGCAGCGGGGCTCCTCGGGCAAGAAGCGCTCCCGAATCGCGATCGATTCGGGCAGGTCGACGCACACCCACTGGATCGTGCCGTTGTCACAACGCTGGAACTGGGTCTCCAGGCCGGCCGCCAATTCGACGACGGTGCCTTTCGGGTGATGTGCGATCCACGGCAGCACGACCTCGTCGAACCGGCGGGAGCGCAGGGCGTGGGTGCCGTCGGCGGCACCGAAGCTGCGCTCAAAGTCGTAGTCGATCGACTCATAGATCCGCACCGCGTCGGGATCGCGCAGAATCGAATGCGGTTTCCGGGCTTCGGAGGCACGGGTGTGCAGAGTCCACAGCATGGTTTCGGGAACGCCCGTGAGGTTCGGCTCGGTCATGTCTAGACCTCCTTCGCGCCCCGGTGCACATCCCGCAGGTGCCCATAAGCAGCGGCGTTGAGCTTGATGTGGTTGATCTCGTCTTCGCTCAGTTCGCGGCGGACCTTGCCCGGCACACCGGCGACGAGGGTGCCCGGCGGGATGACCGCACCCTGCGGGATCAGCGCGTTTGCGGCGATCATCGCGCCGTCGCCGATCACCGCGCCGTTGAGAACGGTTGCGCCCATGCCGACGAGCACGTCGTTGCCGATCGTGCAGCCATGCAGGATCGCGTTGTGCCCGACGGAGACCCCGGTGCCGACGGTCAGCGTGAAGCCCGGGTCGGTGTGCAGCGCGCAGCCGTCCTGGATGTTCGAGTTCTCGCCGATGGTGATGTCGTCCATGTCGCCGCGGATCACCGTCGAGTACCAGACCGACGCTCCGGCAGCAAGGGTCACCTTGCCGATGACGGTCGCGTTCGGGGCAATCCAGGCGGTTTCGTCGATCGAAGGGACGTCTTCGCCAAGCTGAATCAGAGTCACGGCGTAAGTATGTCCTGTGGCGGGAAAAATACTTTCGGCAAGTGTGTCGGTTTCGTCGTGACGGCTCCGACCTGTCTGTGAGAGCGCCGCCGGGGCGCTCGAAATCCAGAAGGAGTGACTGACATGAAGTACATACTGCTGAAGCACTGGGCACCTACCGCTTACTGCGACACCGACATCACCCAGTGGAAGCCCGAGGAGATCCAGGCGCACATCGACTTCCAGCGCGCGCTCGGAGAAGAGCTCAAGAAGACGGGTGAATTCGTGGATGCGCAGGGACTCGCCTTCCCGGACCAGGCCCTCATCGTCATGTCCGATGGTCGGAATGCGCCGGTCGTGTCCGAGGGGCCGTTCCCAGAGACCAAGGAATTCCTCGCCGGCTACTGGATGATCGACGTCGACAGCCAGGAGCGGGCCATCGAGATCGCTGCGAAGGCATCGGCCGGACCGGGCCCCGGCGGCAAACCCGTCGGCGAATACATCGAGCTCCGCGCTCTGATGAGTGCTCCCGCCTCGGACTCGTGAGCGACCGGATTCAGGACCTGCTGCGTGAGCTGTCGCCGCAGGTCCTGACCGCGCTCATCCGGCGATCGAGCGATTTCGGGCTCGCCGAAGATGCGGTCCAGGAGGCATTGCTCATCGCCGCGCAGCAATGGCCGGAATCTGGTGTCCCGGACAACCCGCGCGGGTGGCTCATTCAGGTCGCGCACCGGCGGATGATCGACAGCATCCGTTCCGAGATCGCCCGACGCGAGCGGGAGGAGACGGTCGCGCGGCTCGAGCCGGAAACCGAGGCTGTACCCGTCGATGACTCGCTCGAATTGCTGTTCCTCTGCTGCCATCCCGAGCTGCCGCCCGCCAGCGCGATCGCGCTGACTCTGCGTGCGGTCGGTGGCCTCACGACCGCAGAGATCGCGAAAGCGTTCCTGGTGCCGGAAGCCACGATGTCGCAGCGGATCGGGCGTGCGAAGAAGCGATTGGCCGAGCTGGAACGGCCGTTCGCGCAGCGCGGGGGCACCGATCGACTCCGGCAGGTCCTGCACGTTCTCTACTTGATCTTCACCGAAGGGCATGCGACGACGAGCGGTGCGGCGGTGAACCGGACGGATCTGTCCAACGAAGCGATCCGCCTTACGCGGCAGATCCAGAGCAGTCTGCCCGATGACCCGGAAGTGACTGGACTGCTCGCGTTGATGCTGCTGACCGACGCCCGCCGGGCAGCACGGTCCGGCCCACACGGCCAACTCATTCCGCTCGCGGAGCAGGATCGCACGTTGTGGAATCGGGAGCTCATTCTCGAGGGTGTGCGACTGGTGACTCGCACACTCAAACAAGGGCTCAACGGCCCGTATCAGGTCCAGGCCGCCATCGCGGCGGTCCATGCGCAGGCCGCGGCTGCCGAATCAACAGACTGGGAGCAGATTCTCGCGCTCTACCGAGTTCTCGCGCGCCTCGCGCCGAACCCGGTCGTCGCACTCAACGCGGCCGTCGCGGTTGCGATGGTCAACGGGCCCGCTGCGGGATTGCTCGCCACCAAGGGCCTCGATGATCAGCTGAAGGGAAGTCATCGACTGGACGCGGTGCGCGGCCACCTCAACGAAATGGCCGGATACTTCGACACCGCGATCACGCATTACGAGCGCGCGGCACGGCTCACGACGAGCGTTCCGGAACGCGACTATCTGACGATTCAGGCGGCGAGACTTCGAGCCCGATAGCAGAATCCGGGTGTGGCTTACGATCGCGACCTCGCCAACCGGATCCGGGAACTAGTGGCGGGGGAGAGCGTCGTCGAAAAGGCGATGTTCGGCGGTCTCGCGTTCCTCCTCAACGGGAACATGTCCGTCGCCGCGAGCGGTCAGGGCGGTCTGCTGGTTCGTTCCGACCCTGACGATCAGAGCGTGCTCGACGAACCCGGCGTCAGCCCCATGGAAATGCGAGGGCGGGAGATGAAGGGCTGGCTGCGGGTGACCGCCGAGGCCGTGGAGAGAGATGACGCCATGGCCCGTTGGGTGAACCACGGAGTCAGCTACGCGAAGACGTTGCCGCCGAAGTAATTCGAGATCAGGCGAGTTCGAGTCGGACCGTCACCGGATCGCCATGCTCGACCTTCTCGGCCGTCCGCACCTGCTTCTTCACCGGAAGGAGGAAACTTCCGGATTCCTTCTCCGGGAACACCGACGTCGACCACTGGGAATCGCCAATGGTGGCCAGGACTTTCACCGAGCCGAAGCCCTTTCGCGGGCCGAACTGTTCGTCGCGAATCGCGTCGGCGACGTCGAGCGGAATCCGCAAGAACGTCCACGATGTCGCGTCGCCCTGCCATAGAAACAACTCCGACTCGAACGTCCAGGCCACAGATCAGCGCTCCAGGGCGGACGCTGCCCGGACAGCCTGAGTCGAAATGTCCGCGGGAATGGCCTTCTCGTCGGCGACTCGCTGCTGCCACAACTGGAGCGCAATCACTTTCGCGACCTTGCCGATGACAAGGTCCCTTGAGAGCTTTCCGCTGTCAATCGCGGCCTTGATCGCGCTATGCGCTATCGCGGTGTCGGCCGGCATGAGCACCAGGTCCGCACCGGCGAGAAGTGCGCTGACTTCCGGCTTATCCCGACTCGTCACCGCACCCATGCCCATCGAGTCGGTGATGGCGACGCCCTCGAACTTGAGGTCGTCGCGAATTAGTTTGTAGATCTCGGGCGCGAGGGTCGACGGCATGCCGGGAGCGACAGCCTGAACGTTGAGGTGACCGACCATGACCGCGTTGGCGCCTGCCTGGATCGCGCTCTCGAACGGCTTGAGGTCGACATCGCGCAGCTGATCCATGGACTTCGAGATGTTGGGCAACGACACGTGGCTGTCCGTCGTAGCGGAGCCATGCCCGGGGAAATGCTTTGGCGTACTGACGATCCCGGCGTCGTGATAGCCCGCGATCGCGGCCGATACGGCCTTTGATGCGGTGTCTGCGTTCCGGGAGGCAGAGCGGGTCCCGATGGTGACGTCGCCGGGACCGATCGTGACATCCGCGTCGGGCGCGAAGACCCAGGTGAAGCCGAAGTCACGCAGTTCGAGCCCGAGCGTTCGGGCCGCTTCTTGTACGACCTTCGGGCCGGTGACCGGGTCGGACTCGATCGTTGCGCCGGCGGCCGCGAACGGAGGGAACTCGGTTGCGATGCCACGCAGATGCTCGACCGTTCCGCCTTCCTGATCGACGCCGATGATCGGCGGAAAGTCGCGGCCGTCCGAGTGCTCGGCGTCCGTGATCGCCTTCGTCAGAGCGCGGACCTGAGCTGCATTGGCGACGTTCGAACCTTGGACAGACATGCCGGCAAGGTGTAGACGGCGGACGAGGTCGGCGGCGACTGCCGGGTCGGTTCCCTTGAAGCGCCCGACGATCAACTGGCCGGCGAGTCGATCCGAGTCCCAACCGCTCACCAGGCTCCGGGCACGTTCGAGATCAGCGGACGTGGGACCCCAGTTGTACTGGACAACGGCGGGTGCAGGTTGGGCGGGGACGTGAGGGGACGTCGAGTTGCCGCACGCGACTGCCGTGGTTGCCACCGTTGCCGCAATGAAGATTCGAGCCCGTCTCACGCCGACCACCTTAGGCCGTGTCTGGCAATTCCCATCCGGCGCACCCGGCGCCAGATCACCGACCAGCTGCGTTGGCGTCGTCGACGATACAACCCCGGTATCGGACTCCTCCGCCGCCTCGCTGGACCGGCAATCTGATCGCCTGGCGCATCCGGCCGGATTTGCCAGACGCCGCCCGGGCGCTCGGCGTGACAGCTTCGTCTCGCCGCAGGTTGCGCAGCTCCTAGGAGTGCATGTCCTCGAGCTCCTTGCCCTTCGTCTCCTCGACCCACTTCCACACGAATAGTCCGGAGAGCAACGCGCACAACGAGTAGAAGCCGTAGGCAAAGCCCAGCGAGAAGTCCTTGAGCGAGGGGAAGCTGACGGTGATCGCCCAGTTCGCGACCCACTGACCCGCGGCGGCGAAGGACAGGGCTGCCGCGCGAATCCGGTTCGGGAAGGACTCACCGAGCAGCACCCACACGACCGGTCCCCACGACATGCCGAAGGCGACCACGAAGAGATTCGCTGCGATCAACGCGACCGTTCCCTCGATGTCACCGAGTTGCGGAATCCCGTCGACCACCGGCGCCGTGCCGAAGATGTAGGACATGACGCCGAGCGTCACGAACATTCCGGTCGAACCGATGAGGAGCAGCGGCTTGCGGCCGACCTTGTCGATCGTGGCGATCGCGATCAGGGTCGTAAGGATATTCACCACCGCGGAAATGACCGTGATCTTGAACGAGTCAGCTTCGCTGAATCCGACGGCCTGCCACAGAATCGTCGAGTAGTAGAAGATGACGTTGATTCCGACGAATTGCTGGAACACCGAAAGTCCGAGACCGACCCAGACGATCGGGGCGAGCCCGGTGCGCGGTGCGCGTAGATCCACCCATGACGGCTTCTTGTCAGTGGCGAGAGTCCGCTGGATGTTGTTGATCTTGATGTCGACGCCCTTCTCGCCGAGCAGTGCCGACAGGATCTTCCGTGCCTCCGGAATGCGATGGACTGCGACGAGGTATCGGGGCGACTCCGGAATGGTCAGCGACAACAGGCCATAGGCCAGCGCGGGGATCGACATGGCCAGGAACATCCAGCGCCAAGCCTCCAACCCCAGGGCGAAGTCCTTCGAAGCGCTACCTGCCACGGACTGGAAGATGTAGTCCACCAGCAGGGAGATGAAGATACCGGTGACGATTGCCAGCTGTTGCAGCGAGGCGAGACGACCTCGAATCCGGGCCGGGGACACCTCTGAGATGTATGCGGGCGCGATCACCGACGCAACGCCGACGCCAGCACCGCCGATGATGCGGAAGACGACGAGCAGCGTGAGGTTCGGCGCCAAACCGGTGCCGATCGCGCTGATGAGAAAGAGAATGGCGGCGACCTTCATGACGAAGAGCCGGCCATATCGGTCCGCGAATCGCCCCGCGGTCAAGGCGCCGACCGCAGCACCAATCAGCGCCGAGGCAACCGCAAATCCGAGTGATGCCGGATCGGCGTGGAAGCGGTCACCGATCGCCCCGACCGCGCCGTTGATGACCGCGCTGTCATAGCCGAAGAGAAATCCACCGAGCGCTGCGACCGACGCGATCCGGACGACGCCTTTACCGGTGTGTTCTTCGTTTTCGTCGGATGGAAGGACTTCGAACGAACCGCCGTGGCTCATATTTCCCCCTACGTCGACCCGTCGGGCTGTGCGTCCCGGCACTCAAGATCGATCACCTCCATCGTCTCTCAGATGTGGGATTTATTTGAGGGGAGTTCAGAAGTCCGGTGAGCTTAAGTCCGGCGACGCGCCACCGCGGCGAACGCGGTGCCTCCGGCCAGGGTCACGACGCCCAATCCGGCAAGCGCGATAGCCGGCGGTGAAAAGGTCTCCGACAGAGTCAACGGCACGATTGTCCGGTGCTGGGCTTTGGGTTTGCTGGCGTTCTGCTCGTCTCGGGCCACCCGGGCGTCGTGCGTCAGGATGAGCGGCAAGGCCAGTGGCAGGATGTTTGCCGGAGGCACGGGTAGTGGCTCGACCTTTGTTGCCGTTGTCGGCGTGACGGGACCCGGCGTCACAACCGCTGTCGCGGGAGCGCTGATGCCGACGAAAATGGCGGCGCAAATCGGGGCGGCAAGCGCGATGTGGCGAATACGACGAAGTGCGTGACGTTGACTCTGGGACTGCATGGTTTGTGAAAAGCTCTCGTTGTGCTGTGTCGGCTGGGCGTAGTGGCCCCCGGACCACGGTGAACCTATTTGGCACGCTGCCAAGGCCGCAACCTGAGGTCTCGCGGCGGCCGAAGTCTTAACCGTCTGTTCATCTACGCTCGGGGTAGCAATTGAATGAGTCGTCGTGTCCCAACAATTGTCGCGATGTCATTTGATCAGGGGATAGCGACCTTGAGAATGCGCGACGGGCTTCGCGTTTGTTTTCGCGACGGTGAACAACTGGCCCTATTTTGTAGAGCATGCCCGCGCAGAGTTATTCGACCCGGCGATCCCAATGGCCTTTCGTGGGACGCCTTGGCGAGGTCGATCGACTCGGCAAGATCTTCGATGAGATCAACCGCGGTGGGCCGACCGCCGGCGTGGTCATCGCCGGTGAAGCTGGAGTGGGCAAGTCGGCTCTTGCGCAGCAGTTCGTGGACCATCTGGGCGGCCGCTGGGAGGTGCGCCGGTTCACCGCATCGCCGGCGTCCCAGACGATCGCCTTCAGCGTCTTCGGCCGAAACAACATCGAACTCGGCCATGACCCGTTCACCCAGGCCAAGCGTCTCGTGGATCGTCTCGCGGTCGGAGCCCCGAGCAAGCGTGTCGTGCTCTATGTCGACGACGTTCACTATCTCGACGACTCATCTGCTTTCGTGCTGCAACAGGCTGCCGCACGCGGCGTCGCGCTCCTGCTGACGTACCGCGATGGCTCGCCGTGCCCGGATTCGGTTGCGGAGCTGTGGCGCGGTCGAACGGTCGATCGGCTCGACCTCGAACCCATGCAACCCAAGGACGCCGGCGAACTCCTCGAAACGCTGCTAGACGGGATCGTCGAAACCGCAACGAGCCGGCGGTTGTGGGACATCACGCAAGGAAATGCGCTCTACCTGCGTGAAGTGATCGAGGGGGAGCGGGCCGCTGGACGGCTGCGCCGTGACAGTGGTGTCTGGATATGGTCGGGCGCGCCGACCCTGACTCCGAATCTTCGCGACCTGATTTCGGCGCGTATGGGTGCGGTCGCCGAACCGCAGCTCACCGTCATCGACGCCCTGGCGGTGTCGGAGCCGCTACCGGTCTCGGTACTGGCGGATTTGGCCTCGCCAGAGGCGGTCGAGGCCGCCGAGGCGCAGCGACTGATTTCAGTGACCATTGGAGACGGTGAACTCGAGGCGATCCTCGCGCACCCGCTATTCGGCGAGGCCCGGCGCGCAATGGCGGGAACGGTTCGACTGCGCCGGATCCGCGGTTCGTTGATGACCGCGCTCGAGGCATACTCGTCGGACCCGAGAGTTCTGCTCCGGGTCGCTGCGCTGTCGCTTGATGCCGACCTGCCGCTCGATCCCGAACTACTTGTCTCGGGCGCGCGCGCAGCGCTGTCGCAGTTCGACTTCCCGCTCGCGAATCGGCTTGCGGACGCCGCGAACTCGATCACCGCCTCGACTGCGGTTCGGCTCAGCCATGCAGGCATCCTGGTGACACTTTTTCGGGGTGCGGAAGCCGACGCCGTCCTGTCCGCTCTGGACCTCGCCCCCGACGACGAGTTGTACCCGCATGCAATCGCATTGCGCGCGATCAATCTCACGGGTGGGCTCGGCCAGGTCGAACTCGCGGATCAGGTGCTCGACGAGGCGATCGCCGTTCTCGGTTCGGCGCCGCCTCCCATCGCGGGCGCGAAGGCCGGAATTCTCGCGGCGCGAGGCGACCTCGAACGAGCTCTCAAGCACGCGACAACCGCGCAGACGTCCGCGATGCCGCCCTACATCGCCATGATGATCGCCGCGTCACGGGTACTGAGTGCGGGCGTGCTCGGCCGGATCGAAGAGATGGAAGCAGCTGCGGATTATGCCTTTTCGCTGGCCGCCTCCGAGCCGGAAGCGTCCCAGCTGCGTTTTTACGTTGCCTCGCTGGCGATCACGGGCTACCTCGGAGCGGGCTACACGGATCGGCTGGACGCCACTGCCTCACGGCTCGACGACGAGGCTTCGCTCGTCCCGCCAGGCGTCGCGGATGCTCCGGCAACAGTGTTGCTCGGCATGCAGGCGTTCAGTCACGGTCAGACCGGTGCCGCGATCCAGCGCCTCAACGAAGCGCTGGTGCAGCCGACCGCGCGGGGCATGGCGCCGCGCGCATTGGTGTGTCTGTCGCAAGCGCATGCCATGCGCGGCGAGGCTGCGGCGGCCCGGCAGTTCTGGCAGATGCTCAAGATGGTGATGCCGGCGCAGCTGAAGTTCATGCATGGTCCGCTCGGCGTTGCCGAGGTGTGGGTACTCGCCGCGGAGGGTTCGGTCGCCGAAGCCATCGCCCGCGCACTCGATGTCGCGCGTGACGCCGCAGCGATCGGCGATCAAGTTACCGAGATTCTCGTGCTGCAGTTGGCGACGCAGCTGGGAGACACCACGGCGGTGGCCAGGCTTGAAGAAATGGCGGCGTCCGCGGAGGGGCCGCGTGCCGGAGTAATTGCGGCGCACGCGAGAGCCCTTGCCGCGAAATCGGCCGAGGGACTCGAAGATGCGAGTGACAGCTACGCCAAGCTCGGCGACGGTATCGGTGCCATCGATGCTGCAGCCCAGGCTGCGCTTTTCTATGAACGGGCCGGCGACCGGACGAAAGCGAACAAGCTTTCGGCGCACGCGCAACGGATTGCCGACGAATGCGGGGCTCGGACGCCGGCATTGCAGCAGATTCAGATGCCCGATCTGTCGGCGCGCGAGCGCGAGGTCGCGACCCTGGTCGCCGACGGGCTCACCACCAAGGACATCGCGACCCGGCTCGGGCTGTCGGCACGAACGGTGGAAGGCCATATCTCGCGGGCGCTCCAGAAGACCGGCTCTGCGACGCGACTCGAGTTGTCAGCGCTATTCCGACGCGGCTGAGCGCCGTTGCGCCGCGCGCTCTGACTACTTCACGACGACGTAGGTGTAGCTCCGGGCGATGATGCCGTTGTCGTCGAAGCACGAGACACCGCAGCCGAGCTTGTGGCCCGACTTGGCGTAGACGACGGTTTTGACGTCTTCGATACAGCCGGAGCTTGCGAGGCAGCGGCCCTCGTCGTAATCGAAGACCGTGAAATGAAAGCGCGCGTGGTCCGAACCCCGCAGGCTGGCGCGCACGAGAACCACACCCTCGCTCGGCGACCGGAAGGTGACCGACAATTGTGAGCGTGTGCCAGCTTCTACCATCGGTGAATTCCTCACAGTCCTAGCGCTTTTGCGGTGAGGATCGGGCATCTGCCCGACCTGATTCCACGCTAGGAAGGGAATGCGCGTCGCAATAGCGTAGGGACCTACGTATTTCGATCGCAGGACATACGCAGACCGGCGGTTGCTAAGCGTCTGCTGAGGTAGGCGCACCCGCACACGCAGACGGCGTTGCGCAAGGTTTACCAAGCATCTCGTCGTTCGTGTCACTAGGGTCTGACATGATGAGCGCCACATTCTTCGGCTGATGAGGAGGCCAGATGCGAATTCACAAGCTGACAGCCGTTTTTGCCCCGATCTTGGCGGTGAGCGCGGTCTCCTGCGCCTCCGACGACAACAAGTCGGCCGAGGGTGAGAAAGGCGTGGGCTCGGAGAAGACCTGCCAGCTTGCGAACCCGGTGAAGGTCGGTGCCGCACTCAGCCTGACCGGAGCGGCCGCTCCGTACGGCAAGTCCCAGAAGAACGGACTCGACCTCGCGGTCGCACAACTCAACGACAAGGGCGGCGTCAAGTACGAGGTGTCGTATGAAGACGACGCGACCGATCCCAAGCAAGGCATCACGATCTTCGAGAAGTTCGTCGATGGCGGCACCGCGGTGATCGTCGGACCGACGTTGTCCAACGCCGCAAAGGTCACCGACCCGATCGCGCAGGAGAACAAGGTTCCGGTGCTCGGAATCTCGAACACCGCGGCCGGCATCACCGACATCGGAAACTACGTCTTCCGTGACTCGCTCACCGAGGCTGTCGTCATTCCGAACACGATTCAGCAGGCCAAGAAGAAGCTCGGCCTCAAGAAGGTCGTCGTCATGTACGCCAACGACGACGCCTTCACGCAGTCGGGTTACGACGCGTTTGCCGCGGCACTTGCCGCCGAGAAGGTCGACGTCGCCAAGACGATCACCTTCTCGAAGTCGGATACCGACTTCCGTGCTCTACTCACCGATGCCAAGGCGGAGAACCCGGACGCCATCGTCGTCTCGAGCCTCATCGAAGCGGGTATTCCGCTCGTCACACAGGCGCGTGAGCTCGGCATCAACCAGCCGATCATCGTGGGCAACGGCTTCAACAGCCCGAAGTTCGTGAAGGACGCCGGAAAGGCGGCCGACAACGTCGTCATCGGTGCAGCGTGGAACCAGGCCAACCAGACCGAGGCCAACGCCGGCTTCCTCGATTCTTACAAGAGGAAGTTCAAGTCCGAACCCGACCAGTTCGCGGCCCAGGCCTACACGGGACTGCTCCTCATCGACCAGGCGGTTCGCGCCGACTGTTCGACCGACCGCAATGCGATCCGCGACAACCTTGCTGAGATCGCGAACATGCCGACGCCGCTGGGCCTGTTCTCGTTCGACGCCAACCGGGACGCCGTCCACCCGCCGGTGGTGTACACGATCAAGAACGGTAAGTACCAGCTGCTCCACTGATGCAGCAGTTCTTCAACGGAATCTCGTCCGGATCGATCTACGCCCTGTTCGCGATCGGCTTCACGCTCGTGTTCGGGGTATTGGATCGCCTGAATCTCGCGCATTCCGCGGTCTTCACCGTGGCAGCGTTCGTCGGCATCGAGTTCGTGGTGACCGGTGGGCTGCCCATCTGGCTCGCGATCGCGGGCGTTCTCGTGGTGGGTGCGCTGCTCGGGCTGATCATCGAGCGGGTGGCGTTCCGTCCTCTCGCGGGGCGTCCCGACGCGCATTTCGCCGGTCTCATCAGTTCGATCGCGATGGGTGGCATCCTGCTGTCGCTTCTGCAGGCGCGGTACGGGCCGGATACCCGTCGATTCCCGCCCGAGGCGTTTCCGACGACTGCGTGGGAATTCGGCGGAGTACGGATCACCCTGATCCAGGTCTTGATCCTCGTGATCGCCTTCGGCCTGATGGTCGGACTCGCGGCGCTGGTGCAGCGCAGCCGGCTCGGTCGGGCGATGCGCGCCGTCGCGGAGAACCCTACGGCGGCAAAGGTGCTCGGCATCAACGTCAACATGGTGACGTCGACGACGTTCGCCATCTCCGCGGCATTCGGTGCCGTCGCGGGCGTGCTCCTCGCGTTGAATGTCAACACCGCGCAGCCAGGAATGGGATTCGCGATCGAACTCAAGGGGCTGGCGGTCATCATCGTCGGCGGGATGGGCTCGCTGCTCGGCTCGATGGTGGGCGGCATCCTGCTCGGGCTTGCCGAGGTCTTCGCGGTCACGTACATCGGGTCCTCGTGGCGGGACGTCATCGCGTTCGGCCTGTTGTTCGCGATTCTGCTCGTGCGTCCGGAGGGGATGTTCGGCATCAAGAAGGTTCGAGAAGTCTGATGCTGACTCCGTCGACGGTCACCTTCATCGCGCTGACGGCGCTGTTCGCATATTCGTTCTATGCCGTGCTGTACGCCGGCCAGTTGAGCCTGGCGCAAGCGGGATTCGCGAGCCTTGGCGGCTTCACCGCGACTCTCGTCGTACCCGAACATCCCATCGCTGGACTGAGCCCGATCATCGTCGGCGTCCCGGTCGGGGCGGCGGTCGGCGCGTTCGCGGCGTTTGTCCTGGGCATTCCGGTGATGCGCCTGCGCGGCGTCTATCTGGCGATCGCGACGGTCGGATTCGGCGAAGTGGTGCGGATCATCCTCATCAACCTCCCGGATTGGACCGGGGGAGCCAACGGCACCGTCGTCCACAAGTGGGTCACTCCCGGCATCGCGTGGACGGCGCTCATCGTCGTCGCGTACTGGTTCTGGCGACTCGCGCCGTCGCGCCTCGGTCGGGCACTGACCGCGCTGCGTGAGGACGAACTCGCCGCGCGCGCGATGGGAATCGACGTCACCCGTCACCGGATGTTCGCCTTCGTCGCCGCCGGCGCGATTGCGGGCGTGTACGGCGTGCTCATCACGTACTTCTCGCGGCTCATCTCGCCGAATGATTTCAACTTTCCTACCGCGGTCAACGGCCTGGTCACGGCAGTTGTCGGCGGCTCGGTGATGTTCGTCGGCCCACTGCTCGGCAGTACGTTCTTCACCCTGGTACCTGAGATTCAGCGCGCAGTCGGCGTTCAGGCGGGTTGGATTCGGCCGCTCATTTCGAACATCCTGCTGCTTGTCGTCATCCTGTTCCTGCCCGGTGGCTTCGCCGGTTTGATCCCGCTTCGCCGGTCGAAGGTTCCGAGCGACGCGGCGATTGTGGGAACGAAGCCGCTGCCGGAGCCCGGGACTCCTCTGGTGTCGCTCACCGAAGTCAGTAAGGACTACGGCGGTGTCCACGCAGTTCGCGATGTCTCGCTCGAGATTCACGCCGGCGAAGTCGTCGGACTGATCGGCCCGAACGGTGCGGGTAAGACGACTCTCGTCAACATTCTCACCGGGCTCACCGCGCCGAGTCAGGGACACGGGACAGTCGCCGGGATCGACCTCGGTTCTGCAGCGCCGCATGCCTTTCCGGCTGCGGGCGTGCTCCGGACGTTCCAGCAGTCCAAGCTTTTCGACCGGCTCACCGTGCTCGACAACGTGGTGATCGGCGCGCACGTAGTCAGCCGTCCGACCTTGCTCCGCCGACTGTTGTGGCTACCGTCCGCACGCCGTGATGAGCAAGACGTTCTCCACCGGGCCGCAGCTGCGCTGGGCCGGGTCGGGTTGAGCGACCAGGCGAACTCCAAGGCCTCGCAACTGTCTTACGGCGACCGCCGACGGGTGGAGATCGCGCGGGCGCTCGCCGCGCACCCGGCATTGCTGATCCTCGACGAGCCGGCGGCGGGCATGAATCACGTCGAGGCCGCCGAGCTTTCGGACGTCATTCGCAGGCTCGCGGCGGACGGCATCACGATTCTCCTCATCGAGCACAACGTCCGGATGGTGCTCAACACGTGCCAACGCATCCTCGTGCTCGAATTCGGTGCGCTCATCGCCGACGGAACACCTGCGGACATCACGTCGAATCCTGCGGTCGTGGCGGCGTATCTCGGGTCGGAGGCCGTCTCGTGATCCTCGAAGTGGACAAGCTCGATGTCAGTTACGGACGGGTGCGCGCGGTGCGCGAGGTTTCGTTCCAGGCCGCAGCTGGTTCGCTCGTCGCCATCATCGGTGCGAATGGTGCCGGTAAGTCGTCGCTGATGAATGCCGTTGCGGGGCTGCTCAAGCCGAAGTCCGGTCGCGTCGTGTTCGATGGCCGCGATGTCACCGGCTGGCCGTCGCACCGGCTCGTGCGACAGGGTCTCGTGCTGGTTCCCGAGGGGCGCGCGGTCCTCGGCACGATGACGGTTGCGGAGAACCTGCAACTCGGCGGATGGAATCGCTCATCGATCCTGAAAGCGTCGATCGATGAGATCTACTCCCGGTTTCCGGTGCTCGGCGAGCGACGGAAGTTGCCGGCGTCGGCGTTGTCCGGTGGAGAGCAGCAGTTGCTGGCCATCGCGCGGGCGATGCTGGCGAAACCCCGGGTGATCCTCATGGACGAGCCGTCGATGGGACTGGCGCCGCGTGCGGTTGACGAAGTCTTCCGGGTGATCGAGGAGATTCGATCGACGGGGACAACCGTCGTTCTCGTGGAACAGAACGCCAGGCGTGCGTTGCGGGCGGCCGACACCGGCTATGTCTTGGAGGTCGGCGAAGTGGCGCACTCCGGTCCGGCCGACGAACTGCTGCACGACCAACGGATTGTGCACGCGTATCTCGGCCTCGAGTAGGTCAGACTGACGACGCCCAGCCGCCGTAGGGCACGGTGATGATCTCGAGCGAATTGCCGTCGGGGTCTCGCCAGTAGACGCCGCGTCCACCGTCATCTGTGTTGTGTTGGCCCGGCTCGCGCCCGAACGGGTCCGCGAAATAGTCGAGGTTTCGATCGCGGATTCGACCGAAGATGGCATCCCATTCGTCGTTGCAGACGAGAAACGCGTAGTGCTGAGGTTCGTGGTCGCCTTCCGCGTCCATGAAGTCCAGCGAAATGCCGTTCGAGAGCTCGACGACCTGGAACGGTCCGTATCGGCGCGGCGCGGGAAGTCCGAGAATCTCGGCATAGAACCGCGCCGAGGCTTCCTTGTCTCGGACGTGGACGATCGTGTGGTTCAACTCAACTGCCACATCTCCACCATGCCTGGACAGTCGAGAACCCGCCAGTGTCTCTCGGCCTACGAGAATCGGCGCACGACTTCCAACGCCAAACACAGCTCGGCGACGTGGCGCGGGCTGTTGAAGCTCTTGCCGGTGTACTTCTCGATCCGGTGCATGCGGTGGCGGACTGTGTTCGGGTGGCAGTACAGCTGCGCCGCCGCTTCCTGGGCGGAGCCGTCGGTCGAAATCCAGGCTTCGAGGGTTTCGAGCAGCATGTCGCGCTCGTCCTCGGGCAGTCCGCCGAAGACACCGGCCGAGATCGTCTGCATGACCTCCGGGTCGCTCGCGGCGGCGATCGCCAGGGGAGCGGAGTCGAAGACCGTGACCGACGGGCCGGCCTTCCGCCCCGCGCCGGCGATCCGCGCCAAGCGAACGATTTCCGACGTTCGCGTGAGGTCTGAGTAGATCGAGCTGACTCCGACACTCGTCGTCGCGAGCCGCTTGAGCGCCTCGACCACAGCGTCGCGTTGCGCCTTGTTCCGTAGGCGCACGATGCCGAGGTAACTGTCTGGCATGAGCTGCCATGCCGAGGGGATGTTCAGACTGCGAAGTTCGTTGGCGATACCCGGCATCGGCGTCTTTCCGACTTCGGCACACGCGACGCACACCGCGACGTACGGCCCCGACGTCGGGAGGCCGAGCACGTCCGCGATCTCCCACACGGCCTTGCGGTCGACGATGGTGCCGGCGAGCAGGCCGTTGACGAGGGCGTTGCGTCGTTCGTCCTCCGCGCGCACGAGGGCGGACTGTTCCTTCGAGTACGCATCGGCCATCGCGTCGATGAGTGCATCCGTCGCGGCAACGACGCGTTCGGTCGCTTCGAGGAAGGTGTCGGCGGTCAATCGGACCCGGGCCCGAACCTCCTGGCTGACATCGCGCCACACCTTTCGGATCGCGGCGCGGTACGCCGTCATGACCGCGTGCAATGGCATTCCGGCCCGAGCCCGGTTGATTCCAGTCGCAATCGCGGCCGACATTTCCAAATCCGTCTGACCGGCGAGCGTCGCGAATACATAGCGGATATTTGCAGTGACGCTGGTTTGCAGTTCTTCGAGGTCGATCGCGTTCGTAGCGCCGTAAAACTCGACTTGGCGAAGGATCGATTTCGCGGCCTGTGCGCCCAGTTCGTCTGCGCGTGCCAACAATGCGGTGGCGAACGCGGAGATCTCCTGGTCGGAATTGCTCATGGGCTCACTGTATGGCCCGCGCGCGCGTGAGGCCGTTGTTCCGCGTCACTGTGTAACCCCACCAACGTTGTTCCCACACACATGGTTCTTCTGACCTGCGCAAAAGAGAATTTTTATATCAACAAGCTCTGGTTGAGTGGGAATCGCGACACGCCCCAACCAATCCGAGCAGCCACTAAATCGGAGGTCCCGCTTTCATGTCAGAACCGTTCATTACCGACATTCCGGGCGGTGCGTCTGCAGATCAAATCCTTTCCATTCTTCGGGAGCGCGCCGTGACCGAGCCGGCCGAAGCCGCCCAGGACGCCTGGGAGCTCATCGATCGACTCCGGATTCGCGCGACCCACGACCGAGATGGTGCTGCTGCAGCTCTGAACGACCTGTTTGCTCGCGGCACCACCCCGACCGGCCTGAACGGCCCGACCGACGGCATGCTCGTCGCCACCACGACGAACCCGGCGCTAGATGCCTTCGCCACCGCCCTCACCCAGAACTGGATGCCGTGGCGCGGCAAGAGCTTCGACGCCGCCACCAGCACCGGCGAGAATCGCATGACCGACTCCTCGACCATCATCGGCAAGATCCTGTGGCCGCTCTACTCGATGAAGTCGGGCGACGACGGCAAGGCCGCGTTCGATTTCGAGACGTTCACCGAGGCGGGCAAGGAAGACCCGGAGGTTCCGGTCCTCGTCATCAACTACGAGTCGGTTTCGAGCAACCCCGCGCTGCTCATCCGCAGCATTCGCGATGAGCTCGTCGAACTCGTCCCGGGCACGTACCTGGGCAAGGTCTTCTACCGCACGCCGGCGCTCCCGGGCCGGGAAAGCACGTACACCCGCATCGGCTTCTTCGCACTGCGTACCAAGTAACAACAACAGTCCCTGGAAGGAATATTCGGATGGTTACCCCGCCTAGCGCGTCGATTATCGAGGGGATTCAGTTCACCGCGACCGCAGCCGCCCCCAACGCCATCACCGGCCTGTTCAGCCGTAAGGAAGGACCGGTCAAGGTCGCGAATCTGCTCGACGTCGACCGCCGCGGGTTCGACACCATTCGCGGTCTGGTCCGCAAATACGGCCCCGGACCGTTCTACGTGCGGGTTGCCGCGGCGAACAGCATCCTGGTCACCGACCCCGAGGACATCAAGTTCGTCCTCGACGGTTCGCCGGAGAAGTTCGCGTCGAACCCGGGCAAGAAGCAGGCCGGCATGGTCGTCTTCCAGCCGGACGCGCTGACGCTGTCCCGTCAGCCCGAGTGGGAGGGCCGCCGTTCGTTCGCCGAGCACGTCCTCGCGACCGGCAAGCCGCTGCACCCGTTCGCTGCCCGGTTCCTCGAAGTCGCGTACGACGAGGCCGACCAGCTCGCGGCCCAGGGCACGATCACGTGGGAAGCGCTCAACAGCTCGTTCCAGCGCCTCACCCGCCGCGTCGTGTTCGGCGAGGCCGCCACGGGCGACAAGCAGCTCACCAGCATCCTCGCGTCGCTGATGGCCGAGGCGAACGGAACGCCGGGAAAGGTCTCCGAGCAGTACCCCGAACTCCTGCACTGCATTGGTCGCTACACCAAGGAGCCCGAGGCCGGCAGCCTCGTCGCCCTGATCGCGGATGCGCCCGGAAAGATCTACGGTCCAGTCGAGGGCCAGGTCATCCACTGGCTGTTCGCGATGGGCGACACTCTGCCCGCAAACCTGCTCCGCACCCTGGCGCTGCTGGCGACCCACCCGGTCAAGCTGACGCTCGTGAAGGAAGAAATCGCCGCCGCCGACCTCAACGACCCGCAAGCGGTCGCCAAGCTCGACTACCTCGCCGGCTGCATCTACGAAGCCATGCGGTTGTGGCCGACAACTCCGATGCTGGCTCGCGTGGCCCTTGAGGATGTCACGTTCCCTGGTGGCGCCACGGTTCCGGCCGGCACCGACATCGTCATCCACAACATCTTCAACCACCGCAACGGTGACCGGATCGACTACGCGGACCGGTTCGCCCCCGACGAGTGGAGCAAGGGTGACGCCGGGAAGGACTGGGGATTCAACTTCTTCAGCCACGGACCGCAGGGTTGCCCGGGCGCCGGACTCTCGATCTTCCTCGGCCAGGCCGTACTCGCCCGGCTTCTGCAGAACCACGGCCTGGAAGACCAGGGCAGCGGACTCCACCCTGGCAAGCCGCTGCCGTACAACCTCAACCATTTCACTACGACCGTCGCCCTGACCCCGGCGAACTAGACCCCAGCCCCACTGCACAACCACCCCCCAAAGGAAAGAAAACAATGAGCGACCGCCAGTGGTACGAGAACCCGAGCCTGCTCCTGCAGCTCAAGGCGCTGTCCGGAGCCCGTGACGACCTGCGCGAGAAGAACCTCTACGAGGCGCCGGACATCCGTCCCGCGAATGGTCTTCCGAAGGAAGCCCCCGCCGAAGCCGTGGCGGCACGGACCCCGGAAGGGACGTACAACGACCTCGGTGGCTGCCCGCACATGGGTGCCCGCGGCACCGGCTTCGGCCGCAACGTCCCGATCGAGAAGACCATCGTCAACAAGAAGCGTCTCCTCGATCCCGACCCCCGCGTCATCAGCCGTACGCTCATGGCTCGCGACACCTTCAAGCCGGCCGGCATCCTCAACGCGCTCGGTGCGGCGTGGCTGCAGTTCGAGAACCACAACTGGTTCTTCCACGGCGACGGCATCGAGGGTCGCAACATCGAGATCCCGCTGAAGGACGGCGACGACTTCCCCGAGAACCCGATGCGCATCCGGGAGACCATCCCGATGAACGGCGGTGAGATCGAAGACGGCAAGCCGGCTCCGGTTTTCGCGAACCAGGAAACCCACTGGTGGTACGGCTCGCAGATCTACGGGTCGGGTATCGACCGGACCAACAAGATGCGTACGTTCGTCGACGGCAAGATCAAGGTCGACGACGACGGCCGCCTCTTCAAGAGTGACACCCCGGGTGTCGACCTCACCGGATTCCAGGACAACTACTGGTTCGGCCCGGGTCTTCTCCACACGCTGTTCTCGCGTGAGCACAACCACGTCGTCGGCGAGCTGAAGAAGGCATACCCCGAACTCAACGACCAGCGTCTGTACGAGCTCGGTGTCCTCGTTGTCTCGGCCCTCATCGCCAAGATCCACACCGTGGAGTGGACCACGACGGTCCTGCGTCACCCGGCGCTGCAGATCGGTATGAACGCCAACTGGTACGGCGCGCTGGGCGAGACCTTCAAGGACAAGCTCGGCCGCGTCGGCGACAGCGAGGCACTGTCGGGAATCGTCGGTTCCTCGACCGACCACCACTCGGCGCCGTTCTCCCTGACCGAAGAGTTCGTGTCGGTGTACCGCATGCACCCGCTGGTTCCGGACGACTGGGAGTTCTACTCGCTCGAGAGCGGAGAGCTGACGTCGTCGGCGTACTTCACCGAGCTTCAGGGCGCCCACACCCGTGGGTTCATGGACAGCATGCCGCTGGGCGACCAGTGGTACTCGATCGGTAAGGCCAGTGCCGGCGCGGTGTGCCTGCACAACTACCCGAACGCGCTGCGCAACCTCAAGCGCGTCGACGGTCAGATCACCGACCTCGCAACGCTCGACATCGTCCGCGACCGTGAGCGTGGCGTCCCGCGCTACAACGACTTCCGCGAGGCGCTCCGGATGCCGCGTCGGAAGACGTTCGACGAAATCACCCCGAACAAGCAGTGGGCACGTGAGATCGCGGATGTGTACAAGGGCGACATCGACAGCGTCGACCTGCAGATCGGTATGCAGGCAGAAATGCCGCCGAAGGGCTTCGGCTTCTCGGACACGGCGTTCCGCATCTTCATCGTCATGGCGTCGCGTCGACTCAAGAGTGACCGCTTCTTCACCAAGGACTTCCGTCCGGAGGTCTACACGAAGGTCGGTTTCGACTGGGTCAACAACAACGGCATGAAGGACGTGCTGCTGCGCCACTACCCGGAGCTCGAGCCGGTCATCGGCAGCGCGGACCGGATGTTCGCGCCGTGGGCCGAACTCGGTTCTCCGGTACCGGGCAAGCCGAACCCGATTGTCCGCCTCGCGGACACGGTCAAGGCGTACATGCCCTGGGACCTCTGAGTCCTAGCTGACTGAAAAGTTCCCCGTACCTCGTTGAGGTGCGGGGAACTTTCTCATGCGGTGAACAGAGCCGCGACCGCGTCGGGTTGATCGATCATCACTCGATGCCCGGACGGACTGATCACGGTGAATTCGGCGTTCAGTTCGCGCGAGAGGTCTTGTTGTAGGCGGAGCCAGCGTCGACCGAGCAGGCTGAAACGTCCGGTGTCGGCCATCGCGACGTGCGTAGCAACCGGTAACGGGGCGTCCCGGCGCAGTTGCCGAATCTCGTTGCACAGCTCGGGGTAGGCAACGTACTCGCGGACGACCGCCGCGAGGAATGTGCCGGTCTTGGTTCGAGCCACCGACGCGACGGCGCGGGCAACGGCGAGCCGCCAGCGCCGGGGAAGGACCGGCCGCTGGTCGGGGACGCTCGAATCGAGGAGCACTAGGTGCCCGCAACGATCGGGGTAAAGCCGCGCGAAGCCTTCGGCATAGAAGCCGCCCATCGAATGACCGACCACATCGGCCTTGTCGATCCTCAGTGCGGTGAGCACAGATGCGATGCGTCGTGCCTCGCCGGCGACGGTGGGGAACTCGCCGTCGTCTGGGCTGCCACCGACTCCCGGACGGTCGAATCTGATGACCCTACGGTCCGCCAAACGGCTGGCGACGTCGTCCCAGTCGAACGAGCGGCCGCCCAGCCCGCTGCACAAAATGACCGGGGGTCCCGTCCCGTCGATGACGACGTGCAGTCGTCCGCCGGGCACGTCGATCATCGAACCCTCAGGTTCCGCCTCGCCAGGACCATCGTCGCGGCGGCGTAGACAAGCCACGTCGTAATCGTAAGGAGTTGCACGCGTTGTGCGGTTCCAAGATCGGCCGGCTTGCCGAGACTGTCGAGAGCGACGGCCGCCAACGTCCACACCGTCGACACCACCATGAGCCCGGTCGCCGCGAAGGCGCAGGTTCGGGAGAACAGCCATCGCGCCGGGCGTTTGAGGGTGATGGCCGTGAAGGCCAGCATCGACACGATCGCACCGCCGGTAGAGACAGTGCTGGTCAGCAGATGGATCTGGTCGGTCAGGGGTTCATGTGCGGCAAGTCGGGCAGCACATTGCGGGTCCGAGTGCGGAGCACACGACATCGGCAGAAGCGAGTCGAGAACGGTGAACCAACCGAAGGCGGCCATACCCACCCACGCGATCACATTGAGCACCGGCATCGGGCGTCGCCGCAATACGAGTAACGCGGCCAGGCCCGCAGCAACGCCACCGAGGAAGTCGCCTGTGCGGAACAACCAAGAGAACGGTTGGCCGCGGGCCGAGAGTTCGCTGACGTACCCGACCGGAGACTCGACATCGAACAGCACGAATTCGAGAATCCACGTCGAATAGAAGACCGCCGCGGCACACAGCAGAGACACCAGCACGATCTGTCGCGAGCGTGCGGGCGTTTCCGACTCGTGGGTCCAGCTCATTCTGGAGAACCTCCGTACCTCCAGACTGCACCCAAGTCGACGACTATGGAGCGGTTCTGGATGGCAGGCTGAACGCATGTCTCGCGAGATTCAAGTGACGTTCGATGCCGCCGATCCAGCCGGTCTGGCACAGTTCTGGGCCGAGGTGCTCGGGTATCGCATCCAGGATCCGCCATCGGGTTTCGACAGCTGGGATGCGGCTCTGGACGCGTTCGGTGTGCCACCTGAGCGGCGCAATGACGCGTCGGCGATCGTGGGGGACGGGCCGAGGATCTTCTTTCAGAAAGTGACCGAGGGGAAGACCGCGAAGAACCGCGTTCACCTCGACGTTCGCGCTGCGCCGGGTTTGTCGGGCGACGAGCGAATGGCGGCCTTGGAAAAAGAATGCATGAGGCTGGTTTCGTTGGGGGCGACGCGGTTGTCGCGATTCGAGCCGGCGCCGCCGCTCCAGGGTGGCCACATCGTCATGGCCGATCCGGAGGGGAATGAGTTCTGCCTCGACTGAATGACCTCGCGACGCAGAATGGGCTATGAAGGTTCACCACCTCAACTGCGGAACCATGCACTATCCGGGTGCGCACCTCGTCTGCCACGTCCTGCTCGTGGAAACAGCGAACGGTCTCGTCCTCATCGATTCCGGATTCGGGCTGGATGACATCGCCTATCCAGGGAGTCGCGTCGGTCCGATCCGTTTCGTTTCTCGACCCACGCTGGATCGCGAGGAAACGGCGGTGGCTCACCTGAAACGGCTTGGGCACAGCCCGAATGATGTGCGCCATATCGTCCTCACACACCTCGACGGCGATCACGTCGGCGGGGCGTCGGACTTCCCGGATGCGACGCTGCACGTGACGAAGACCGAGGCGCAGGCGGTTCGCAAGCCGAAGCAGTTGATGGAACGGGCTCGCTACCAGCACACGCGCTGGGCCTTGAACGCCAAACTCGTCGAGCACGAGCCTGCTGGTGAGGCGTGGCAGGGATTCGCGGCCGCGAAGGAACTGCTCGACGGCATCGTCATGGTTTCGCTGCCCGGCCACTCCCGCGGTCACGCCGCGATCGCGGTCGACGCGGGTCATCGATGGGTTCTGCATGCAGGCGATGCCTTCTACCACTGGAGCGTCGTCGAGGGACGGGGCAAGGTTTCGCCGGTGCTCGCCCTCCAGGAACGAGTGGTCGCGCATGACCTCACGGCTCTCCGCGCGAGTCAGGAACGGCTGGCGGAACTGCATCAACGCCGTGAGCCCCGGCTGTTGGTCGTGTGTGCCCACGATCCGGACCTTTACGAGCATGCGCGGGAGACGGCCTGAGCGCGATCGTGACGATTAGCCTGCGGGTTTTGCAGGCCAATCGTCACGATCAGTGCGTTATTACTGCGCCGGACGCTCCGGGATCATGCACACCATTCCCTCGGCCATCCCGGTCGGGCGAACACCGAGTGCCTGGTTGAGGCGAGCACGCTGGTTCTCCCACACGATTGCGGCAGCGAGTTCGGCGACCTGACCCTTGGTGAAGTGGGTGAGAAGTTCCTCGCGGATGTCCTCGATGTTGATGGCCGGAGTTCGCGTGATCGCTTCGGCGAACGAGATGACGAGCTTCTCGACATCGGTGTACGCGTCGCTGTCGCGGTAGCGGGGGAGGTCGAGGATCTGCTGCTCGGTCATGCCCGAGACGTGGCCGAGGGCCGACGCGATGTCGATGCAGAACTCGCAGTTCACCATCGCCGCGGCCTTCATCTCCGCGAGTTGCTTCAGCTTGGGGTCCATCCGGTTGCTGAACATCAGACCGACCTCGTAGATGAAGTAGGCAAACCCGATCAGCGGCCGGCGGATGAGCCACTTGAAGATGTCCGAGCGATTCCGCTTGGCCTTCGCCATGACCTTCGTGTACTTCCACATCTTCTTGAGAGCGCGCATGGGGTCAGTCTCCTTCGGTGACTTTGATGGTGAGGACGAGAACGACCGGCAGGATGATGGACACGACGAGACCCACGATGCCGGTGAGGAATCCCGTAGTGCTCAAGTCGCCACGATTCAGCAGGTGGAAGACCAGGTGCGGAGCCGAGAAAACGAACAGCACAGCCGCGGTGGCAAGCGTGAGGACGCGGTCCCCGACGATCGCGGCCAGGAGCAGCAGCACACCGACCGCGAGGAAACCGACTCCGGCGTCGCTTGCGAGATGAGCATTGAAGGGCGGTTCGGCGGCGACCAGAGGCTCGCCGAAACCGGGATAGTTCGCGTACCAATTGGCGGGTGCCAGCACTGCCCAGAATCCGGTCACGAGGTGTGGAATCGCAGTGATTCCCAAAGCCACCCGAGCCCAGGTCGGGATCGCCGTTCGTAAGGTGTTCACACCTAGTCTTTGCGCGTACCCCGCCGTCTGTAACGTGACGTGCGCCACCAGAAGTAGAGAACTGCGATCGCGGCGATTCCCTCGGTGAGATGGAAGACCGCGCCCCACGCGAAGACACCGACTTCCGTGACACCGTGGGCGCCGTAGGCAAGACCGAGAGGCACGGCGGCCAGCAACGTCACCGGCAACCACTCGCGGCGAAGGAGACACGCGATCGCGACCGTGCCGACGGCCATAGCGGCGAGTCCGCCTTCGAGGGTGGCGTGCGGGGCGTAGGGCTCACCGATGTTCGTGGCGATCCACGGGCCCAGAGCGATCGAGCTGAGGCCATGCCAGAACAGCACGACGCCGAGCACTGCGGCGGCCACTTGCGCCGCTGACCACCGCCGCAGCCACACCATCCGGCCGATCCTTCGACGCAGGCGAGCGGGCGGTTCCGTACGGAATTCGGACGCGAGCCAGGTCAACGCGGGATCTGCGGATTTACCGGCCAGGGCCTGGGAAATCTCGTTCTCCAGTTCTTCGGGTGTCACTTCATCACCTCCCGCAGCTTGCCGACGGCGCGATAGACGAGCATTCGCGCGGCGGTCGCCGAGATTCCCATGGTCGCGCCGATCTGCTCCGAGGTCATCTCCGACCCGAAGCGCAGCGCGACGGCTTCGCGTTCTTTCGCGGTCAAGTGCCGCAGGAGCCGGCGGAGGTCCTCGGCCCCGGCGCGAGCGAGGACGATGCCCTCCGGATCATCCGGTGCGGGGGAGTCGACGGCCTCCCCGTCGAAGGGAAATTCGTGACCTCGCTTACGCCACCAGGCGGCCAAACAGTTGCGTGCGATTCCCGTCAGCCAGGCCGCGACCGGGCCGCGCGTGGAGTCGTACTGAGCCCACGACCGCATGGCCTGCGTGAACACTTCGCTCGTCACATCCTCGGCATCTGGGTCGGATGGCACGTGAGCGCGCACGTATCGCCACACCGGTGTCACATGTGTGCGATAGACGTCGGCGAACTCGGCCATGACCCTCTTTCTTTGCCGATTCGGGCCCAACCGTAACGCGTCGTGGGGCACAGTCTGACCGGCATGGCCCGTACAATCGACGATCGAAGACCAGAACCGGAGAGACGTCATCGAATCCAGCCAGGTAATCGCGGGTCATTACCGCCTTGTCGAACGGATCGGCAGTGGCGGTACTGGTGTTGTCTGGCGCGCGATTGATGAGCGCCTCGGCCGCGTCGTCGCCATCAAGCAGATCCCGATTCAGCCGAGCCTCCCGGACTCCGAGCGCGAACTGATTCGCCAGCGCGCGATCCGCGAGGCGCGCAATGCGTCGAAGCTGCAGCACCCGAACGCGATCGTGTTCTTCGACATCACCGAGAGCAACGGCGATCCGTGCCTGGTGATGGAGTACTTCGAAGGCAAGAGCATGTCGCAGATCCTCGCGAGGCGGTCCAGGCTGCCGCTTTCCGAGGTCGCGCAGATCGGTCGTCAGGCGGCCGCCGCGCTCGCTGCCGCACACAAGGCCGGGTTGGTCCACCGTGACGTCAAGCCCGGCAACATCCTCATCGACGACCACGGCAAGGTGAAGATCACCGACTTCGGAATCTCGAAGGCCGTCGGCGACACCACCCTCACCGCGACCGGACTCGTCTCCGGTACCGCTGCGTACATCCCGCCGGAGATCGCGCGCGGCGCCGAGCCGACGCCCGCCTCCGACGTATTCGGTTTGGGTGCAACGCTTTTCCATGCACTCGAAGGGGAGCCGCCGTACGGGCTCAAGGAGAACCCACTCGCGATTCTCTATGCCGCAGCCAACGGGCAGGTGAGCACTCCGCACCGCGCCGGACCGGCGACCGATCTGATGACGGCACTGCTCGATCCCGATCCCCGGAATCGCCCGTCGATGCAGGAGACCGAGAACGCCCTCGCGCAGTTCGTCAACGCCGGGCCGGTCAAGGCGACGGCGACGCAGGTGATGCCGACCCAGCGAACGGCCCACATCCAGCAGCCGATCCCCGTCGGTCGACCTATTGCGAACGCCGGATACGCCACCCCGCGTGAGCCGTATCCCGTGGTGAAGCCGAAGCGTCGAACCGGGCTTGGATATCTGGCTGCAGTCATTGCCGTGCTCGTAGCGCTCGGTGGCGTCATCTGGGGTATCAGCAACCTCGACGGCGGCATCGCCGGTCTCGGGCTGGGCAACGGGACAGAGCAGACCGACGACCTCGGCAAGACGGAGAGCGACGGCACCGTCAACGGCGGCGCGGCGGCCACTCTGATCGATTCGTTCTACACGAATCTGATCTCCGGTTCGTCGACCATCGCTCAGTCGTGGGACATGCTGACTCCGGCCGCCCAGAAGGTCTACGGGTCCCAGGATGAGTTCGTCACCTACTGGAAGGCGCACGGGGTCACCAATTACCGGAACATTCAGGTGCCCAGTCCGAACCAATCCGACGGTTCGATCGATGTGACCCTCGCAAGTCTGACCGCGGGCGGAACCACCAAGTCGCTCACGTTCCACATCGTCATGAAGAGCGGCAAGATGCTCATCGACAGCGACACGCGCTAGGTCACGCCTGCGCGATTCCCCAGATCAGCGGGCGAAGATGCGCCGGTGCCTTGGGCAGTTTGTCGTTCGAAACCCGCAACACGGTGAAGCCCGCCGCGCGGATCGACGCGAGGGTGTCTCGGTTGCAATTGCAGCCGTGTGCGATGACTTTGTTGATGCCGTTGAGCCGGTCCTGCCATTTGACGATCGAACCGTCGCCTCGCACATGTTCGAGGAACAGCAGCTTCCCGCCGGGACGCAGCACCCGCCGGATCTCGCTGAGGGCTCGTGCCGGGTCATTGACGGTGCACAGGACAAGCGTCGAAACGACGGTATCGAACGTCTCGACGGAGAACGGCAACTCTTCGGCTGGCGCTTCGACCACCTGCAGCACGCGCCCGTCGACCTTGTGCGCGAGTTGCTTGAGCATCGGCCCCTCTGGCTCGGCCAGCGTCAGAGTTTCGATGGCATCCGGGTACAGCGCGAGGTTGAGGCCCGTGCCGGCGCCGATCTCCAGAACGTCGCCCGTCGCGTAGCTGAGCAGTTCGCGACGCAGGTCCGTGAGGCCGGCACGTTCGATGCGTTCGAAAATCCGGTCGTAGAAGTGCGCGAAAAGCTGCCCGCCGATATTCATGATTCGAACCTAGTCGTAGGTTGGTAACCGTGAGTCTCGATGACGTACTCCGCCGAGTGTCGGCCCACCGCCCGAACACGATCGAGCTCTCGCACGGCTTGCAGGCGGCCACCGCACTCATCATCACCGCCGAGGCGGATCCTCGTTTTGCGATCATCCGGCGCACCAAGCACGACGGCGATCCGTGGTCTGGGCATGCCGCGCTGCCCGGCGGAAAAGTCGATCCGACCGACGTGGACGCGGTCGCGACCGCTCGTCGCGAGGCCTTCGAAGAGGTCGGAGTGGAGTTGGGGGAGGCTGTCGGTCGGCTGGATGACATCGGCGGACGAATTATGAAGGGCGTCGTCACACCGGTCGTCTTCCACATTCCCGAAGCGGTGCCCTTCTCGCCTGATCCGCGGGAAGTGGCTGGCGCGCACTGGATTCCGCTGTCGATCATCACGGACTCGAGCTACCGCATCCGATACCCGAACCGCCTCGTCGGGCCCTGGCCGGCGTGGAACGTTCGCACGGGCGAGCCCGCACCCTTCGACAACCTGGTCATCTGGGGTCTCACTCACCGCATCCTTTCCGCATTCCGCGAGGTCGCGCTCGACTGATCGAGCCGAGCCGTAACGGACGCACGCTCCCCGGGCGATGAACCAGATGAATTCGTCTGTCAGAGGAGCTGTGATGATCGACGGACTGGTCACACTGCGGGATGAGATCGGCGCGTACTACCGCGGCGCCGGTCAGCCCAACGTGCTGCGCGAGGCGTTCCGCCAGGCCTGGCTGTTCGTGCCCCTGACCGACGACGAAGACGTGTACCTGGGGTCCATGGGCGGAGTGCACTGGCTGTGTGCCTTCTCGACCGAGGCCGAGATGGACAAATACTGCGCCGGACGGACCGACATGTCGAGCGGTCGGTTCATCACCGTCCCCGGCTGGCGACTGCTTAACGCCGGTGGAAATCCGACATGCGTCATGGTCGACATCAAGGGCGAGTTCCCGATGTCGTTCCCGCCCGCGCCCACCGTCATCTAGCGGTCACATCACCCGCATCGGCAGCATCATGTCGTGATCCTCGTGGTCCAGGATGTGGCAGTGCCAGACGTATCCCTGCGCCTGCTTCGACCCGGACGTGGTCTTTGGCATCGGCATCGACATGCCGGGCATGGACATCCCCGGCATCGACATTCCGGTCGTCGGGATCGGCTCGTTGACGGCGAAGGGCGCGTCCGGGTCGAATCCCATCTCGTCGCGTGACGGGAAGTACACGAGGATGCGCGTGATGAAGCCGACCGGGCACGCGACCGTGTCCTTCCAGCCGACCTCCTCGGGCTCCGGAGGCTCCATCGGGCCGATGACGTAGTTGTCGGCCGAGGGGTTCCACCGCCGGCCTTCTTCGGCAGGCGGCGGGTTCGAGCCGAAGTAGGCCGCCGAGTTGAACGGCTGACGTCCGATGACGCGGAACTTGCACAGGTGGATGTGGATCGGGTGATCGACCAGGGTGCTGTTGATGAGGTCCCACTGCTCGACGGAGCCAGAGGGCACCATCTCGACGTCCTCGGTATGGAACCGCAGGTTGTTGAGTGTGTTCATGGCGGGCGCGCCGCTCTGGGGACGTTCCTCGTCGAGGAGTGTCAGCATCGTCATCGAGCGAACTCGGTCCGGCTTGGTGAGGCCCGGAATCGCCGCCGGGAGTCCCGGTCCGCCGCGCAGGCGCTTCGGGATCCCGCCAGTGAAGCCTTTCTCGGGGCCGACGACGAATTCCATGATGTTCGGCAGCGCCTGAATCATGAACGCGGCGTCGCCCACCGAGTTGTTGGCGACGTTTTGCAGCACGATGCGGGTGCCCGGCGGAACGTTGCGGAAATCGATGAGGACGTCGTACCGCTCGCCCGGCATCGATCCGAAGTCTTCGACCTTGACGGGAGCGTTGAGCAGACCCTGATCGCTGCCGATGACCCACATCGGCACGTCTTCGCTCAGTGTGAATTGGTAGTTGCGCGAATTGCTGCCGTTGACGAACCGGAAGCGGTAGATCCCGCGCTTGACGTCGAGTCGGGGCCACGCGACTCCGTTGACGCAGGCCACGTCGCCGAAGTTGCCGGCCTGATTGAAGTTGGTCGGAAGGAAGAACCACAGAAGCGGGACCATGGTGCCGTCGGGACGGAAGATCTTGTCCTGCACCACGAGCGGGATCTCGTACTCACCACTGGGTAGGCCAAGTGGATTGTCGGCCTCGCCCGTGTCGAATTCGTCGCGTATCCAGTACGCCCCGGCCAGGCCGGCGTGCACATTGAGCCGTGTGATGCCGACCGCGTGGTCGTGGTACCAGAGGGTCATCGCCTCTTGGCGATGCGGATAGTTGTAGGTGATCGCCCCGCCGTTGCGCACCGTGTCGTAAGGGTGCCCGTCCGACGACGCGGGAGTGACACCGCCGTGCAGGTGGATGTTCGACCGCGGGTTCGTCTTGTCTTCTTCGGTGGCGCCGTGGAGCGTCGTGTCGACGTGCTGCGCGAGCGGATGTACGCCGAGTTGGTTGGTGACCGTCAGATTGGCAGTGACGTGGCTCTGCGCGATCAGCGTCGGTCCGAGATATGCCTGGTCGTAACCCCATACTCGGGTCGGCGGGAGGTCGCGATGGAACCTGTGCGGTCCGGCGACCATCGACAATTGCCCGGAGTTTCCTCGGCGCGCGGGAATGGGGAGTTTGTCGACGTACGGCTGCAACGGCGGGGAGTGATACCCCAGCGGGGACACCGGAACCGGTGCGATGTCGGGAATCGGTCCACCGGGCGGGGGCAGTGGCACCGCATCTGCCGAAGAAACGACGGTTCCGGCCGCGGCGGCACCCGCTGCGGCGCCGAGCGCCCACATTGCTTCACGTCTCGTCAGTGGTCTCATCAGCATTCAATCCGTCGGTTGTTCGGCATCCGGTGGAGCTGGTGTGACCGAAGGGGAAAACGATCACTATTGATGCAGTTGTTAACTTATCGCCGCGAAAGTGAATCACGTTTCGTAGCCACGGGGATAACGAACTGGACAAAGTCCTTCGTTCGTCTACCGCGCCTCTTGGCGCGGGTGAGCCTGCGACAATTGGCGACGTGACCGCCGAACGGATCGATGAACTCGAAGCCGAGAACCTCCGACTCCGGCAACTGCTCGCACATCATGTCGGCGAAGATGTGGCCGAGCGCGAACTCGTCTCCGGAGCCAATCGCGAAGGCGATGTTCGGTTCGTCGCGGTTCTTTTCATCGATCTCGTCGGCTCGACGAAAAAGGTCGCGATGATGCGCCCGGCACAGGTCGTGGACCTTCTGAATCGGTTCTTCGACATCGTCGTCGACGTCGTCGAGCGCAACGGCGGCTTCGTCAACAAGTTCATCGGTGACGAGGCGCTCGTGATTTTCGGTGCTCCCGCATACTCCGCGGACGCTGCCGGCGATTCTCTCAAAGCGGCGCGCGAACTCCACGAGGCGCTCGTCGGCAATCCTGAGATGCAGGCCGGCATCGGCGTCGCCGCGGGCACGGTGCTCGCCGGCAACATCGGCTCGAGTACTCGATTCGAATACACGGTGATCGGTCAGCCGGTCAATGAGGCCGCGCGTCTCACCGAGCTTGCGAAGAAGCACGAAGGTCGCGTCGTCGCCTCGGAGTACACCGTCAATTTCGCTCGAGATGAAGAACGCGCGCACTGGGAAGTCGGCGAACTCGTTGAACTGCGCGGTCGCGGCAAACTCACGCGCCTCGCGTGGCCCCGCCCACAAAGCTGACCTTCCGGCCAAGATCAACCCATAGGATTGCGGGGTGGATTCACCCGGTATCCCCGACGACAAGTCGGCCGCCCTCCTCGACGCGCTCGTGGATTACTGCAACGAGCAACTGTCGGGTGAGCTTTTCGTGCGCTGGGTCCACGAAGAAGTCCGCCTTGCAATGATCGCCGCGGAGAAGCTCACGCTCAGTGAGGTCGTCAGCCCGCAGCAGGTCCGCGGCGTTGCGGTGAAGTACGCGCTCGAATGGCGCTTCGAGGACACCTTTGTCGATCTGCTGTCCGAGATCGCCGTGCGAATCCATGACCGACTGTTCGACCCGGAATCGAGCCTCGATCTGGAGAACGGCGTCAAAGAGGCTTTTGGGCGACTCGAGAACGTTCCCGCGTTTCAGCGCCTGATCGGCGCGATCTATCAGAGCGAGTTCGTTCGGCGCTCGTCCGCGGCTCTGGTGTACCAGGCCGCTGTGGACGCTTTGAAGAAGAATCGCAGTGTCGAAACGAAGGGCCTCGGTCGCGTTCTGCAACTGACCGGAGGAATCGTCGAGCGGATCCTCCCTGACGCCGAGCAGCGCGCTGACGCATTCCTGCACGGGGTCGCCGAACAACTCGCGACGATGGTCCAACGGGACAAGACCGATCCGGCCGACATCGCGCACAACATCGTGGCGGCGATCAACTCGTCGAGCGATGGTCGCGGGCTGACGACCACGATCGAAGCCAGCGACATCGAGGACTTCCTCCTGGTCGCCTTCGAGTTGCTTCGCGACGTGCGCACGACTCGGCCGATTCGCACCGCGATCGAAGAAGGCATCAACGTCTTCTTCGAACGGAATGCGAACTACACGCTGGCGCAACTACTCCTCGAAATGGGCATCACCGCCGAGGACATGATCGAGGAAGCGCTCCGCTTTGCTCCGCGTGCGATTGCGGCATCGCGAAAGCACGGCATCTTGGACGAGGTCATCCGGCGACGCTTCCGCGGTTTCGCCGAGTCCGACCGGGTCAAGGAACTGCTCGGTGACTGATGTCGAACAATCTCTGTCGGACGGGAACTGTGCGTCCAAGCGGGCCGTCCAACCGGGCATGAGATCGGCACGAATTCTGCATCGGCGGCTCTGCACGGGGAAGCCCAAGCGCGCCAACAGCTAGTCTCCGACCAACCGGCGCAGCGCCTTCCGAACGAGTTCGGGATCGGTCGTCGTCCAGTACGGCGGCAGCGATGCCCTCAAGAATCCGCCATAGCGTGCGGTCGCCAGGCGCGGGTCGAGCACGGCGATGACGCCCTTGTCGTTGACGCTGCGCAGTAGTCGCCCGGTGCCTTGCGCGAGCAATAGCGCCGCGTGCGTGACGGCGACCGTCATGAAGCCGTTTCCACCGCGGGATTCGACTGCCCGCTGTCGGGCAACGAGCAGCGGATCGTCCGGGCGCGGGAACGGGATGCGGTCCATGATGACGAGGCTCAGCGACGGTCCCGGCACATCCACGCCCTGCCACAAGGTCAAAGTGCCGAAGAGGGAAGCGGATTCGTCCTCGGCGAACTTCGTCACGAGAGCTGGCATCGAATCGTCACCCTGACAGAGGACCGGCGTGCTGAGCCGGTCCGTCATCGCCTCGGCGGCGGCCCGGGCGGCGCGCATCGACGAGAACAGTGCGAGTGTGCGCCCACCTGCTGCCGTGATGAGTTCTTCGATCTCGTCGAGGTATGCGGGCTGCAGACCGTCGCGGCCTGGCTGGGGGAGATGCTTCGCGAGGTAGAGGATTCCGGCCTTGCGGTGATCGAACGGTGAGCCGACATCGAGCGCCGACCACGCCATTCCAGGCGGTATCTCTTCCGCGGACTGTGGCGGCAGGCCCCAGTTGATCGCGAGGCCGTCGAACGACCCGCCGACCTGCAGAGTCGCGGAGGTCAGGACGACCGTCGAGGGCTCGAACAGCCGGGTGCGCAGCAAGCCGCCGACAGCGAGCGGCGCCACTCGAACGACGCGACGTTGGGCACCGCCGCGCATCTCGTCGAACGCGAGCCATACGACGTCGCGTCGGGCGGCCGGGTCCGCGTCGAACGCGGTGAGTGCGCGGACCGCGGCGTCGTGCACGTCGTCGATCGCCGCAACGGCCACGCCGCGGGCAGCGGCGGTGTCGGGATCACCCTTGTCCGACTGTCCGGGCGGCGCGAGCGCGGTGCGCACGTTCCACGCGGAGTCTCGGATCAACGCGAGGACCGCGGCGACGCCGTCGGGCATTTCATCCCAGCGCCCCGGAGCGAGTTCGCCGAGAAGCTGGTCCCACGCCTCTGCCGCGGCTTCGAGTCGATCGACGTCTCCGTCTTCGACGAGCTTCGTGCAGCGCCGCGCGGCCATCGTCACCATGCCCGGGCTCAGCTCTGCAGTCGCTGCGCTGGTGACGCGGTCGACGAGTTCGTGCGCTTCGTCGATGACGACGACATCGTGCTCGGGCAGAACGGGGATGCCGCTGATCGCGTCGATCGCGAGCAACGCATGGTTCGTGACGACGACGTCGGCCTTCGAGGCCTTCGCGCGGGCGAGTTCGGCGAAGCATTCCTCGCCGAACGGGCAGCGCGTGCGCCCGAGGCATTCGCGCGAATTGACGCTGACCTGCCGCCACGCGCGATCCGAAACGCCCGGCTTCACCTCATCGCGGTCACCCGTTTCGGTTTCCGCGGCCCAGGCGTGCAACTTCTGGACCTCACGACCGAGCCGCGAGATCGCGAAAGCGTCGAACAGTTCCTCGGCCGGATCTTCGGGAACCGTGCCCTCGGTCTTGTTACGGCAGACGTAGTTGTTGCGGCCTTTGAGAATCGCGAACTTCGGCGCCCGGCCGAGCGGTTCCTCGAGCGCCTTCGCCAGGCGGGGGAGGTCACGGTCGACGAGCTGGTTCTGCAGCGCGATCGTCGCGGTCGACACGACGACGGTCTGATCGGTCTCGAGTGCGTACCGAATGCTCGGCACGAGGTATGCGAGCGACTTACCGGTTCCGGTTCCGGCCTGCACCGCGAGATGACGCTCCGACGAGATGGATTCGGCGACCGCCTCCGCCATCGTCAACTGGTTCGCACGCTCGACACCGCCCAGAGCCTGTACGGCTGACGCGAGAAGCGACGGAACGTCGGGCAGATCAGCCACGGAGACGAGGGTACCGTTTCTTCTTATGCACTTCGGCCCGTCAACGCGCACGTTTGTCGGGTTGAGTGGAATAGCCGCGGTGGCAACCGTTGTGCTGCTCGCGCTCGGCGAGTTGTTCCCGAAGTCGCTTGTCGGGCGCTATATCGGCACCGACCTCGCGGTTTATCGCATGGGTGGCCGCGTCTGGCTCGACGGACAGGATCTTTACGGGCATCTTCCGGAACTCGCCGGTGGCGTGCCACTCGAGTTCACTTATCCGCCGATAGCCGCGATCCTTTTCTCGCCCTTGGCCATGGTTCCGCTCCACGCGGCCAGCGTCGCGGCTCTAGCGGTGTCCACGGTCTTGCTCGCGGTCATCGTGTGGACATTCCTCGGGGGAGTGCGGGGGATGACCGCTGCCCTCGGGATCGCTCTGCTGGCGATCGTGCTCGAGCCGGTCCGCACGGGTCTGGGCTACGGCCAGATCAACGCGGTGCTCGTCGCCGTCATCGCAGCGGACTGTCTCCTGGCGCCAAACCGGAAGTGGCGAGGCATGGCGGTCGGTCTGGTCGCGGCAATCAAACTGACGCCACTTGTCTTCCTGCTCTTCTTCCTGGCCCGGCGCGATGTTCGGGGGATGGTCAACGTCGTTGCGGGGTTCGTCGGTGCGTCGATCTTGGCGGCCGTTCTCGCGTGGAACGACACGATCGAGTACTGGACGAGGGCACTCTTCGACACGACGCGAATCGGCCCGACGAGCTACGGGCGCAACCAGTCGCTACACGGTGAGGTGGCACGGCTCTTCGGCGACCACAGCCGAGTGTCGTCGGTTGCCTGGATCGCGTCATCGCTCGCGGTGATCGCCGCCGCGTACGTCATCGCCCGAAAAGCCGATCCGCAGCACGGCCTGCTCGCGGTCGCGATGTGTGGCGTGCTGATCTCGCCGATCTCGTGGACGCATCATTGGATCTGGATCGTCCCGCTGCTCGTCATGCTGGTCATCGACAAGCGGTGGCTGTTGGTCGTTTCTGGGGTCCTGATCTTCGGTGTCGGGATCCCGATTCTGTTGTCGGATAACCGCGACGACTGGCCGAGTTGGGGGCACCTGACGAATTCGCTGTACGTACTCTGGACGCTCACATACTTCGCCGGCGAAATTCTCCATACACGACAGCGGCCGACAACGGCATCGTGAATTCCGAAGAGTGATTCGACGTCAGCTACTTTCGATGTGCCGCTTCAAGTTGACTGTCGCGTTGTTCACCGTCTTCTTCAGCGCTTGCTTGATGATGAATCCCGGCGCCGAAATGGCCGGATCGGCGGTGATTTCGTACGCCATCTTGGAACCAGCGCCGCTGGGTGTGACGGTGTACGAGGTCTGCTGGGACTTCATGGCACCCGTGGACGACGAGACGAGCGTGGTGCGTACGGAGTTGTCGCTCCATTCATAGGAGATGACTTGATCGTCCGGCTTGCCGCCGATCGTCACCGTAGCCTCTGCCTTCGTGGGTCGACCTTGCTCGTCGGTCGAAACGACCGTGAACTTCTTGTGGGTGTCGGACCAGAGGGGATAGTCCGTGAGGGCCGCAATGGCAGCCAGGACTTTCGCCGGCGGAGCGTTGACGGTGATGTCCGCGCTGAGTGTAGCGGGCATGAGGGCCTCCAATGTGTTCGTTGATTCGCGGAATTTCAGGTCGGCGGACGTGTCGAGGGGGCCCTCCGGTGCGGCGAACCCCCTCGACACATCACTTGTTGGTCACCAGGGCATGTAGGCCTTGACCGTGTCGGCGAGGCGAACGATCGGGTTCGGCTTGCCGGGAACCGGGGCACCGAGTTCTGGCCACGGCGCGAACATACGGTCTGCGTTGCCGATGACCGGCTCGAGCTCCGGGTAGTGGCGGAGCAGGACGTCCTTCATGCCGTTGTTGTTGACCCAGTCGAAACCGGTCTTCGTGTAGACCTCCGGGCGGAAGTCCTTGGTGAAGAAGCGGTCGCTCTTGAGTCGACGCGAGGCCATGAGGATGAAGATGCGGAACGCGGTGTCCGAGAAGCCGAAGCCCTTGGGCGGCTTTTCCGCCTGCATACCGATCTGGAGGTCGACGCTGTCGACGTCACCCTTGTAGAGTTCGGCGATTTCTTTGGCCCACTGCTTGTTCGGCGTGATCTCGTCGAACGTCTTCCGGCGCGGCATCCGGAGAGCCTCGCGGAAGTCGTTGTAGCGCGGGACACCACGCTCACGGTCGCGGACGATGTCCAGCGTCGCGAGGTCGGTGACCTGGCCGTCGATACGGGTCAGGTTCCGCAGCGCGTTCGGGTAGTTGTGCAGGCAGACCGCGCCGGCGCTGGCCATACCGATCGAGTACCAGAGATCACCCATCTGGAACTTGTCCATGAAGTCGCGTGTGTAGCTGCCTTGGAGCTCGGTGAAGTACGCGGTCTGCTTGAGGTCGCCGCTTTCGAGCGAGTAGAAGTTCCAGTCGTCCGGAATGAGCGGGTGCATACGGTAGACGGAGACGAACTCTTCGGTGAGCGAGAACGGCGCCGAGTGGTGGTCGGTCGAGGAACCGACGATTCCCGACAGTGCCTCGCTGTCGCCGACGCGGCCGATCTTGTCGCGGAACGTCTCGCCGAGTGCGCCGTACCAGTTGGCGTTCATTCCAATCTGCAGCGCCGGGTGGCGCAAAACGCAGGGCGTCCACTCAACGGTGTGGATCTTGGCGATCAGGGCCGAGACGATGAGAACACCGAGTTCGTACAGACGCTGGTCCGAGAGTTCCGGGTACGCCTTCTTCAGCTCGGTCACAACGGTGTTGTGCTCGCGGGAGAACAGCGTGTGGAGCAGGCCGGGGCCGAACCACCAGTTCTCCATCATGCCGGTGAGGTCGACGCCGGGGACCTCGCTGCGCAAGAGCCGACCGCTGTCGTCGACCTTGATCTTGCCGTCCTCGAAGGTTCGAATCATCTTCTGCTTCTCAGAGCCCGAGCCGTAGATCTGCGAACCGTCCCACCAGTGGGTTTCGACGTTGGCGAACACGGGTGCCGGCTTGCCGTCCTCGATCTCACCGTGCATCGGGATGGTCTCCCGGATGCGCATTGGGTTCTCGGGGAAGTCGTCGCCGTCCTTCAGCGGGATCTCGATGTTGCGCCCCGCTACACCGTCGCCATGGAAGAACCAATTGTGGTTCTCGAACTGCAGCCACGCTGCGCCGAGTGCGTTCAGGATGCCGGCCGGCTTGAACGTGTCACGAGCCATGAGGGTGCGGCTGATGACGCGCGGGTCGGGATCGAGCAGTCGCTTCTTGTTGACGATGGTCTTCTCGATCGGGACGTTGCGGCCGAAGCCGGTTCCGCGGGCACCCATCCACGGACAGCCGAGGTCGTTATAGGTGCCTTCGGAGGTTCGTGCCTGCACCGCGTCTTGCGGGGCCTCCGTTGCAAGACCGTTCTCGGGTCTGATGTCCGGCGCCTCGAACAAGTTCTTGGTGCGAAGGTCCTTGCGCTCGTCTGACAGCGACTTCAGCTGCAGGAGCAAGGACGGGTTCTCGTACCACTGGAGACTCATTGTGTTTCTTTCCCCTTTTTCTGTGTACCGAACGGTCTTTAGGCTGGTGTTAGACCGACCGAAGTCGTGAAGTAGTTCTGTGCGTAGGGCAATGGCTGTTCTGGTGTCAGTCCGCTGTTTTGGTCTTCCAGGCCGTGGTTGTGCAGGAGCCGGGCGAGCACGGCCTGGCCGAGGAAGATCGAGAGTCCGGCACCGGGGCATCCCTGCGGGCCGTGGCTGAAGAAGTTCAACGCGCGGTCCTTGCCAGCCTCACCCTTGCTCCACTCATCCGGGGCGAAACGGTTCGCGTAGTCGATCCGGTCACCGTTGCGGTGGTTGAAGATGTTGTGGATGACGATCTCGGTGCCCGCCGGAACCGTGGCACCACCCGGGAACTCGATGTCCTCGAGCGCGACCCGGGCCAGCATCGGCGTGGTCGGCCACAACCGCATCGCCTCGTAAATACAACCCGCCAGATAGTCGAGCTTGGCCACGGCCTGCGGGTCGTGCAGATCAGCTGCACCGATCTCCTCCCGCGCCAGCGTCAGCTTCACCGGGTGGGTCGCCAGCAGCGCAAGTGTGCGCAGCAAGTTCGCCGGCAGCGTGTCACCCATGGCGAACAACCAGTGAATGACCTGACCCTCGACCGGACCGTAAATCTTGCCCGGCGCATCAGCGATCAACGCCACCAGACTGCCCGCCTCCGGTGCACTGGTGTACCGACCGATGCAATGCAGCAACTCCGGGTACTGCTCGCCGACCTTGCCCGGGGTCCCGTTGGCCTCGGCCATCAGCGACTGCAGAATCTGGGTCAGCTGCTTGTCCCCGGCCGCGGCCTCGCCCAGCACCACCCGGCGAGTCAACCGCTGGAACGAGGCGTTGATCGCCTCCCACGTGATCGTGCCCAGGGCCGCAAGCTGGTCCGCCTCGTCGTACGCCACGTCGAGGAACCGGGCCGCCAGCGGGTGCAACGGCTTACCGGTCGCCAGCACATGCTCGGCGAACGAGCGGCGACCCTCCCACTCCGGCGAGCGGGACAGCGTCAACGCGTCCGGCTGGAACACCACCATCCCGGCCTGCTTCTTACCCGGGTTCGACGCGAACTTCGAAGGCGAACCATCGAGCACGAACGCGATATCCTGCGGGTCGGTCACCAGGATGCTGTTCGCCGCCGCGACCCGCACAAAAAACGGACCCGGACCATACTTGCGGACCAAACCACCAATGGTGTCGAACCCGCGACGGTCCACATCAAGAAGATTCGCGACCTTGACCGGCCCTTCCTTACGACTGAAGAGCCCGGTAATAGCGTTAGGAGCGGCCGCGGTCGCGGTGAACTGAATGCTTTCCAGTGCCGAAGCTTGTGGGGGCTGAGCCATGACTGGAACTAGCTACCCGCGACCGACAATGCGAACCACAGGACATTCACTGGACCTGATTCGCTGCGTTTCCACATCGCGGGACCAAGGAACACGCCGGGGGAGATCTCCCGCAGTTCGTCGTGAATCTGTCGAATGAACCACGGGTTGCCCGGCTGTTCGTAGTCGAGGACGATCGTGTTGTTGCCGTCGAACACCGACTTCTCGACGCGGGTCTTGAATCCGAACCAGTCCATCGACGCGCCGAGTTGAATCCGGTTGATGCCGGAACCGCTTTGACTGTCGTCGGCGGTCAGTGTCTTTCCATCCCAGGGGAACACGGGAAGCTTGGCCGCCAGCCGCAGGAGGCCCGCGAGAGGTGTCTTGTCCAGCCCGCGCACAGCGAGCATTCGGCCCTTGGGGCGGTTGTCGAGGACGGCGAGATCGGAGGGGACCGTCCCAGACCGGTAAAGCGTGTCAAGTTCGTCGTAGCTCTTGGCCGACAGGTCATCGAGGGTGAATTGTTGGTCGGCTGTCATTGGGGCCCTCCGGTCGGGTTTCTGGTGTCGAAGTGGATGTTTTGGTGCGTGGACGAGATGTCTGTTCTGGCCGTGACGACACCGCCGCACGAACGCGACGAAGCCGTCGGGAATCAGATGTCACCAGATGATAAATGATTCCGCGGGACGGGAACGTAAGATTCGCACTATGACGGCCCAGGACCGGCGGGAGCGACAGAAGGAGGAGTTGCAGCGCGACATCGTGGCGACGGCCTTCGAATGCTTCGCCGAAACGGGGTATCACCAAACCGGCATCGCCGACATCGCGAGCCGGCTCGGAATTGGGCACGGCACCTTCTACCGCTACTTCGCAAACAAGCGCGATATCCTCGATCACGTCATCTCGGATCTCGTAGGTCGGGTCGTGTCAGCATTGGCCGATGAGAATCGGCCCGATGCCGCGTGGACGTTAGAAGACTATCGCCGTCAAGTCGCGAGAATTGGCGATTCACTTATTGACGTTCTCGGCGCGGACACTCGCATGACCCGAGTCCTGCTGTTCGAGGCGACAACCGTCGACGCGCCGCTTCGGGATCGCATGTTCGGCCTACTTGATTTTGCCCGCGAGATGACGGCTTCCTACCTTCGCCACGGCGTTGATGTGGGCTATTTGCGCCCCGACCTCGACGTTCGAAATACCGCGGTCGCCATCAATGGCGCGATATTGGCCATGCTCCTGGAAGACCTGCGCCATCCGGATGGCGAATCGCGTCGGCGCTTCAGTGAAGCGCTTCAGCACCTCATGTATGTCGGAATTTCCGCACCGTAGCCGCAGCCCCACCTTCGTGCGGAGTCACCAGTGGAGCCCAGGCACCCACCTGGTGAACCTGACGCCCGGCGTAGGGAGCGCCAGGAGCGGGGTGAACACCTTCTTGGCCAAGGTGTTTCCGGGTGCGGAATCGGTCGTGGCTGGACGCCGGGGCACGGTCAACCGGGCGACGTCTGATTCGGGAAAGGCTCGATAAACCTGGTGCAGTATGGCCCGATGAATTGTCGGAGCGACGTAGCCGAGATACTCGGCGAGAGTTCCGATGGGTGTATCGATTCGGTCGGGGCGTTCGGCGAGCGCGCGAACGACGCGCGCCGCGGCTTGTTCGGGAGTCTCGACCGGAAGTGTTGCGAAGTCACTTGTCGGAGCGATCATCGGAGTGCGAACCAGCGGCATTCGGATGGAGGTAAAGGAGACTCCAGCGTCGGCATTCTCGGCCGCGGCCACGACGCTGAAGGCGTCCAGAGCCGACTTGCTGGCGACATACGCCGAAAACAGCGGTTGCTTGGTCTGCACCGCAATGGATGAGATGTTGACGACGTGGCCACGGCCTCGTTCCCGCATCGAAGGCAAGAACGCGAGAATCATGTCGACGGCGCCGAAGTAGTTGACCGCCATGGTGCGCTCGTAATCATGGAGGCGATCGGTCGAACTGACGACGGCGCGGCGAATCGATCGACCCGCACAGTTGATCAGGAAGTCGACGGGACCGTGCTCTTTGATCACGGCCTTTGCGACTCCGGAAACGGCGTAATGATCAGTGACGTCGCACGGATATCCGTACGCGGTGCCGTTGTGGTCACGAATTCTTTGAACGGCGCATTTCACATCGCCGACGCCGCGGGCAATGATGATGACCGTTACGCCGCGCCGGGCCAGCGCTTCTGCCGTCGCTAGTCCAATGCCGGACGAGCCGCCGGTGATGACCGCGACGCGACCGGTGAAGGACTCGCGCCGTGCGCTATCGACAACGCGCTTGTGCCCGAGTTCGACGAGTCGACGACTCGCACTCACATAGCGATGCAGAACAGCTCGTGGATCAGTTGAGTCCGGTGTTGTCGTCACGAGAGTCCCCCATTTTTTGCGTCAATGTCGTCCGGGCAGCCGGAGATTTGATCGGTGTGAGAACCTCGATGTCGCTCACCTTGCTCAGCGATAGCTCAACGGTAAGGACGGACCGCGGGTCCTTCAAACGCAAGTGGGAATGTTCACACACGCACAACACGACATGGATCGGTGGAACGCGCAGGTAACGCGTGGGTCGCGTGCTTCCGGCGGTTTCCACTTCCGGTGCACGGTCACGGTTATCGAAAAGGACGAGAAGTGCGGACTGCAGCGGCTTATCGTGGCCGTGCGCATGATTTGCGCCGTTCCTGTTGTTGGTGCGGACAACGTTGAGCCAAGTTATCTGATCTTGATTGGTTGGTAATCTATGGTTTCAGCTATGTGTCGCTCGCCGGGACGATTACTCGCCATCGCTGCCACGACGATCACCACCGCCCCATTGACGTCACAATCTCTCGCAAATGCGGCAGTTCGACCGCAGTTTGTGAAATTGGCCGGCGGCTTCCGTGCAGCAGGTCCACTTCCCGTCGGCAAGATCCGGTGTGTATACAACTCGCCTATATTCGGATATTCCGAGGGGTGCTTAACCTGATTCCAGGTGCAACGAACCGATCGTATGGAGAAGACGTGGATATTGCGGACCTGTTCGCCAGGAGCCAGTTCGACGAGTTGATCGACACGGTGCGCGAGCGCATCAATTCAGATCGCCGGGCACTGGTCGACCCGGCGATCAAACAGTGGTGCGGTCAGCGGTGGCGGGACCTGTTCCTGACCGAGGCGCAAAGCGATGAGCGAGCAGTGCGGGCCGCGACCAGTTTGCTGGGGACCGACAAGCGCCCGGTCCGCCAGCGACTTGCCGAGCGGTACCTCGCTCAGGACGTCGAGGACTGGCGCCTCGATCTGCCGCCGGCGACGCAAGGCACCATCGATGCGGCCTTGATGTTCTGTCCCGGCTTTGTGCATCGTGCGATTCCGGTGGTCGGACTCGAGGATCTGGAGTCCGTCGCGCAGGGGTTCGGCAGCACGGTGGTCAGGGCAGATGCTCACCCCGCGCGCGGGTGCGAGGCGAACATGGCAGATCTTCGCGCAGCGCTCGACTCCGCCGACGATGCAGACGTCGTCATGTTCGGCTACTCAAAGGGAAGCCCGGATGCATTGACGCTGCTGGCGCATCAGCCCGACATCGCCGGGCGGGTGCGTGCTCTCGTGTGCTGGGCCGGTGCGGTCGGGGGGAGCCCCACCGCCGACGACGTCTACGGCCTGATCAAAGACATCGAAATCGGCCCGATCGTCGGCACCGAACTGGTCTTGACCGCACTCAAGGCGATGCTGCCGATCGCCCAGCTCGAGGGCATGATCGAGCGCCCGGATGAGTGGGATCTGCGGGGCGCGATTCGCGACTTGTCGACCACCGAACGCAGCCGATTCATGGCCGAGCACGGCGCTGACATCGATGCTCTCGATATCCCCATCTTCAACGTGGTCGGTGTGGCCCGGCCACTGGAGGTGCCGTACTTCCAGATGCAGGGATCGATCGATATCGGTCGACGAGTCGGGCCGAACGACATGCAGGTTGCGGTCGAGCATGCGCAAGTGACCGCGCCCATGGGGACCACACTTGCCGTCTGTCGCGCGCATCACTGGGATCTGGCGCTCGGGCCGTTTCCGCTGACGCATCGGCTCGGTTCGCCCAATCTGGACAATCCGTTCCCGCGTCGAGCCGCAATCACTGCCACCGTGCTGCTTCTTGCCGAGCTCGGGGTGGTCGTTGCCCCGGAACGATAGAGATCGCCGATCACTCGGACCCGTGCGGATCGGGATTCTTATTGAGAACGACCGCGCCGATCAGCTCGACAAGAGTCGGCGCCATCTCCGGCAGCCTTCTCATCTGCCCCATGGCGATCGTGCGCACGATCAGTACGTCGATGCTCCCCACTAACGCGATGGCGATCAGGTGCGACGGGACGTGAACGTTGGCGTCGAACTGCGCCGCGCGATCGGTGAGACTGAGTAGTTCTCGCGCGATCGCGTCCTGTGTCGCGAGGCGCTGAGGCGAAGTGGTCAACCCGGCTTCGTGAACTGCCACGAACTGGGAGTACGCCACACTCGGATGCGTGGCAAGGACGTGTAAGAAGTTCTCGACACCGGTATGCAGCAATTCGTGTGCATCGCGAAAGGTTGCCGGATCGATCGGCGGGATTGTTGCGACAAGCATCTTGCCAACCGCCGAGTAGCTCCCGATCATGCAATCCCGTTTGTCTTTGAAGTGCTCGTAAAACGTGCGACGGGATACGCGTGCATGTGCCACGACGTCAGCGACGGTTGTCGCGGCGTACCCCTTTTCGTAGATCACTGCCGCCATCGAATCCATGAGTCGGGTCCGTGCAACCTGGCTTGCGCCGTCCGTTGGGCCTTGCACTCCACATCCCACCCTTCGATACCCGACGGGTGCGCTCCGGCTGATGCTCGGGGGCTGAGACCGTCGTCACGATCATATTGACTGTGGTACATGAGTGTACCAATATTGAGAATATCGATTGGTACAGCAACGTACCGTTTCGAATTTGTCAGGAGAACACCATGGTGTCAACCATCGTCAGCGCTATCGCCGGTGCAATCATCATCGGCTTGACCCTCTACTTCACGGTGATGTTCCAGCTCGTGATGCACTGGTACATCGTCGTTCCAATCGGCTTCGCCGTGTGGCTGTGGACTTTCGTTCAGCTCGACGAGGTCAAGGCCGCCGTTGCGGCATTGCGGTCGGGAGATCGGCGGGCGATGCGAGTCTTCAGCAAGGCGGCTGCGGCTGCGTGATGTGAACGTATGACCTGGGGTGAATGACTGTCATTGGTCATCACCCCAGGTCACACGTGCGTCTCAGGGTCGGGAGATTCCCGGTTCGACACCACACCGATCCGGTGACGGCCGCGACGCGTGCCGGTAAATCTGTAGGAATGGAAGACTTCGATCCGCAAGCATTCGCAGAGTCCATCGAGGCGGTGTTGCTTGGTGGTCCTCGAACGATGAGCCCCGGGCAGCTCTCGGACCGCGCCGATCTCGACCGCGCCGACGGGCGTCGGCTATGGCAATCGATGGGGTTCGCCCAAGTCGAGGAATCCGACTACGAAACCGCGATGTCGTTGACAGATCTCGACCTGTTTGCCGCACAGCGCGTCAAGCAAGCCGTCGACCTTGGCATCGGCACGTTCGACGAGATCGTCGGACTGTCGCGTCTGACCGGTCAGATCTTCGCTCAGCTCGCCGACAGCGAAGGCGAGGCGATGTTCCAACTTGCGCTGAAGAAGCCCGAGAGCTTCGCCAGCACGATCAGCCAGCTGACGAACGAGATCCTTCCCTTCGTCGAGGAACTCCACGCCTACGTCTGGCGTCGCCAACTCGCTGCTTTCGTGGCCAGGAAGGCGATGGCAATCGGCAAGCACCCCGGTGCCAATCACGGCGCAACGGTCGGGTTCGCCGACATCTCGGGATACACGATGCTGTCCCGCACTGCCGAACCCGCTGACCTGGCAGACCTGCTCGAGTTGTTCGAGTCAGTCGCAACGCAGGCGGTGGGAGCTCACAACGGCCGCGTCGTGAAGCTCATCGGTGACGCGGTCCTCTATACGTCACACGAGCCCGCCGACGGCGCGGACATTGCTGCCGACCTCCTGCAGAACTGGCCGGCCGACCGTCCACCACTACACGTCGGAGTAGCGAGCGGACCGATTCTTCGCCGCCTCGGGGACATATTCGGCCCCACCGTCAACATCGCGAGCCGATTGACCTCACTTGGGTCGTCAGGGGAGATCCGGGTCGACGAAAGAACAGCAACGGCTCTCCAGAACGACCCGCGCTTCGAACTGGAAGAACAAGAGCCCAGGGGAGTCCGCGGGTACGAACAACTTCGATCGTGGAGCCTCATCCGAGTTGGCACGTCCCGCCGGCGGAGTGCTGATGGCTCCGTCATTCCCGGGACCGAGTAAACGGGCAAGGCCTGCATGCGACGCGATGTCGCATGCAGGCCTTGCCCGGCTACGTCCGGATGTTCAGGTCAATCGTCGGGGATTCCGTCGATCGTGATTTCCGCCTAACAGGTTGCGTCGCCTGGAATCAGCCTCGCATCGAGGGTTTCGACGTCGGTTGCCTTAATAATCTCCGCACTCAACAGCTTGGCTTTGGCACCCCTGAGCACGGCACCGCCCTCCGCCTCGATGCCAACGCCGTCGTCATCGTTGAGGTAGGCGACGGACGGTGCGCCCAGGGCTCGGATCGCCGGCTCGATGAGAGACGGAGCTTTGCCGAGGTTCGTATTGCCGCGAAGCGTCAGGTCGGTGTCGGCCTCCGGGATATCGACGTTGATTCCGGTGACGTCGAGCTTTGCGCCGGCGATGTTGATGTAGAGCGTCATTGGCTGTCCCAGGAACTCCATGGCGTGGGTCAGGCACAAGCCGTCTGCGGTTGCGTGCGGTACCTGGAAGGTTGCAACCCAGCGAATGCCCGGACTTCCGTCAAAGTTCTTGACGTGCATACCGCGGACGAACGCACTGTTGTGCGTCGTCGTGAGTTCGTTGATGATGACGTCGCTGTCTGCACCAGCGGCGACGAACTCACTGGCGTAGACGCCCTGGCTCAGGAGCGACGCACCGATCGCGGCAGTGGTAGCGACACCACCAACCATGAGAGCCGAGGTCCGGCCCCACCGCGTCCGGTTTACGGTGTTCTCAGTCAGCTGCTCAGTCACTGGAACATCCTCACTTGAGTAATGGGTCCGTGAATGGCTGGCTGATCGATTGGCGTCGTGATCTTCGTCGCGTAAACCATCATGTCGCCCTTGATCGCCGGAAGCTCGGGCAATGGAACGCCGGCGTTGACCAGGACCGCGACCAGCGGGATCGTCTCCTTGATCGGAATACACGGGCCGACGTTCTTGAGCGGACCTTCGGTGTATGGCTTGAAGACCTCCGCGATGAGCGCAAAAACCTCGTCCAGGCGGCCCTGGAACTGACCCTTTTCGCTGTTCACGATGGTGTAGAAGGTCTGCGGTGTCACGCAGAGCTTCAGTTGGTTGATGGTGACCCAGAGCTCAACGGTAGTGCTCTTGACATCGTTGCCGATGGTGAACGTTTGGGCCTTGTTATCCTTGCCGCCGTTGAGGTTCTGCATGAGCCACGTGTGGGTGGGCCGCTCGCTCGTGATCTTGACATCGTCGAGCTCGAGCTTGCGTACCTTCATGTAGATGGTGTCCTCCGGGCTGAGCTGTCCGTTGGCCATCCGGATCCGATCGCCCACGTACGCCTTCGACATCCCGTAGATCTCGAGCGACTTCGTCGTGAGGTGCAGCGGATTGTTGGCAATGCGCCAACCCGTCTGCGGAAACGGAATCGGGTCGAAGGGGGCCTTGGGCGCACCGCCACCGAGCGCCGAGGCGAGGTTGCCCGGGCCGATTGCCATGAGCACGATGGACAAGGCCAGGCCGAACATCATTGCGGTGCGGACGAGGGTACGGCGGCCCCACGGGCGGGTGTCCGCGCGTCGGGGGGTCATGCCGGAGTCTCGATCTCTTCCAGCTCGGTGTCCTGCGCTGCCGCCTCGTCGGTGACCTTCTTCTTCCTACCGAACGTGCGGGGTTTCGCAGGTCCCCAGCCCAGCGTCATCGAGGCACCGATGACACCGAAGAACATACCGAGGAACAGTCCACCGAGGTTAGAGACGACGATGGAGACGATCGCGACGAGCAGTCCGATGACGCCTGCGAAGAGCTTTTGCGTCGGGAAGAACCACGTCGTCAGACCGCAGAGCAGCAGTGTGCCACCGGTTAGCCACCCGCCGAGACCGGTCAGCCCCGCCTTGACGACGAGCTGAATCGGCACCATCGACATGTCGAGCAGAAAATAGGCGCCGACGAGCATCCACAGCCCTCCCCAGAACGGTCGAGAGCGGCGGAATCCCCGGAACCAGGTCCGCGCGTCGCTGGCTGCGTACCTGGCGCGTTCCAGGCGCGTCGACGGAATGGAAACTGCTTCGGTTTCCGGAACTGCGTTCTCGAGCACAGTGTCGGTCAGCAACTCTTCACCTCCCCGGGATGGATGGACGCATCAAAGGTAGGAGCCTGGAGCGATCCAAGGATGGTCGCGCCACGCGCGGTGCCCTCAACGTTTTCAAGATGTGCCGTACCCTCGCTCCCGTCGACACCAAAGCCACCGGGCTGGCCGTTGAGAGATACCCCGTTCACCGCGAGGAGGTCGGCGGACTTGCCGATCAGCGCGTTGGAGAGGGTGACATTGTGGCCGACGAGGCGAGTTACGTCGAACTGCAGGTTCTGGCCATTGGCCAGGCCCGCGTCCGGCGGTACCGACAGTACGACCGAGTAGGTGCCGCCCAGGATCGACTGTGAGGCGATGATACAAACGCCGGTGAGCGTTCCGCTTCCTACGGCGGCGTGCAGAATCGCCTCGGGTTTTGTGTTGCCCTTGGTGTCCGTCACGTTAAGCGAACTCACCACGATGTCGAGACCCTGTGCGTCGAGTGACTGCACGGCCAGCGACATCGGCTTGTCCGCAACATTGAAGCTGGCGGCGAGGGCGCCTTGCGTCATAGCGGCTCCGAGGCCGGTGACGACTGCCAATGACGGAACGATGACGGCGGAGCTGCGGCCCCATCGCGTGCGGTTCGATGGCGCGGTGTTCGCGGCATGCCGGACGTTGGCATTGAACGTGTCCGCAGCAGCAGAAGCCTTGGTGCGGAATTCGGCGGTCTGGGCCGCGAGAGCGCTGCCGCCGCGATTCGACCAATTCTTGATTTTCGTGATCACTGGTGTTCCTTCCCGCTCTTGGGGAATTGCTGCGGACTTTCAGGTGCGCGGTTGCGCGATTGGGAAACTTGTTTGGTCATGCTGGTACCTCGGTCGGTGCGAGGTCTTCGTCGCTGACGCGTCCCTTCGGAAGCGTCCACCCGAATGCCCAGCTGCCGCCGATGACGGCCAGGAGCATTCCAGTGACGAAGCCGCCCAGGTTGGTGACCGGGAAGGACACCAACCCGACGATGACGGCGATCACTCCGGCGACGTTCTTGTGCTGTTGGCGGAACCAGATGACCAGTCCGAGAAACAGCTCGATCAGGCCGATCAAGATGCCACCGATTGCGCCGAGTCCAGCGTGGACGATCGCGGTGACCGGGTTGAACGGCAGCGCAAAGACGAGGGTGTTGAAGCCGGCCACCAACACGCATAGCCCGCCCCAGAACGGTCGAGTCCACCGGAACTCTCGAAATCGTGTGAACATTTGGCTCAGTCCCTAGTAGCACTCGTAGTTCTTGACGCCCTTGCCATGGCCGATCTTGGGAATGCCCAAGCCGGTCAGGTTGGCCGTACCGGAGATGGTGTTGCTCTCGTTCGTGGCCCGCAGCTCGTCGGCATAGATCGCTCCTCGCCCTTCGACACCCATCAGGCCTGCGGCGCCGCCCTCGAGACCCTCGACGTCGGAGGCGTTCTTGTTGAGTTCGACCGGGGAAACGACGTTGCTCGCGTCCTTCGCAGGAGCCTTTCCGTCGTTGGTCTCGGCGTTGAGCCGGGCGTTGATGAGGTGAGCGTCCGAGGCCGCCACGTTGATGTCCTTAATGACCACTTCCTTCGTCGAGTGAAGTTGGATGGTCCAACTCCCGATGACCGGAAATGTGAGGTTGAGCGACATACACAGGCCGGATAGCTTGATCTCCGGAACGTGGGCCATCAAGGTGGGAATCTTGGGTCCGTTGTTCTTCGTCTGCGTCACTCCGATGTACGTGGAGAGACCCTCCGGTGCCACAGCCGGCCGACCGTTAGAGGTCAGCTTGACCTGCTGTCCGGTGATCGAGAGGTTCTGCGGTAGTACTCCGGCAAGGAGAAACGCATTCAACAAGAGCATGCCGAGTCCCGCGGACAGGAACAGCGGTAGTGCGCGGCGCCATCGAAGTCGGCCACGGTCTTCCTTCTGCACGCACCTGCTCCTCTCTCAATACGGTGGATTTCGAGACACATTTGAGGCAAAACAAGAAGCTTGTTGCACCTGTTAAAGCTGTGAATGCCGTGACGGTATCACTCGCGCGCAATGCCTGAGGCAACTTTCGAAACCTCAGCAACAGCTTTTTCGTTAGTGAACTGTTATTCAATCGTGCCCGACACGCTTACTGGCGTCACACCAGCCTCGTGAAGGTCGTGTAATGCAGCCCGATTCATCAGTGGATTGACGTCCGCAGTGACGCGCGGCAGTACTCGTGTAGCCAAACCCTCCGACCTGCGCATCCAGGACTGTTGCCCGAACGCGGTGGTCGGTCGCGATGCCTGCGACGTCGACGTCCGTGATGCCGCGGTCGTGGAACCGCTGTTGCAGTCTCGTGCCGCTCGGTATTCGCCCTTGAATCCGGAATGGGTGCCCGAATATTGTCCCTTGGAGACGATTGATTGAATTTTCAACAGATTCGGAGCGGGATGAAGTTCCGCACCGCGGGTCCCGGCGCTACGGTGCGGCGGCCAGGTGGTGCGAGGGCCAGGGTTCTCGGCCCAATGTGACCCGGGTTCGATGTGGTAGTCGTGGGCTGCCGCAATGCCGTCGTATCGATCTGCCGTGGTGCGCAATTCGCTCGACTTCACTGCTGTCGTCGCGTCTGCGCCGACCACCGCAAGAGGCCGCCCTCGCAGAGATCGAACGGGACGTCGACGATGAGCAGCGCACGTCGTGGTGAGCCTTCGGCACGCTCACGTCTCCATGCTCGTCGGAATCGCGGGAGTGCCGGGTGTGAGATCCAGCCCGGGAGCAGGAAGGGATTGCAACCCGGTCGCCAACCGGGCGCGCATGTCGGCGAGTGTTTCGCGGTACGTGCGGACGCCCGTCCGCATCAGCGATGCCTGAAGTTCGCGAAGAGTTGGCTGTGGCGGCGACTTCGGCGGCCGAATGATTTCCGCGACCGCCCTTCCGTGGTGATCAATCCGGCGAAACGCCCGCTTCTCCCCGCCGTGCGTTGCCTTCTCAGAATTTTTCTTCGCCACCGGGATTCCGTCGACCTCGACCAGCTTGTAAACGAGGCCCGCCGTCGGCGCCCCAGACCCCGTGACCAACGACGTCCCGACGCCGAACCCGTCGACAGGCGCCGCTCGCAACGCTTCGATCGAGTACTCGTCGAGATCACCGGAGAGCAGTATTCGGGTCTCGGTGGCGCCGGCGTCGTCGAGCTGCGCCCGAACGTCGCGTGCGTGCCGGCCGAGATCGCCGGAGTCGATGCGTACCGCACCGAGGTCCGGCCCCGCCGCGTCGATCGCCTTCGCGACACCGGTACGAACGTCGAAAGTGTCGACGAGCAGTGTGGTCATCGGTCCCATCGAGGCGACTTGGCTGGCGAACGCGGTCGCCTCCGGGTCGGCTGCGAGTCCGGCATGGAGCAGGATGAAGGCGTGGGCGCTGGTCCCGGCCCCGGGGATGCCGTAGCGACGGACCGCTTCCAGATTCGACGTCACGGCGAAGCCGGCGATGTAAGCGGCGCGCGCGGCCGACGGGGCCGCGAGTTCGTGAGTCCGGCGCCCGCCCATTTCGAAGAGCATGCGGCCGTCGGCTGCGGTGACCATGCGCGAGGCCGCCGCGGCAATCGCACAGTCATGGTTAAGCACCGACAGAAGAAGGGTCTCGAGCAACACGCACTCGCCGAACGTGCCGCGGACGGTCAGGATCGGCGAGTCGGGGAAGAACAGTTCGCCCTCGGGATAACCGTCGATGTCGCCGGCGAAGCGGAAGCTGCGCAGCCAGTCGATCGTGCGGTCATCGAGGAAATTCCCGACGATGTCGATCTCGTCGGGGCCGAACCGAAATGCCTCGATCGCATCCAGCAGTCGGTGTGCTCCGCAGGTCACGCCGTACCTGCGGCCTTCGGGTAGTCGACGTGCGAAAACCTCGAAGACGACCGGTCGATCTGCCGTCCCATCACGCAGCGCGGCAGCCAGCATGGTCAGCTCGTACTGGTCGGTCAGCAGCGCCGTGGAGTGCCCCATATGCCCATCTTGGGTGTTGCGGGCCTCTGCCGGAGTCGTACGCTGTGTATATGCGATTAGTCGATCTGACGACTGTTGTGCTCAAGTCGGCTCCGCAGGAAACCGAGGCGCCGGAAGAGGTCACCGAGTACCTCGAGAACGTGGAGCTGCCCTGGGTGACCATCGTCTGGGACGACCCGGTCAACCTCATGAACTACGTGACGTTCATCTTCCAGAAGCTGTTCGGGTACACGAAGGCGCGTGCCACAGATCTCATGATGCAGGTCCACAAAGAAGGCAAGGCCGTCGTCACGAGCGGTTCTCGCGACAAGATGGAACACGACGTCCAACGTCTGCACGCCGCTGGCCTGTGGGCCACATTGCAGCGCAGCGAATAAGGAGAACGTCCGCACGGTGCGAACCTGGACCAGGAAAGGCTCATTGGGCGGGCCGAAGCTCCGCTCCGAAATCGACGGCAATGAAGAAGCGGTCCTGCGGTCGCTCGTCGAATCGGTGCGCGGAATGCTGTCGGACCGCGCCAGTTCGAGTCCGCAGGACCCGCTGGCCGAACTCACCGGCATGCGAACCGGCCACTCGAAACCGCCCGAGGAGGCGGCCTTGGCGCGACTCTTGCCGGACTTTCACAAGCCGGACAAGCGAGACGACGGCAGCGACCTGAACGGTGCGCTGCGCAGCCTGCACGAGCCGGACATCATCGACGCGAAATGCGCGGCCGCGGACGTCATCCTGCGCACGCTTCCTTCTGGTGGCGGCAAGATCGTGCTGACTCTCGAGCAGGCCGATGCGTGGATGTCGGGTCTCAACGACGTCCGTCTCGCCCTTGGAACGGCGCTGGATGTGCATCCGGACATGCCCGAGGAACTCGAGCCCGGCGATCCCCGTGCCCCGCACCTGCCGGTTTATCACTGGCTCACCTGGATGCAAGATTCGCTCATTCAGGCGTTGATGGGGGATTAGGCGGAAGGAGGAGGGCCTGAGCATCGCAGCGAGGTACGAGCGAGGAGCGGAGGGTCCGACGGTCCGCCCAGAGGGCACAGTTTGTCTCTAATTTGCGGGAATGCTTGATCATCCGCGACCGTTGAGTCAGAAGACTTTGTTAAGGGGTGCAGACGTGCTGGTGATCCGTGCGGATCTGGTCGAGGCGATGGTCACGCATGCACGCGCGGACCACCCGGATGAGGCCTGCGGGATCATCGCCGGTCCGGAAGGCTCTGACCAGCCGCTCCGATTCGTGCCGATGGTGAATGCCGAGCGGTCGCCCACGTTCTACCGCTTCGACTCCGGCGAGCAGCTCCGGCTGTGGCGCGAAATGGACCGCAACGACGAAGAACCGGTCGTCATCTATCACTCGCACACGGCGACCGAGGCATACCCGAGTCGTACCGATATCTCGTACGCCTCCGAGCCGAACGCGCACTATGTCCTGGTGTCGACCCGTGACCCGGAAACCGATGAGGTCCGGAGTTACCGGATCGTGGACGGCGTCGTCACCGAAGAACCTGTTTCGATCGTTGAAAGCTATTCCTGAGTCCTGAGGGAGAGACCGTGGCTGTAACTGTTTCCGTTCCGACGATTCTGCGCACGCACACCGGCGGCCAGAAGCGCGTCGAGGCAACCGGTTCGACGCTCGCGGAGGTGATCGACAACCTCGACTCCAACCACCCCGGGCTGAAGGAACGGCTGGTCAACGAGGGGAAGCTGCACCGGTTCGTCAACATCTACGTCAACGACGAAGACGTTCGCTTTAGTGGCGGACTTGCGACGGAGATCTCCGACGGCGATGACGTCACGATCCTCCCCGCGGTGGCCGGTGGCTAGATACGACTCGCTGATCGCCGCCCTCGGCAACACGCCGCTCGTCGGTCTTCAACGGCTGTCTCCGGCGTGGGACGCCGAGGTTCCCGTCCGGATCTGGGCCAAGCTGGAAGACCGCAACCCGACCGGGTCGGTCAAAGACCGTCCGGCGCTGCGCATGATCGAGCAGGCCGAACGTGACGGTCTGCTGAAGCCGGGCGCCACGATTCTCGAGCCGACGAGCGGAAACACCGGCATCTCGCTGGCGATGGCGGCCAGACTCAAGGGCTACAAGCTCATCTGTGTCATGCCGGAGAACACGTCGGTCGAGCGCCGGCAGTTGCTCACGATGTATGGCGCGGAGATCATCACGTCGCCGGCCGCGGGTGGTTCGAATCAAGCGGTTGCGATGGCCAAGGAGATCGCCGCCGAGCACTCCGACTGGGTGATGCTCTACCAGTACGGGAACCCGGCCAACGCGCTCGCGCACTACGAGACGACCGGACCGGAGATACTGCGCGACCTGCCCGAGATCACGCACTTCGTCGCCGGCCTCGGTACCACCGGCACCCTTATGGGCACCGGCCGCTTCCTGCGTGAGAACGTGCCGGACATCGAGATCGTCGCCGCCGAACCGCGGTACGGCGAACTGGTCTACGGCCTGCGGAACATCGACGAGGGTTTCATCCCCGAGCTCTACGACGAGACGGTCCTGACGTCGCGTTTCTCCGTCGGGCCGTATGACGCGGTCCGTCGTACGCGTGAGTTGGTCGCCGAGGAAGGGATCTTCGCAGGCATTTCGACTGGTGCAATCCTGCACGCCGCGTTGGGTGTTGCGCGTAAGTGCGTCAAGGCCGGCAAGCGTGCGGACATTGCGTTCATCGTCGCCGACGGCGGATGGAAGTACTTGTCGACCGGTGCGTACGAAGGCACGCTGGATGAGGCGGAAGAACGTCTGGAAGGACAGCTTTGGGCCTGAACGAAACCCCTGCGGAGCGGAGCCTGCGGAGCGACCGTTCAGCGCCGCCACCGCGACCGAGCTATGTCGCCGCGGTGGTCGCGGGTTCGTTCACGGCCTTGCTGTGGGTCATCGAGGCGATCGACTCGGTCATGGGCCACAGTCTCGACCGCGAGGGCATCGAGCCGCGTGACGTCGATGGCCTCGTCGGAATTCTGTTCGCTCCGCTGTTGCACGCGAACTGGGAACACCTGATCGCGAACACCCTCCCAGTGCTCGTTCTCGGGTTTCTCGCACTCCTGACGGGCCTGATGCGTGGCCTCGCGGCTACCGCCATCATCTGGGTCGTCGGTGGGTTCGGCACGTGGCTGATCGGAAACAACGGTTACACCATCGGTGCGTCGGGGCTCATCTTCGGCTGGATCACCTACCTGCTGGTGCAGGGCTTCTTCACCCGAAAGTTCGTTCACGTCCTCATCGGGCTCGCGGTGTTCGTGCTGTACGGATCGGCGCTCTGGGGAGTTCTGCCGTCGATGCCGGGCATCTCGTGGCAGGGACACCTCTTCGGTGCGATCGCAGGTGTCCTCGCAGCGTGGTGGTTGCGGCCTCAACGGGTTCCGCGTCCCTCGTTCGAGGGATAGCTACGGGGACTCGCCGACGAATTCTTCGGCAAATGTTTTAGATGCGTCCAGCGGTCGTGGCAGCATGACACGCATGCGGCTTACGGTACTGGGGTGCTCGGGCAGTGTGGGCGGCCCGGACTCCGCAGCGTCGGGCTATCTGCTCACCGGCCCCGGCATGACACCGGTCGTCTTGGAATTCGGTCCCGGCATCCTCGGGGCGCTCCAGCGATACGCCGATCCGGGTGCGGTCAACATCTTCCTCACCCATTTGCACGCCGATCACTGCGCCGACATTTCCGGGCTTCTGGTCTGGCGCCGGTACCACCCGAACCCGCCGTCGGGACGCGCGGTGCTGTACGCACCCGAGGGTTCTGCGCTTCGCCTCGGCAACGCCTCGGCTGAGGTCGGTGGCGAAACCGACGACGTGACCGATGTTCTCGAGCTCCGCCCGTGGATCGAGGGAGAGCCGCTCGACTACGAGGGACTCTCGATCACTCCGTACCGGATGTACCACCCGCCGGAGTCCTACGGACTTCGCTTCACGACGGACACCGGCAAGGTGTTCGCATACACCGGTGACACCGCAGTATGCGATTCGCTGCTCGATCTGGCGCGGGGCGCGGATGTTCTGATGGCCGAAGCGTCCTGGACCCACGACCCGGACAACCGCCCGCCGGGAGTGCACATGTCGGGTGTCGAAGCCGGCCGCACCGCTCGCGAGGCAGGGGTCGGCGAACTGCTGATCACGCACATTCCGCCGTGGACTTCGCGCGAGGAGATCATCGCCGAGGCGAAGAGCGAATTTTCGGGACCCGTCCACGCGGTGTCTCCCGGCGAGGTCTTCGATTTCTAGCCGGGTGTTCCGGCTAGTCTCGTTGTGTGTCTAGACGAGCCGACGGCAGAGCCGATGACGAACTTCGCGAAATCCGGATCACTCGTGGATTCACGAGCAACCCTGCCGGGTCGGTGCTCGTCGAGTTCGGCAATACCCGCGTCATGTGCACGGCCAGCATCGAGACCGATGTACCGCGCTGGCGCAAGGGCAGCGGCCTGGGCTGGCTGACGGCGGAGTACGCGATGCTGCCGGCCGCAACCCACACGCGCAGCCAGCGGGAATCGGTGAAGGGCAAGGTCGGCGGTCGTACCCAGGAGATCAGCCGGCTGATCGGTCGATCGCTGCGATCGTGCATCGACCTGGCGGCGATCGGCGAGAACACCATCGCGATCGACTGCGACGTTCTGCAAGCCGACGGCGGCACGCGCACAGCGGCGATCACCGGCGCTTACGTTGCTCTGTCGGACGCCGTGACGTGGCTGCGTGCCGCGGACCGACTTCGTGACCCACAACCGATTTCGTGCGCGATCGCAGCCGTGAGCGTCGGCGTTGTCGACGGTCGGGTGCGTATTGACCTGCCCTACGAGGAGGACTCCCGCGCCGAGGTCGACATGAACGTCGTCGCGACCGACGTCGGCACGCTCGTCGAGGTGCAGGGCACGGGCGAGGGTGCGACGTTCCCGCGGTCGACCCTCGATGCGCTGCTCGATCTTGCGATCTCCGGCTGCGACAAGATTTTCGAGGTGCAGAAACAGGCTCTGGCGTTGCCGTACCCCGGTGACCTGCCGGAAGCGGCGCCGAAGAAGAAGTTCGGTGCCTGAGCTACTCGTCGCCAGCCGCAACGCGAAGAAACTGAAGGAACTGCGTCGGGTTCTCGACGACGCCGGCATCGAGGGGCTCGCGCTGTTGAGCCTGGCCGATGTTCCGGCGTTCCCGGAGTCGCCCGAGTCCGGTGCGACCTTTGCGGACAACGCCCTCATCAAGGCGCGCGATGGTGTTGCCGCGACGGGAATAGCTTGTCTCGCCGACGACTCGGGCATCGAGGTCGATGCTCTGAACGGCATGCCGGGCGTGCTGTCGGCGCGATGGTCCGGTGCGCACGGTCAGGACCAGGCGAACAACGAACTATTGCTCGGTCAGCTCGGCGACGTGCCCGACGAGCGCCGGGGTGGACGCTTTGTGTCGGTGTGCGCGCTCGTTCTTCCGGATGGTTCGGAGACGATCGTGCGCGGGGAGTGGTCCGGCCGAATCGCCCGCGCACCTCGCGGTGCGGGCGGATTCGGCTATGACCCGATCTTTCTGCCCGACGGGTTCGACTGTGCGGCAGCCGAGTTGACGCCAGAGCAGAAGAACGCGGTGTCCCACCGGGGCAATGCTTTGCGACAGCTGATCCCGGCGCTGCGGATGCTCGCCGCGAGCTGAGGCTCGCACCTAGCTCAAGAACCGCTTCTTCACTTCGGCCGTCCGGATGTGCTCGACGAAGAACGACAAGAACGGGATAGTGCCCGAGAGCAGCGTGAGGATCGTCTTGACCGCGGGCCAGCGGACCTTGATCGCGAGGTCGGCGGTGACGATGAGGAACACGAGGTACACCCAGCCGTGCACGATGCCGACCCAACCGAAGTTGTCGACGTCGAACCCGTACTTGGCGACGACCTCGGTCGTGAGAACGAGTAGCCAGATACCGGTGGTCCAGGCGAGAACTCGGTACCGGGTCAGGGCTGAGGCAATTCGGGCCTGGTCCTGGGTCGGCTTGTTCTCGGTCATTTCGGCCGTCACGGTTGGCTCCCGTTCTTCTTCTCGTTGAGTTCGTGCAGCATGCGGTTGTATTCGGCCCGCGTCGCGTCGATTGGCTCGCTCGCAGCCTGGGGGCGCGGCGGCAGTAGATCGGCCGGGAGTTCGCGCATCTCCTGCGGCGAATCCATCCGTGCTTCCTCGGCTTCGAGCTTCACGTAGCGCCGGTAGGCGTAGACGACGAACCAGGCGAACAGCGGCCATTGCAGGGCATAGCCGAGGTTCTGGAACGACCCGGACGTCGATTCCCATCGGGTCCACTGCCACCACCCGAGCGCGAGGCACCCAAAGAACGCCAGGATCACCAGCGCGATGAGGGCGGGTCGCCGCCGACGGGCAGTTGTCACATCTCGAAGGTACCTGGTCAGAAGGTGATCTGAGATCGGCAGGATCTCCGGCAAGGTTGGCAGAAGATTGATGGAGAACTATTTCCTGCCTCTATAGCTTTGACGGCATGACGATCACGCCCGACACCAAGGACTGGACATGGGTCCTGAGCCGCCCGTGCGCCGAATGCGGATTCGACGCTGCTGAAATGTCTTTCGAGGCGGTGCCGGGACGAACCCGGGATGCCGCTGCTGCGCTGGCGGCAGCCCTCGAGCTGCCGGGTGCCCGGCTACGGCCTGTTCCCGGAGTGTGGTCGCCGCTCGAATACGCTGCGCACGTACGAGATGTATGCCGCATTTTCGACTACCGGCTGTCCGTGTTGCTCACCGGCAAAGGCGATGATCCACGGGTGCCGGCGTTCGATGCCGCCGTGCGTTTCGTCGACGGTGTCGCCGTGCTGTCGAATTGGGACCAGGACGAGACTGCGGTCGCCTCCGAATATGGGAGTCAGGAAACTACGGTCGTTGCCGAGGAGCTCGTGCAGGCCGCGGATGCGATCGCGGATGCGTTCGCGCGGGTGCCCGCTGCGGGACTCTCTCGGACGGTACGCCGCAGCGATGGTGCAGTCTTCAGCGTGACGACGTTCGCGCAGTACTTCCTGCACGATCTCGTTCATCACGTGCACGACGTCCGGGGCTAGCGCTGAATCGTCACCGGCAAGGTGAGCGGTCGACGGCTGAACCGATTCTGATGCCACTGGAGCTCGCTGACGGGCACCGAGAGCTCCATCGACTCCATGCGGGGGAGAAGGGCATTCAGCGCCGCAAGCGACTGACGCTTGGCAGAGTTCGCGCCCGGGCAGAAGTGGGTGCCGTAGCCGAACGCGAGGTGCTTGTCGTCGTTGCGGGCCGGGTTGAACACGTCGGGCTCATCGAAGCGCGAGCTGTCGCGGTTGGCTGCCATGAGGTCGACGATGATCTGGCTCTTGAAAGGAATCGTCGTACCGTCGATCTCGATATCGGACGTCGCGAACCGGGTCCACACGCCCTTCGTCGGCGTGATGAAGCGGAGCAGTTCCTCGACGACGATCGGGTTGCTGTCCGGGTCTGCGACCAGCTGTTGGCGGAGCATCGGCGTGAGTAGGAGTGTCAATGCGGCCATCGCCAGGAAACCGACCGTGGTGTCGTAGCCCGCGATGATCATCAGGGTCGCCGTGCCGAACGCTTCGGCCTCGTCAATCCGGCCGTCGGTCAAGGCGCGGGCGAGTTCGGTGCAGAGATCGTCGCCGGGGTGCTCGATCTTCGACCGCACGAGGGCGGACATGTAGTCGTAGAGTGCGTCGGCCGCGGGGGCGCCGGTCTCATCGGCGACCGTGGAGTCCTCGGCGATGACCAGAATTCGCGCCTGGTCATCTTCTGGAATGCCGAGAAGCCGGCCGATGCCGCGGCGGATGAGCGGTGCGATGTAGTCCTCGATGAGATCGCCCGAACCGTGTTCTCCGAGTTCCGCCAGCAGGGCCTCGGCATGTGCCGGCATGCCGGCGATGATCGCGTCAGAAGCCTTGGGGCTCAACGCAGGTGCGATCATTGCGCGGAGTCGAGTGTGCTGGGCTCCGTCGCAGACCTGCATGCTGACGCCACGGCCATTGTGGGCGGGGTCCTCGCCGACACCGGCGGTCGATGGGTTGTTGCAGGCCCGGCGATCGCTGAGGATCTGGCGCGCCGGTTCGTATCCGAGGACGACGAAGGCGTGTTCCCCGATCTGCTGAACACGGGAGACTCCTGGAGCGCTCATGAGGTCATTCTCCCGTCAGTCGACGGCCGATGGCCAGGTTCGCCTTTTGCTCCCCATGGTGAGCGCACATTACGGGCTTAGAACCCGCACAGTGTCATCAGAACCTGGGCCGCCGACGTCGCCTCGGTGAGGTGTCCAACACCGGTTCCGGCGTTCACGCAGATCCGAGATTCGTTGTCTGCCGCGACTGCCCGACGCAAGTCCTCGGCCGCCGCCGATCGGTCATCGTGGTCAGTGTTCCACTGTGCGACAAAGTCATTGGAGATAACCCGCTCCGGGATGTCCGATGGCCAGGAGAAGCCGCCAGCCCAATCGAACGTGCTCGTCAATACGGTGTCCGCGCCCGTCGCGGCAAACAGCGCGCGTCGATGGGCGGCGCTTGAGAGTGCTTCCAAACATGCGGAGAAGGCGGTGCCGACCCACACACCTGCGGCATCGGCTTCGAGTGCGTCGGTGACGTCGGCAGCGGTCGCGATCGCCCCGGCAGCGAGCACCGGGCGGTCTGTTGCGGTCAGGGTTTGCCGCAGTGCTTCTTGCCTCTGATGAACAGGGCGCCCATGTCCACCGCCTTCGAGTCCGCGTGCCACCAGAATGTCGGCGCCAGCATCGTGCGCCTGTTCGGCGCTACCGGCGTCGTGGACTTGAACGGCGACGGGGATTCCGGCCGCGTGTGCCTGCTCGATCCAGTCGTAGTTGTCGCCGAAACTCACGGCGAGGAGCTTTGGCTTCGCGGCGAGCGCGGTCTCGAGGAGGTCTGGTGATCTGCGCATCACCCAATCGACGAGGCCGATCCCGATCCCAGTGCCTGCGGGAACGATCTCGAGTTCGCGGCGAAGGGCGCTGCTGGAACCGGCGCTGCCCATCCCGATCATGCCGAGACCGCCCGCTCGAGTGACCGCTGCCGCGAGCCGTCCGCCCGCTACGCCACCCATCGGGGCGCAGACGACCGGGTACTTCAGTCCGAGCAGACTCTCCATGCTGCAACGGTATGCGGTGCGAGAATCGAGCGATGTTTCCCCGCCACTTGGCGACGCTTGATCTGAATCGGGTCTGGACCACCGCACCTGAGCTCGACGGCACCTTCGATCCGTTCCGGTTCGAGCACCGTATGGCGGCCTATCGCAGCTTGATCGACGCGACGAACGCGCGTGGCATCTTCGGGCCTGACAACAGCGGAAACCTGCTGTGGGGGTTGGCGTTCCAGCATCAGTGGCAGCGTGATTCCGGCCGACTCGGACCGGCCTCCAAGGACGGCGGGCGGATCGATCCGGACTCGCCGTGGGGTTACGGCAACTACACGTTGAACGTGATTCCGTGGCTCGGTGCAGTCGCGGCCGGAGTTGTGCCTGGAGTGGCAGTGTCCGATCCGCCTGGGCCATCCCGATTCCGGTACGTCGTAGGCGGTGTTGTGCCGGAAGAGCTTCGCCTAGCGGTGACCGATTGGAGGAAGTACTTCGAGCTCGTGCGCGACACCGCCCCGGGCGCCGATCTCGACCCTCTACGCAGGGCGCTCTGGCATGCGCACAAAACGAGCCTGGACGTGGTTGCCCGAACTATCAGCGAGATCGACCCAGCCGGCGACCCTGCGATGGAGCTCGAGTTCCTCCGGGGTTGGTGCCGAATGGTCGACTACCTGTGGGCTGCGTGCTGGCCCACCGACTTCGAGTTCATGGTCGAACATGGGCTGGACGTTCTGCCTGAGCATGTTCTGACCGATCGCGCGGACCTCGAGGCGTTGCCCGAGAGCGTCCGCAGCAACGTCAAGAATGTGCGTGGGCTAGCGAAGATGCCCAAGCGGCAGTTCGACGTGAACCTTTGGTTCTGGCGGCGTTTGATGCGAACCAGAGCCGCCCGGTCTGAGGTTCTGACGATGCTCGGGGCGGTGTTCGACCGTCGGAACACAAGTCCGACGGTCTATCTCCGGATGGTGCGATACCTACTGCGTCCGTAGGGATTTGGTGCGCGAGGGGGGACTCGAACCCCCATGTCCAATGGACGATAGGACCTAAACCTATTGCGTATACCAATTTCGCCACTCGCGCGAGGGCAGTTAGAGACTACGCGGAGTCTGCCTCCGAGCCGTAGTCGGCCCTCCGGTGATTCCAGCGATTTCTCCCCGCCCAGCTTGCAGTCTGGCTGTGACAGTTGGGGCATAGGAAGCGGAGGTTCTCCTTGCGAGAGTCCCAGTGATTTCCGTTGATGTGATCGACATGCAGGACAAGCTGCAGGTCGTTCCAGCTGTTTCCCAGACCACATGCTTCGCACTCATACGGCACGCCGGCTTCGACGAGCGCTCGTCGCAACAGGTGTGGCTTTACCCGACCACTGTCGCGGGGACGGAGTTTCAGGATCGCCTCCGATGTCAGTCGGTTCGCAGCTTGCTTGCCCCTGTTGGATGCCGAACCCAGGAAGTGGGAGGTGTCGATTCCTTCTCGTTTGATACGCCGACTGAGATGAGCATGGGTGCCACCGGCAGGCGGTCGGCCGAGGTAACGCATCACTCCTGCGTAGCTCGTCGAGTTGGAAACTGCTTCCTGCAGAGCTTCTCGTGTGTACCTGAACACCGGACCTCCAGACCACGACTAGACCGACCTGGAGACGTTAATCGGGACCACTGACAAGTCGCTCAGCACAGCAAACACCCCGCTCCATCTGAACGGGGTGTGGTCAAGCTATTCGACCTACGGCAGTTCTTGATACCGCGCGAACTCGGTCGTGAACCGGCCGCGGCCATGCGTCATCGAGCGCAGCGCGATCGCGTAATCGCTCATCTCGCCTTGGGGGACCGAGGCCACGATCGTGACCTCAGTCGTCGAAATCGGTTCGGTCCCTTCGATTTGCCCGCGTCGCCGACCGATGTCCGCCATGACGTCACCCTGAAGTGACGCTGGCACAGTGACCTGGATGTGGTGGACCGGTTCGAGCACCTTCGTGCCGGCCCGATCGATCGCTTCCTTGAGTGCGATCGCCCCGGCCATCTTGAAGCTGTGTTCGTCGGAGTCGACCGAGTGGTACTTGCCGTCCAGGACGGTGGCCTTGATGTCGACGAGGGGATAGCCGTGCTTGCCGCCGCGCAGCATCGCCTCCGAGATGCCTTTGCCGACCGCAGGCACCAAAGACTTCGGGATCACTCCGCCCTTTGTCTCGTCGGTGAACTCGAATCCGCCGTCGCGATGAAGCGGTTCGAAGCGCACGAGCGCGACACCGAACTGTCCGTGGCCGCCGCTTTGCTTCTTGTGCCGACCTTCGGCTTCGGCGCCTTTGGCGAGTGTTTCGAGGTAGGCAACCTTGACCGGCTCGGTGTCGATGGCGATGCCGTACCGGCGCTTCAACCGGGCCAGCGCGACCTGGACATGGACATCACCGGCACCGCGGAGGACGGTCTGGTGGGTGGATTCGTCACGGACGACCTGCAGCGAAGGATCGTCGCGCACGAGTTCGCTCAGCGCGGTCGAGAGCTTGTCCTGGTCCTTCGCCGCGGGCGTCGAGATCCCCACCCCGTACACCGGCTGCCGGTACTCGATGTGCGGCTGGTCCACCGGCGTTCCGTTGAGAACCAGGAAGTCGCCAGTCGCGACGTCGGACAGCTTGATCGTGGCGACGATGTCGCCGGCGTCCGCGTGGTCGACCGGCGTGGTCTTCGTGCCCACGACGCGCAACAGGTGGTGCAAGCGCTCGCGCGTCCCGGTCCGGTGGTTGACGAGAACGTCGTCGACCTTGATCGAGCCCGCAGTGACCTTGATGAGCGCCAGCTGGCCGACAAAGTCGTCGGTCTGCGTCTTGAAGACGTAGGCGGCTTCACCTTCGGGCTCCGAGGTCGGTGCGGGAGCGACATGGCAGATGAACTCGAGGAGGCGGTCGACTGCCGTGCCCTCGGTCGCCGAGCCGCAGAGCACCGGCCAGACGGTGGCTTGGCCAAACCCGGTTCGGAGTGCGCCCTCGAGTTCTTCGGGCGTGATGGTCTCGCCGTCGAGATATTTCTCGATGAGGTCATCGGAAACCTCGACGACGTCCTCGACGAGGTGATCGTGTTCGCTGTGCTCCTGGTCCGCGATGTCGGCGGGAAGTTCGTCCGACTCGGTCGCCTTGATCCCCGTGTACAGAAAGACGTGCTCAGTGACGAGATCGGCGACCCCGCGGAATGCCGAACCTTCGGTCACCGGAAGTTCGACGAGTTCGACACCCTGGCCGAACTGCTCGCGGATCTCTTCGACGACAGCGGAGAAGTCGGCGCGATCTTTGTCCATCTTGTTGATGAAGATCAGGCGGGGAATGTTGTGGTGGGTCGCGGCTTCCCACATCAGCTCGTCGCCAGGTTGGAGTCCGGCGACGCCGTCGACGACGAACACGGCAACGTCGGCGACTTGGAGAGCGGTCAGACAATCACCGGCGAAGTCCGCGTAGCCAGGTGTGTCGATGAGGTTGATCTGGCAGTCCTGCCAGGCGAAGGTGGCAACTCCGAGCGCCAGCGACTGATGACGCTCGATTTCCTCGGGCGAGTTGTCGAGCGACGTGTTCCCAAGCTCGACTCGCCCGGGTCTACTGATCACGCCGGAGGCGTACAGCATCGCCTCAGCCAGCGTGGTCTTTCCCGTTCCCTGATGTCCCACCAGGGCGACATTTCGGATGCTGGAAGCGCCCATGCATCCATCATCCGTTGAACAACGGACGCATGGGCCGTGAATGCGGACTAAACCGCCAAGTCCTTGCGCAGCTTGGCGACGTGGCCGGTGGCCTTGACGTTGTACTGCGCGACTTCGACCTTCCCGCTCTCGTCGACGAGGAAAGTCGAGCGGATGACTCCGGTGACCTTCTTGCCGTACATCATCTTTTCGCCGAATGCGCCGTAGGCCTCGAGCGTCTCTTTGGTCGGATCGCTGAGCAGCGGGAACGTGAGGCCCTCGTTGTCCCGGAACTTGGCGAGCTTCTCCGGCTTGTCGGGGGAGATGCCGAGGACGTCGATGCCCGCGCCGTTGAGTTCGGCGAGGTTGTCGCGGAAGTCGCACGCCTGCTTGGTGCACCCGGGGGTGCTGGCGGCGGGGTAGAAGTAAACGATCACTTTCCGGCCAGCGAAGTCGGAGAGCGAAACTTCGTTACCTTCAGCGTTCTTCAGGGTAAAAGCGGGAGCAGTATCGCCAGGCGCAAGACGGATCGAACCGGCCGAGTTAGTCGTCACATAAGGCACGCTACCGGTAACGTCTGTCTCGCGGGATGAGCGGTGCGACGGGAAATGACTCTGCGCGCGCCCCTAAACAGGAGGAACTGTGGCCAAGGACTACGAGCGGATCGAAGCGGAGATCGAGGCGGCCCGCGAGCAGCTCGCCGCGACGCTCGATGAACTCGCCCTGCGTGCCAATCCCAAGCGCATCGCTGAGAACACGAAAGTGGCAGTGAAGAACAAGGTCAACGAACCGAAGGTGAAATACACCCTCATCGGCGTCGGCAGCCTCTTGACCGTTCTCATCGTCGTCAAGATCGTTCGGAAATGACAGCCCCCGGCGCGACCGGCAGCATCACCATCAACGCGTCTGCGGAGCACGTTTACGACCTCGTCAGCAACCCGAAGAAGATCGTCGAGTTCGCAGAAGAGACGTTCAAGATCCTTGCGGTCAACAAGAACCACTGGGTCGGGTTCAACCGCAACGGCTGGCACGTATGGGCGACGCACACCAAGATCGTTCAGGCCGTGCCCGGTCGCGTGTTCGAATTCGAAATCGGCGAGCTAGGCATTCCGGTGGCCCGCTGGCAGTACTCGATCGAGCCCGTCGACGGCGGAGTGCAGGTCACCGAGAGTTGGTGGGATCGCCGCCCGGCATGGTTTACGAAGGCCGCGGCACCGTTCACTGGCGTGAAGGAACGCGTTCCGCACAACACCGTGAACATCGCTGAAACCCTCCGCAAGCTCAAGGGCGTCGCCGAAGGCTGACACGTGCGCCGACGGAATTTATCTCGTCGGGATGAGCGTATTGAGGTGGTCGCGGACGTAGCGCCAGAGGTCGCCGAGCTTGTCCCAGAGCGATCCAGACGTCGGCTCGCCGCCGTCGCCGCCACCGCCCGTTGGTGGAGGAATCGAAACGCCGACGGCGGCAGCGAAGTCCGCGACGGATAGCGGAGTCTTGTTCATGTCGCAGTTGCCGAACGGGGCTGCGCCGAGCGGACCGCCACCGGTGATCACGCCGTTGGTGTATTGATGGGCGATCTGGCCCGGCAGCCTGGGGTCATCGGGATAGCCCGCGCCGATGACGCGAAGACCGGAAGGGCGGCTGCGCCACATCGTCGTGAAGTCGTTCCGGTTGGCGTACGCCAGAACTCGCTTCGGGTTACCCAGCCAACGCGCCAACGCGTCGTACGTCTGGTTGAGCGCCGTCGACTGGTCGCCGAGGTTCTCGTTTCCGTAGCCGGACTCGACGTCGATCATGCTGAAGATCCGCGGGTGCGGATTTCCGATCATCGAGCGGTGGACGTCGACGCACGTCTGCCAGTTCGGACGCCAGTAGAAGTACACCCCGAGGACGTCGAGCTTCCCGCTGTCGAACATTCGAACGGCTCGTGCGTAGTTCTCCTGGAACTTTCGATCGCGGTAGTCGCCGTCGTTCGAGCGGATGGTGAGGATTCGATACGGGTATCGGTCGTCCACGAAATCCTGGAACTCGGAAACGTCGGAGAAGAAGGTGAAACCAGACGGAGTTCCTTCGCCCGGGTACTTGGCACCCTGAAGGTAGGGCATCGGGTCGTCGCGATCGGTGTCTGAATACGCAAACGTGCAGTGGGCGAGGTGCAGGTGTGGTGCGACGCCGCCGTTCGTGCGACTGTCGGAGTTGATCATCGCGATTCGTTGTCCCGCGACCACGCGGTCACCGACCGCCACCTCGCGAACAACGTGTCCGTAGATGAAGACTCCGCCGCCCTGAGAGTCGTCGGAGTCGATCACCACCCAGCCGGCCGGGTCTGGGCCGCCAAAGCCAGACGCCGCGCCCGCGTAGATGACCGTTCCGGCCTGCACGGCATAAACAGGCTTACCGCCCGAGCCGCCGTCGAAGCCGAAGTCGGTACCCGCATGGAACTCGCGCTGACCATCGAGGTCCCGCCAGCCGTAGGGGCTGGTGATGACGTATCCGCGGGCAAGCGGGAAGAAGCGATCAGGCACGATGACGAGTCTGCGTCAGCCCTCTGACAAGTGCCAACCTCGGACCGCTACGGAGTCGACTCGTGAAAAGGACGTAACGATCAGACTTTCGTCACTCGCGTCACACCGATACCACTACAAGTCGGCCGCATGCTGCTGACATGACCGTAACGATCACCGCTGCCATGGAGGCTGAACTCTCCATCCTGCGATCCAGGCTCGAGCAGCGTCCCCTGTCCGGAGCACACCTCCTCGAGATCACACAGCGCATGTTCGCGCTCACCACCCACGCCGTTGGCCGCGTCGACAACGGATGGGAGCTGTCCAAGGCGCTGCGTGGCGTCATCCTGGGGGAAAGCACTATCTCGCCGGTCGATGGCGGTGCGGTCTGCGAGCTCTGCTCGAAGTCCACCGCCGCCGCACCTGAGGATTTGCGCACCTACAACGCGGTGTGAGGGCCTGCCGGAAAACGAAGAAGGCGACCCCCGCTTGGGGATCGCCTTTGTTTGTTGTGCGCCATCAGGGACTTGAACCCCGAACCCGCTGATTAAGAGTCAGCTGCTCTGCCAATTGAGCTAATGGCGCGTGCTCCGCTGTGCGGTGCGGATAGAACATTAACAGGACGGTGGCGTCGATGTGAAATCGCGAGGTCAGAGGCCTTTCGCCGCCCAAATGTCACGGTGCAAGATCGGTTTGCCTTCGGTGAAGGTCGCCTGAGTGTGGTGGCGGCGGGCTCGGTGGCACAATCGGGGTGTCGCGCGCGCCGACGGTAGGGGAGGGCGGCGCAACCGCGTACCTGAACGGGGTCCGGATGTCTGATATCGCGAATCGTCGACCGTGGAGTCTACGACGCGGCCGCCTGCTGACTGTGGCCACCGCTGCCGGTCTCGTCGCACTGCTCGCCGGCTGCTCATCCGCAGGTGGGCTGCTGTCTCCGATCGATCCGAATCCGCTGTCGGAGATGATGAAACCGACGGTCGTGACCTCCGTCAAAGACGGCGACAAAGGTGTCTCGCCACGCGATCCGATCACTGTCACTGTTGCGGACGGACAGATCGCCAAGGTCACGCTCACGGACGCCCACCAGAAGACGGTCGGCGGTGAGATCGCCGCGGACGGCAAGTCCTGGCACTCGACCAGCCCACTCGGATACGACACCGAATACACCCTCGAGGCGACCTCGAACGGCCTGGGCGGCGCGTCGACAAATGAGATCGAATTCACCACGACCACCCCAGACAACCTGACCAAGCCATACCTCAACGTCGGTGGCGATGAAACCGTGGGAATCGCGCAGACGATCGGTATCCAGTTCGACGAGAACATCCCGGACCGGCACGCCGTCGAAAATTCGATCACCGTCGAGACCACGCCGCACGTAGATGGTGCCTTCTATTGGCTGAGCAACCGCGAGGTGCGCTGGCGGCCGCAGGACTTCTGGGCCCCGGGAACGAAGGTCAAGGTCAAGGTCGATGTCTTCGGCAAGGACCTGGGCGGCGGACTCTTCGGTCAGGAAGACATCAGCGACGAGTTCAACATCGGCGACTCGGTGATTCTCGTCGCGGACGACAACACCAAACAGGTGACCGTCAGCCGGAACGGCGAGATCGTCATGTCGATGCCGACGTCGATGGGGAAGGCCTCCACGCCGACCCCGAACGGGACGTACATCCTCGCCGAGCACCTGCCGTCGGTGATCATGGACTCGTCGACGTACGGCGTTCCGGTGAATTCCCCCGACGGCTACCGCGAGACGATCCAGTGGGCGACTCGAATGTCCTACAGCGGCATCTACCTGCACTCGGCGCCATGGTCGGTGTCGGCGCAGGGCAACACGAACACCAGCCACGGCTGCCTCAACCTCAGCCCGGACAACGCGATGTGGGTCTACAACAACACCAAGCGCGGTGATGTCGTGATCGTGCAGAACACGGTGGGCGGCACGTTGTCCGGACTCGACGGCCTCGGCGACTGGAACATACCGTGGTCCATGTGGCAGAAGGGCAACGCGGACGAGGTTCCGAGCTAACGATCTACGGCGTCACGGTGAAGCCACCGGCGACGCACGCGGCCTTGATTGCGGGTGACGTGGCGGCGGAGCAGATCTCCTGTGTCAGCTGCTGACCGACGGGTGCCGTCGTCGTTGTCGTGGTCGTGTTGGCGGTAGTGGTGGTTGTGGTCGTCGTGGTTGTTGTCGTCGTGACGACCGGTGCGGCGGTCGTCGTCGTGGGTGCCACGACCTGAGCGTTGCCACCTGCGGCCGGCGCCTGGTTCTGCGCGGCGTCCGGAGCCTCGGCAGCCGGAGCCGGAGCCGGCGCTGTCGTCGTGGTCTTTGTCGCGGAAGTCTTCGTCGTCGTCGAGGCCGGAGCGTTGGTCGACGTCGAGCTCCACGGGCGGTAAGCGGGTTCATCGTCCCCGCAGCCTGCTGTCAGAAGAACCGCAGCGCTCGCCGCTGCCAAGACCGAAACTCGAAGAATCATTCGATCGCGCGTCACGTCACGCCTCTCTGTCGGTTTGCGTGACGATTATTGGGGCTCACATGTCTGAATCCCGGGAGAACCCACCCTTATCCCGGGAAAATCCAGATGAATCCTGCGATCGACGGACGAATCGGCTCAGGGTTCGATGCCTTCGACCACGGTGTCACCGCGCGCGACCCGGCCGACGACGTCGATGAAGTCCTGCAGGTCGCTGACCCGCTCCTTCAGGAGATAGCCCACCGCGGTGGGGCTGCTTTCGAGCAGCATCGCAGCGTGGCTCGGCACCGGTGATTGCGTCAGAACCAAGACGGCCGTGTCGGGATACCGTCCACGAATCCGGCGCGCTGCGTCGAGTCCCTCGGTCGTGAAGGTCGGTGGCATGCGGACGTCCACGATCGCGAGGTCCGGTCGCAACTCGGCAGTCAGGCGCTCGAGGCCTACAGCGTCGTCCGCCTGCCCGACCACCTCGATGCCTTTTGCCGTGAGCACTCGTGCGATTCCCTCGCGGACGAGGATCGCGTCGTCTGCCAGAACGACTCGAACCTTCGGGCGTGCGTCGCGTGACCAGCTGACCTCCCACGCGACCCGAGCCTCGTCGAGGCCCTTCAGTTTGACCGTGCCCCGCGAAACCAGCGTGTGGTGTTCGCGGGCAAGGAGGCGGGTCGTCTCGGTGACGAGTACCTGACCGCCCCGCGCGAGTGCACTGATCCGCGCTGCCTCGACCACGGCGACGCCGTGGCAGTCGCCATCGTCGAGGTGGACGTCGCCGCTGCTCAAGCCGATTCGGATGCACAACTGTGGATTGCCGTCGCTGGGCGCGATCGACGTGGCCCGCTGCATCGCGATCGAGCAGTCGATGGCGTTGGTCGCCGAGTCGAAACTCGCCATCACCCCATCGCCGAGAGTCTTCACGACGCGGCCGCCGTGATGATCGACGAGGCGCTGCATCGTGGAGAAGTGCTCATGGAAGACGCGCACCGCGGTGTCTTCGGACAGGCCGCCGAAGAGTTCCGTCGAGCCCACCACATCGGTGAACATGACGGTCTGGGTGCGGGTACGAGCCATGGCACTCAGGCGTTGGTGGTGGCGTTGGCCGTGTGGCGGGAGGCGCTGGCCTCGACTGTTGCCAGCAGCGGCGGGACGTCGTTGAGCAGCCGAGTGAAGTCGTCCTTGGGGATGTTGAGCAGATCCACCGAACTCACCGCGGAAACGGTTGCGGAGCGGAGCTTTCCGGGCTGGATGACGGCCTCACCCACGATGTCTCCAGGCGTCAGTGTGGCGACATGTTCGCGGCCGTAGAACACGGCGAGTTCACCGTTGAGGATGATGTAGCAAGCGTCTGAAGGGGTCTGCTCGTGGATCAGCGGCCAGCCGGACGGAATCGTCGAGTGGTGGCCGGCGCCCGCGATTCGTTCGAGCTGCTCATCGGTGTAGCCGGCGAAAGCCGAGAAGGAACGCATGCGAGTGGCTTCTGCGCTGAGTGTGTGCCGCGAGCGGTTCATGTTCATCGTGGGCTCCTCATTCGGTGGGTCGAATAAGGAAAGCCTCGTCCGCGCACCGGCGAATGCCATCGTGGGCACCCCCGAATCTTCCTCCGTGCAAACACGGATGGGGAAGATCGGCGGTGGACTTAATCTCAGCTCATGGGTATCGACGACACCCAGGTCGACGGCATTCTAGATCGCGTCTATCGCCGGTTCGGGTGGTGGATGGTCGCGGCTCTGCCGCCCCTCACCTGGCTGATTCCGGGAGGACTGAGCTGGTTCGGAATCTATTACACGGGCGTCGGCACGTTGGCCCTGAACGCGAGTCAGTCCGGCGAACTGGCGATGTTGCTCGTCGGGCACTTGGCGACGGGCGTCGTACTCTCCTTTGTGCATGCGGTTGTCGAATGCCGCCCGCTCCGCCGATTGGAGCGAGGTGAGATCGGGCCTGATGAGGCCTGGCGGGCGGTCGTTCGCCGGCCCCGAAGACTGCTGATCGGAAACTTCGTGATCGCGGGGGCCGTGATCACACCTCTTGCCCTGGTGATCTTCGGCAGATTCACCGAGCTCAGTCCGACATATCTCGGCTTCTTCGCGATCATCGGCGCGGGCGTGTCCTTGTACATGCTCGGTGTGACCAGCTTCAGCGCCCCGGTGGTCTTTCGTCCCGTGTTGCGGGCGATTCGAAGCAAGCTCGAGGGCCCGCCTCCCGAGGGCTCGGGGATGCTTCTCTCCGGAAAGTTGGTCTTCATCGTCCCCGCGTTGGCGATCGCCATGGCGATCAATGGAAGTGCAGCCGCGATCGCTCCGCAAGGCGACCTGCGAACTGCGCTGGTGACTGTGACCGTCATCGGGTTCGTTGCGGCCGCAGCCATTGTTCCGGTGACGATGTTCTTCGCGCAGTCGGTCAACCTGCCGATCCACGATCTGATCGACGGCACGAAGCGCGTCAAGGTCGGTGACTACTCCACGCCGGTGCCGGAACTCTCTGCGGACGAGTTGGGGGAGTTGGCGCGGTCGTTCAACGAGGCCATGCAGGGGCTGTCGGAGCGGCAGCAGTTGGCGCGTGAGGTGCGGGCCTCGCGGACCCGGATCGTGGCGGCAGCGGATGAGAGTCGAAAGCGAATCGAGCGCAATATCCACGACGGCGCCCAGCAGCGGCTCGTCGCGTTGGCGCTGGACCTGAAGCTGCTGGAGGACATGGCGCCCACGATGTCCTCGGACGAGGTGGTCGCGACCGTCCGTCAGGCCGGAGATGCCGTCAAGGGGGCGCTGATCGAACTGCGTGAACTCGCCCGTGGGCTTCATCCGCAGATCCTGACGTCCGACGGCCTCGGGCCTGCGCTGTCGCAGCTGGCAACCCGGTCGAAGGTGCCGGTCCGGGTCGACGCACCTACTCAGCGCTATTCGGAACCGGTGGAGACAGCCGCGTATTTCGTTGTGGCAGAAGCGCTTGCGAATGTCGCGAAGTATGCGCAGGCGGAGTCGGCGCACGTGACCGTGGAGTCGCACAACGGGACGCTGAATGTCGAGGTAGCGGATGACGGCATCGGCGGAGCGACGCTGGGAGCAGGGACGGGACTGGCGGGGTTGGCGGACCGAGTGGCCGCTCTTGACGGCCGGCTGACCATCGACAGTCCGGTCGGGACGGGTACGACGGTTCGTGCCCAGATACCGGTCGGAGGTTGACCGATGAGCGCGGAACCACCCCTCAGCCTGCCGGAGAGGATCTACCACCGGATCGGCTGGTGGATGGTGGTTTCGTTTTCGGTGCTGGCGTGGACCGCTGGCGCCGTCGTGATGTGTGCTCTCATCTGGATCTTTGCGCGGATCTACCCGTTGTCGCTGGCCCAGGCCGCAAAGCTCGCCGGATTGCTCGGTGTCATGTGGTTCGTCTGTGTGGCGGCGTCGTTCATCCAAGGAGTGATATCCGCGCTCCCGTTGCGCCGCTTCGAGCGGGGTGAAGGAGAGGCGGCGGAGGCCTGGACCGCTGTTGTCCGAATTCCCATGCGAGCGCTCAAGTTCAACTTCAGCGCTGGATTGCTCATCATCTACCCGGCTTCGATCCTCAGCGTTGCGCAAGTCGTTCCGCTGAGTGCGCCGGTGGTCGGGCTCATCATGTTGGGAACGGCCGGTAATTTTCTTTATTCACTGACCACGAGCAGTTTCCTCGCGGCAGTGTTCATCCGGCCCGCGCTTCGATCGATCTCGACTGAACTGCGCGGAGCGACGTCCGCGGAATCGGGGATTCGCCTCTTCGACAAGACCGTGTACGTACTGCCCGCGCTCGGGATTTCGATGGCGATGTTCGGGTGTGGATTGGCGCTCGACTCCCGCGTCGGCATGAGCACGGCTCTCACCCGGCTGGTCGTTGCCACCGTGGTTGCAACCGTGGCGACCGTGCCAGTGACGATGCTCTTCGCGAACTCGGTGAACATCCCGATCGACGAGTTGCTCTTGGGTACCAAGCGGGTGAAAGCCGGCGATTACTCGAAGCGAGTCCCGGAGCTGTCCGGCGACGAGTTGGGCGAGTTGGCCAGATCGTTCAACGAGGCGATGGCGGGGCTTTCCGAACGCCAGCAGTTGGCACGCGAGGTGCGTGCGTCCCGGGCGCGCATCGTTGCCGCCGCCGATGAGAGCCGCAAGCGGATCGAGCGCAATCTTCACGATGGCGCGCAACAGCGGCTCGTGGCGTTGGCTCTCGATCTGAAGTTTCTCGAAGAGACGGCGTCCGGCGATATGCGCGACGCGCTTCACCAGGCCGGCGAGAGTGTCAAGGAAGCGCTTGCCGAACTGCGGGAACTGGCCCGTGGATTGCATCCGCAGATCCTGTCGACAGATGGACTCGGTCCGGCTTTGTCCCAATTGGCGTCGCGGACGAAACTGCCCGTGCGGGTTGTCGCACCTTCGCAGCGGTATCCCGAGCCGGTCGAGACAGCGGCGTATTTCGTTGTCGCCGAAGCACTTGCGAATGTTTCGAAGTATGCGAAGGCGGCGTCGGCGCAGGTGACCGTGGAGGCTCGCAACGGGTCGTTGAACGTCGAGGTGGCCGACGACGGGATCGGCGGTGCTTCGCTCGGGGCGGGTACGGGGCTGAGTGGTTTGGCGGACCGGGTTGCCGCGCTCGACGGTCGGCTGACGATCGATAGTCCGGTGGGAGCGGGCACGAAAGTCCGTGCCGAGATTCCGGTTCGGTGAGTAATGGAATCGGATACGACGTTGGATTTCTCGGACCGGCTGTACCGCAGGTTCGGCTGGCGATTGGTGGCCGCATTCGCGCCGGTTATCTGGCACATCGGCGGCGTCATACAGGCCATCCTGATTTACGTAGTGGTACGGATCTACCGGCTCGATGCTGCGCAAGTCCTCAAACTCGCCCTTTTGCTCGGCCCGCTGTTTCTCGTCTGTGTCACGGCATCCGTGATCAGTGGAGTGATCGTGTGTCGCCCGCTTCGCCGATTCGCACGTGGGGAGGCCGGACCCGAGGAGGCCTGGAAATCGGTCGTCGACTTCCCCCTGAGATTCATCAAGATCAACTACTCGATCGCAGGTCTGGCGACGCCCGTCGGACTGCTTTGTGTGGCCCAGGTCATCTCCGTAGATTGGGCGTTCATCGGCCTGTTCGGCTTCGGAATTCTCGGGCTTCTCCTCTACCAACTTGCGCTCGGATCGTTCTTGGTGACCGTCGTCATGCGCCCGGCGCTGCGCTCGATCGCCAGCTACTTCGACGGCCCGCCGCCACCCGATTCGGGGATTCGGTTGCTGCCGAGAATGGTCTTCATCATGCCGGCGCTGAGCGTGGCCACAGCGATCTTCGGCGTGGGAATCGGATTCGATCCGGGTGAGGATATCGGTGCCGCCGCGTGGCGGATGGCAATCGTCACCGTCGTCGCGTCCGCCGCCACGATCCCCGTGACGATGCTTTTTGCACGGTCGGTCAACCTGCCGATCGAGGATCTGCTCGCCGGTACCAAACGGGTGAAGGTCGGTGACTACTCGACGCCGGTGCCGGCGCTGTCGACCGACGAGTTGGGGGAGCTGGCTCGATCGTTCAACGAGGCCATGGACGGACTTGCCGAGCGGCAACAGTTGGCACGCGAAGTCAGGGCCTCCCGGAGTCGCATCGTCGCCGCCGCCGATGAGAGCCGCCGCAAGGTCGAGAGGAACCTTCATGACGGTGCCCAACAGCACCTCGTTGCGCTGGCGCTTGACCTGAAGTTTCTCGAGGAGACGCTCCCGTCGATGAGCACCGACGATGCGGTGGCCGCTGTTCGGAGCGCCTCGGGCACGGTGAAGGCGGCACTCAGCGAGCTTCGTGAGCTCGCGCGGGGACTGCATCCCGCGGTGCTGACCTCCGACGGACTCGGTCCGGCGCTGCAGCAGCTTGCCTCTCGAGCAAAGGTGCCGGTGACGGTGACAGTGCCCGAGGCGCGTTTCGCGCAGGAACTCGAGACCGCGGTGTACTTCGTTGCGGCCGAAGGACTGGCGAATATCGCGAAGTACGCGCACGCGTCCGAGGCGAGCGTCTCGGTCTTGGACGGAAACGACCGACTCGTGGTCGAGATCGCAGACAACGGAGTTGGTGGCGCATCCGCCAGCGCCGGATCGGGGCTGTCGGGCCTGTCAGATCGGGTCGCGGCACTCGAAGGACGGCTCACCATCGACAGTCCTACGGGTCACGGCACGCGCATCCGAGCCGACTTCCCAGTCGCATAGTTGCCACGTCACCAGATCTCCGTGATAGCCCGGATGGGGAAGTCCACCAAGCGGCATACGCTCGTTTTGTGGGTATCGAGAGCACCCAGAATGCCGGCATCTGGGATCGGGCGTACCAGCGGCTCGGGTGGCGCTGGTTGGTCCTGTATCCGCTGGCGATCTGGACCGCGGGCCTTGTGGCCTGGGGTCTGTTGATCGTTGATTTCGCCCGGCTGCGTCAACTTACCGCTGCTCAGGTACGTGAGCTCGCTGTGTTGGGGATGCTCCTCTGGTTTGTCTGTGTGGCGATATCGGTGGCGCACTCCGTGCACACCGCACAGCCTGTCCGCCGGTTCGAGCGGGGTGAGGCCGACGCCGAGGAGGCATGGCGGGCTGTCGTGGCGATTCCGGGAGGGTTGATCCGGGCCAACTACGCAATTGTCTTTCTTCTCGCGTTTCCTTTCGGACTTCTCCTGCCGGCAGCGATCGAGCCACTCACGTGGCCGCTCGTCGGGATCTACGCGGTGGCGTGCGCGGGGATCTGGTTGTACTGCCTTGCTGCCGGGGCCTTCCTCGGGCCGACATTCGCACGTCCAGTCTTACGGGTCATCAGACCGCGACTCACCGGTCCACCTCCGGCTGCGACCGGAATGCTGCTCACGACACGACTGATTTTCGTGGTACCGGGCCTCAGCATCGCAACCGGCATGATCGGCAGTGGCGTCGGCATGACGCCTGGGCAAGATCTCCGCCTTGCGCTCACTCATATCTCGATCGCAACGGTCCTCTCCGCGGCTGCTGCCATTCCGATCACGATGCTGTTGGCGAAGTCCGTTCGCGATCCGATCGAGGATCTGCTCGACGGGACCAAACGGGTTCAGGCCGCGGACTACCGCACAGAGGTTCCCGAGCTCTCCACCGACGAGCTCGGTCAACTCGCCCGGTCGTTCAACGAGGCAATGACGGGACTTTCTGAGCGGCAGAAGCTTTCACGCGAAAATCTGCAGCTCCTGGACGAGGTGCGAGCCTCGCGGACGCGCATCGTCGCGGCCGCCGATGCGAGCCGGCGCCGGATCGAGCGCAATCTGCACGACGGCGCCCAGCAGCGGCTGGTGGCCGTCGCTCTGGATCTCAGCATGCTGCAGGATACGGCTCCGACCATGTCGCCCGAGGACATCGGACAGGCGATCGGTCAGGCTTCGATGGACGTCAAGGAGGCGCTCTCCGAGCTACGCGAACTCGCTCGCGGACTGCATCCGGCGGTGCTGAGCAGCGATGGTCTGGCGCCTGCACTGAATCAGCTCGCGACGCGATCGAAAATGCCTGTTGCGGTGAATGTCCCGGATGCTCGATTCCCCGCCGAGGTCGAGACCGCGGCCTATTTCGTGGCCGCCGAGGCTCTCGCGAATGTCGCGAAGTATTCGCGGGCATCCCAAGCGAGTGTGTCCGTCGAAGCAGGTCATGGGCGAGTGCTGGTCTACGTGTGCGACGACGGAATCGGAGGGGCGACGCTGGGGAACGGCACCGGCCTCGCTGGACTCGCAGACCGGGTCGAAGCTCTTGACGGCAAGCTCACGATCGAGAGCCCGGCCGGGCATGGCACGACCGTGATGGCAGAAATTCCGGTGGACGGCGACGAGGCCGTCGATCGCGACGACTACGAATTGGAAGGTGGGCTCCAGTGGGCACGCGGGTACTGATCGTCGACGACGCCGAGGTCTTCCGGTCAAGGGCGAAGAGGCTCTTGGAAGCGGCGGGATATGTCGTGGTGGGTGAGGCCGGCGATGCACAGCAAGCTGTCGAGCAGTGCCGCCTTCTCCATCCGGATGTCGTGCTGCTCGATGTTCAGCTTCCGGACGGGGACGGCTTCTCCGTGGCCGAGATTCTCGAGGCGGAGGTGATGCGGCCGACCGTCGTGCTTGTCTCGAGTCGCGAGGCCTCGGACTACGGAAGTCTCATCGAACGCGCTCCAGCTGCGGGTTTCATCTACAAACCGGACCTGTGTCGCATGACATTGCAGGCTTTGATCGGTAAGGCCAGTTAACCTACTGGCGATGGACCGCGAGCAGTCTCCGCTGCGACTTGTTGTCGCCGATGACTCCTTGCTGCTGCGCGAAGGTTTGGCGAAGGTGCTGACGGCCCGCGGATTCGATGTCGTAGGCCAAGCTGGGGACGGTGACGAGCTCATCCGCGAGGTGGCACGGCACGACCCCGACGTCGCGCTCGTCGACATCCGGATGCCTCCTACCGGCACTGACGAAGGGCTGCGTGCAGCCGCTGAACTGGGCCGCAAGTATCCGAACGTCAGCGTGCTCGTGCTGTCGGAGTATCTCGAACCACGTTATGCCACAAGGCTTCTCGAGGATGGAACGCCGGGTCGTGGATATCTCCTCAAGACCTCGGTAACCGACCTCGACGCCTTTGCCGCCGCGATTCGGCGCGTGGCCGCGGGGGAGTCGGTCGTCGACCATGCGATCGTTCGCCGTGTCCTCGGCAGTCTGCGTGAGCGGGACAAATTGGTCGACCTGACCGATCGGGAACGCGAAATCCTGGGTCTCATGGCGCAGGGCCGTTCGAATGCGGGAATCGCGGACCACCTGACGCTCGGTTTGCGCACCGTCGAGACGCACATCGGTGTCGTGTTCCAGAAACTCGGGCTCACCGATACTCGTGACGACCATCGCCGAGTTCTCGCCGTGTTGGCGTTCCTGAACGCCTGATCAGCGGCTCCCATTGTCGCCGTGCACCATAGGGGCCCCTCGACGGCGCGCAAAAAGGGACCTGACGGTGCAGAGCACCGACCATCAGTTCAGTAGCGGGTTCACGAGCGGGAGATCTGCGACGATTCGCGTGCCGCCGCCCCTCGGGCTTTCGACGGTAAGTCGACCGCCGATCGCGGCCACCCGGTCGACCAGGCCGCTCAAGCCGGATCCTGATGTGGGGTTTGCGCCGCCGATTCCGTCGTCGGCGATCTCGACCCGAAGATGCCCGTCCAGCTGCGCGGCAGCGACGGAAGCCCCGCTCGCGTGCGCATATTTGCCAACGTTCGCGAGTGCTTCGGCTGCGACGAAGTACGCGGTCGTCTCGACGTGCTCCGGGAACCGTTCTGCCGGGACGGTGACAGTGACCGGCAGTTTGGCCCTGGTCGCCAATTGCTGAAGTGCCGGTCGCAGCCCGTCCGTCGTGAGGATGGCCGGGTGGAGTCCGCGGGCGAGGTCGCGCAGTTCGGCGAGCGCTTCCTTGAGGCCTTCCGCGAGTTGCTGGTGCGCGGTGCAGAGCTCGTCGGCGGACATCGTCGCGGCCATGGACTCGAGCATCCGAACATCGAGGGCGAGAGCCACGAGCCGCTGCTGCGCGCCGTCGTGGATATTGCGCTCGATTCGTTTACGGGACGCGTCCGCGGCTGCGACGATCCGCGCTCGCGATTCGCGTACCTCGCGGGCCATCTGTTGCCGCTCGGACAGCGTCGCCATCGCCTCGTTGAGCGACGTGGCGACGGCTCCCAGCTCGTCAGCCCACGCTTCCGGAACGGGCTGCGTGTAGTCGCCGCGCTTGATGCGTTCAGTTGCGGCTTGAAGGTTCGCAAGGGGGGTCAGTACGGAGTGGGCGAACATGACCGTCACCGGAGTCCATGCGACCAATGCAAAAGCCGTCGTCGCAAGAATCACGATGACCGTGGACGTCGTGATCCTGGTACCGCTGGGCTGCGCCAGAACCGCACCGGTGGCGGTCGCGCCGATGCTGAGTGAGGGGATGAACATGATCAGGCGGGCGCGGAGCGTGACGGTCTGCGGCCCCGGCCGAGCGCCGAGACGCCGTAGTTCCGCAAGGAATGGGCGCACCACGGCCGCCGCCCCGTAGATGACTCCGGTCGCGGTCACCGAGGTGACCATGAGGACGCCCAGTGCGGTGATGACCAAGAGGGGTATCTCGATGCCATAGACGTGCCCGACCCCGATGAAGGCTGCCGGGGCGGCCCACACGGTTACCAGGATCAGACCCTGTTGGGAGATTTTGATCGGCAGGGCAACGACGGCATTCCAGCCAGCCGTGAGGTCGGTGCCGTGATCGAGGGCGTGACGCAGTGGTGCGCAGGCGCGCACAGTGAAAATTGCCGAGCAGGTGCCGCTCACCGTGCAGATGGCGGCGACCCACAGCGCGAGTCCGATCAACTCACGATGTGAAATTGGCTGCACCCGATAGAGATTGAGTGTCGCGCCTTCGCTGAGAACGAGTCCGAGAAGCCAGAACGAGCCTGCGATGAGCGGCCACACCTTCCAGCCGAACCGGGCGTAAAGCCGGTCGGGAAGGTCGCGACGGGGAACTTCAACCATTCGATTGCCACCCGTTCAGTGGGAGGTCGGCCGTGACACGCGTTCCGTTGCCCGGTTGGCTGTCGACCGTCAGTGTGCCGCCGATTGCCGCGACGCGGTCCGCCAGTCCGCTGAGGCCGGAACCTGTTGAGGCGACAGCGCCGCCGACGCCGTCGTCGATGATCTCGATGCTCAGGTGTCCGCCGTTGCGTGATGCGGCAACCGTCGCCGAGGTTGCCTTAGCGTATTTCGCGACATTGGCAAGCGCCTCGGCAGCGACGAAATAGGCGGTCGTCTCGATCTGTTCCGGGAAGCGATCCGGCGGAACTGCGATCGACACGGGAAACTTGGCCCGCGTCGCCAGTTGCTGCAACGCTGGTGCCAATCCATCGGTAGTGAGGACCGCCGGATGAAGTCCGCGGGCGAGATCGCGGAGTTCCGCGAGCGCTTCCTTGAGACCGTCGGCGAGCTGTCGAACTCCGGCGGCGGCCTCTTCATCGGACATTGTCGGGATAAGCGACTCCAGTAGTCGTGCATCGAGCGCCAGCGCGACGAGCCGCTGTTGCGCACCGTCGTGGATGTTGCGCTCGATGCGCTTGCGGGACTCGTCGCCGGCCGCGACGATTCGGGCTCGCGATTCCCGCACCTCACGCGCCATCCGTTGGCGCTCGGACAGTCCGCGCATCGCCTCGTTGAGGGAGATTGCCACCGCACCCAGTTCGTCGCCCCATGCCTCCGGAATGGGCTGCGAGTAATCACCATGCTTGATGCGCTCGGTTGCGGTTTGGAGGTCCCGCAGCGGGGTGAGCATCGAGTGGGTGAACATGAAGCCCATTGGCGTCCAACAGACGAGACCTACTGCTGTGGTCAGGGCGATCACCACGACCATCGAACCCGTGACGCCAGTACCAGTCATCTGCGCAAAGGCAGCCCCGGACGCGGTGGCGCCGATGCTCAGCGTCGGGATCAGCAAAAGCAGGCGCGCCCGCAGTGTCACCGTGTGCGACCCGGTGGGAGCGCCGATTTTGTGCAGTTCCCGAAGGACGGGGCGGACAAGCGCGGCCCCGCCATAAACCACGCCCGTTCCGGCCGCTGAGGAGATCAGCAGCAGGCCGAGCGCAGGCATGAACAACACCGGAATCTCGAAATCGTAGACGGGTCCGAATCCAAGGACGACGGTCGGAATCCCCAGCACGGTCGCAAGTAGCACGCCGGTTGCCGCCATCTTGAGCGGAAGCGAAACCGCGGTGCTCCAGCCGGCCGCGAGATCTTCGCGTTTCTCGAGCGCGCGACGCAACGGTGCGCACGCATGAATCGTGAGGAACGTCGAGATGACGCCGCAGACCAGGCACAATGCGGCGACCAACAGGCAGAGGTGACTCACCGCGCTTGACGGCGTCGGCTGAATGCGAAAGAGATTCAACGCTGCCACCTCGCCCATCACCAGACCGAACAGCCAGACTCCACCGGCAACGAGCGGCCACACCTTCCAGCCGAACCGGACATAAAGCCGGTCCGGCAGGTCACGTCGAATGTCAGCCATTCGATCTCCACCCGTTCAGTGGAAGGTCGGCGATGATGCGCGTGCCCTTGCCGTATTCGCTATCGACCGTCAGCTTGCCGCCAATCGCCGCGACGCGGTCAGCCAACCCGGCCAAGCCTGAGCCGGAGGAAGCGGATGCGCCGCCGACACCGTCGTCGGCGATCTCGATGCTCAAGTGACCGTTTTCTTGCGCAGCCGTCACGGTGGCATGGGACGCGTGCGCATACTTGGCGACGTTGGCGAGGGCTTCGGCCGCAACGAAATATGCGGTCGTCTCGATCTGCTCGGGGAAGCGATCCGGGGGAGAGGTGACTGAGATCGGAACCTTTGCCCGCGTCGCGAGTTGCTGCAATGCGGGTGCGAGTCCGTCGGTGCTGAGTATCGCCGGGTGCAGACCGCGAGCCAGATCGCGCAATTCCGCCAGCGACTCCTTCAGGCTTTCGGCGAACTGCTCGAGCGCTGCGTCGAGTTCATCGGGCGACATTGTCGAGGCGGTCTGCTGGAGTATTCGGACGTCGAGGGCCATCGCGACCAGACGTTGCTGGGCGCCGTCATGGATGTTGCGCTCGATCCGCTTGCGAGAGGCGTCCGCCGCAGCGACGATGCGCGCCCGAGACTCCCGCACCTCGCGAGCCATCTGTTGCCGTTCGGACAGACCTTTCATCGCGTCGTTGAGGGAGTTGGCGACAGCTCCGAGCTCGTCGGCCCAGACCTCCGGAACTGGTTGTGAGTAGTCGCCCTTCCCGATCCGCTGAGTGGCAGCCTGAAGGTCGGCGAGGGGGCTGAGCAGCGAGTGCGCGAACATGACCGCCACCGGTGTCCACATGAACAACGCAAAAACCGCGGTCCCGACGATCACGACGATCGTCGCGGTAGTGATGCCGCTGCCGGTGGGCTGTGCCAAAGCGGCACCGGTCATGGTGGCGCCCACGCTCAGCGTCGGAATGAGAATGATCAGTCGGGTCCGCAGCGTGATGGTTTGTGAGCTGGGGATCGCGTCGAGGCGGTGCTGAAGCTCGGTGAGGACCGGCCGGACGAGCACTGCCGCCGCATAGATCAGAGCAGACACCGTGACCGCGGTGATGAGAACAATCCCGAAGGTGACATAGATCAGCGCTGGCGGGCGCCAGCCGTACGCGAGTGCAAAGGCTAAGCCGAGCGTCGGAGTCACCCACAGCATCACGATGGCCGATCCAACGCGTCCGAGCTGAAGCGGTAGAGCGATGGCAGTCCGCCAGGCTGCCGCAAGCTGTTCCTGGCTCATCAGACTGCCTCGCAGCGGCGCGCAGAAACGAGTGGCGACGACGGCATTGATGATTCCGGCGATCATCAAGACGATGGCCATCGAGATACACAGCCCGACCGTCACCCCAACAGAGACGGGCTCTATTCGAACAAGGTTGACGGTAGTGATCTCTGCCAGGAAGAGACCGAAGGCCCAGAAGGCAGCGGCCAAACCAGGCCATATCTTCCAGCCGAACCGGGCGTACAACCGGTCCGCAAGCCCGCGTTTCGGGGTGTCCTGGTTCGGTGTGTCTTCGGACACACCTAACAGTAAGTCCGCACGCCGACCGGTCGATCCGTGCTGGTACGGAAATGCGAGAAGCCGGTCTGAAGATCAGACCGGCTTCTCCGTTAGGGGTGACCGACGGGGCTCGAACCCGCGACATCCAGATCCACAATCTGGTGCTCTACCAACTGAACTACGGTCACCATTCGCCGTGTTGAAACGGCGGAACCGATATTAGCCTGCCCGGTGCGCCGATTGCTAATCGGTTGTCACCGTTGCGGAAGGGCCTCCGTCACAGCGGCGATTTCGGACGCCGATGGGCCCGGATCGGGCACGAACGCGGTGCGGCGGTAGTACTCGAGTTCACGGATCGACTCCTTGATGTCCGCGAGCGCGCGGTGCGCGAGACCCTTCTCGGGCTGACCGAAGTAGATCCGCGGGTACCAGCGGCGGCACAGCTCCTTGATCGAGGAGACGTCGATCATGCGGTAGTGCAGGAACGTGTCCAACTTCGGCATGTCGCGGGCGATGAAACCGCGATCGGTGGCGATCGAGTTTCCGCACAGCACGGCTTGACCGGCAACGGGTATGTGCTCGCGGATATAGGCGAGGATCTGCTCTTCGGCTTCGGCCATCGTGACGGTCGACGCACGGACTTCTTCGGTGAGCCCGGACTTGGCGTGCATGTCCGCAACGACCTTCGGCATGCTCGCGAGAGCGTCCTCATCGGCGTGGATGACGATGTCGACACCGTCGCCGAGGACGTTCAAGTCGGCGTCGGTCACCAGAGCTGCTACTTCGATCAGCGCATCGGCGTCCAGGCGAAGCCCGGTCATCTCGCAGTCGATCCAGACGAGTTTGTCCTGCACAGGAGAACACAGTAGCGAACGACGCGAACTTGTCGGTGCCCGGCATTAGGGTCGGAGGCGCGCTTGGAACCGGACTGAGAAGGAATTCGATGACCATCGACCCAAATCTGACGCCCGAACAGAAGGTTGCCGCGGCACGTGCAGCCCTCGAAGCTGCGGAGAAGGAAGCGGCCGCGGCCGCTGCGGTGCAAGCTCGTGCACAACCGGCACCCGCGGCTGCCGCTCCGTCTGGTGCCGCCGCCGAAATCGCCGCTGGCTATGCGACTTCCGGCGCTGCGCTCGAACTCGGCGCGGTGATGGTCGACAACCAGGTCGACCCCACCGCCAAGGTTCGGATTCCTCTCGCGACGCTCAACCGCCATGGTTTGGTGGCCGGCGCAACCGGCACAGGTAAGACCAAGACCCTGCAGGGCATCGCCGAGCAGCTGTCGGCTGCGGGTGTTCCGGTCGTCATGGCAGACGTCAAGGGCGACCTGTCCGGCCTATCGCGGCCGGGCGAGTCGAACGACAAAATCACCGCCCGTGCGAAAGAAACCGGTGAAGCCGATTGGGCGCCCAACGGTTATCCGACGGAGTTCGTGTCGCTGGGCACGAATGGAATCGGTTGGCCGATCCGCGCGACCGTGACGTCGTTCGGGCCGATCCTGCTGAGCAAAGTGCTCGGTCTCAACGCCACCCAGGAGTCGACCCTCGGGCTGATCTTCCACTGGGCGGACACGAATGGCCTCGCGCTGCTCGACCTGAAGGACCTTCGCTCCGTCATCACCTTCCTGACCAGCGACGACGGTAAGGAAACCCTCAAGGGGATCGGTGGCGTTTCGGCCGCGACCGCCGGCGTGATCCTGCGTGCATTGGTGAACCTGGAGGCCGACGGCGGTGACACCTTCTTCGGGGAACCGGAACTCGACACCGCGGACCTGATTCGCGTCGTGGACGGCAAGGGAATCATCACGCTTTTCGAACTCGGGACGCAGGCGGCCCGGCCGACGCTGTTCTCGACGTTCCTGATGTGGGTTCTAGCGGACCTGTTCCAGACGTTGCCCGAAGCCGGTGACCTCGACAAGCCGAAGCTGGTGTTCATCTTCGACGAGGCGCACCTCCTGTTCACCGATGCATCGAAGGCATTTGTCGAGCAGGTCGAGCAGACGGTCAAACTCATCCGGTCGAAGGGCGTCGGCGTCTTTTTCTGCACCCAGCTGCCGACCGACATTCCGAACGAAGTGTTGTCGCAGCTCGGCGCGCGTATTCAGCACGCATTGCGCGCGTTCACCCCAGACGACCAGAAGGCACTCAGCAAGACGGTCCGCACCTATCCGAAGACCCCGGTGTACGACCTCGAGGAGGCGCTGACCTCGCTCGGGATCGGTGAGGCGATCGTGACGGTGTTGTCGGAGAAGGGGGCGCCCACTCCGGTTGCCTGGACGCGTTTGCGCCCGCCGCGTTCGCTCATGGACACGATCGGTCCGCAGGCGATGAACCAGGCTGCGCACGGGAGTTCGCTGGCTCCGAAGTATGCGCAGACGATCGACCCGGAGTCCGCCTACGAGAAACTGAGCGCTCGTCTCGCCCCACCGCCCGCTGCACCCGCGCCGGCACCGCAACCGGAGCCGAAGGCGGCACCGCGGCCGCGGGTTCAGAAGGAAGAGCCGGGCTTCTTCGACCAACCGTTCGTCAAGAATGCGATGCGCTCGGCGGGAACTGCCCTCGGGCGAGAGATCACGCGAAGCATCTTCGGGACGGGCCGCCGCCGTTAGTGCCTAGACGCGACGCAGCGCGAACATTCGGAGATCGCGCTGCGATCGCTCCCGGTACGTTCCGAAGTTCTCGCCGATCGCAAGAAATTGGCGGAACAGGTCGTCGAACCGAGTGCCAGTGATGTGTTCGGCAAGAACCGCAAACTTGTGGCCGCCGACCTCGACGCTCGCCCGCGGGTCGGCGAGCAGGTTCGCAGACCACGCCGGGTGGTGCGCTTGGCCGTAGTTGCTCCCGAGGACAAGCGCTCCGCCCTCGTGCGGTACGTAAACCAGCGGAACGCTGTGCGAGTTGCCGGATCTTCTTCCGGTGGTCGTCAGAACGAGCACATAGATCCCCGACGGCCCGAACATCGATACCCGCCCGCGGGTAGCCCGAAGCAGGGCGAGGTCGAGCCAGCGGAGCCGCCGATGTATCCAGCCACCTAGGCGACTGGATAGAAACGCGACGGCCACCGGTTGGAATGCGCGGCGAAACACGCCATCCGGTGATCCCCAACGCACATCAGGGAAACGCAGTTCGGACATGCCTCACACGTTAGATCTAGGTCGCCAACCGCTCGTAGAACTTGCCCACGATCGGGGCGACCATCGCCCGGGGGCTGTACCCACCTGCCACCGACATCGCCTTCGACAGCACACCCGGGACGATGCGCATCTTGTTCTCGTCGAGAGCATCGATCGAGACGCGTGCGGTGTACTCCGTGGTGACCCACAGGAAGTCCGGAATCGCCTTGTCGACGAACGACTTTGCTTCCGCGTCCGGCGTCTCTCCGCGGACGGGTCCGGGCGCGAGCAGCGTGATGTGAACGCCGGTGTCGAGCAGTTCGTGGCGCAGCGACTCGCAGAAGCTGTTCACGAAGGCCTTCGTGGCCGCGTAGGTGGCGTTGTTCGGGATCGGCATGTTGCCCGCCGCCGATCCGCTCATGAGAATTCCGCCCGCGCGGCGCTCGAGCATGCCGGGAAGGACGGCCAGCGTCAGGTCGTGGAGCGCGACGGCGTTGAGCTCGACCTCGGCGCGCTCGGCGGCCGGGTCGAGCGTGGCGAGTGCACCGAAGGTCGCGATGCCGGCGTTATTGCACAGAACGGCGATCTCCCGGTCGAACAGCTCGTCGACGAGCTTGCCGCGTTGGTCCCGGTCGGCGAGGTCGGTCGGGCGGATCTCGACCGTGACGCCGTGCGCCGCGGTGATCTCGCCAGCGATCTTTTCGAGCAGGTCCGCCCGCCGGGCGACGAGAATCAGTGCGTAGCCGCGGGAAGCGAGCTCACGAGCGAGCGCAAGTCCGATACCCGACGAAGCGCCGGTCACGACCGCGCAGTTGGTTGAAGAAGCAGCAGGTAAACCCATGGGGCGACTCTAAACCGTAGGTCGCGGCGGACCGACGATCGCACCGGGAATGTCGGTCATCGGCCATGCGGTTTGCTCAGACGAGCCGCAGACGCCGGCCTTGGCTCTGCTGCACAGACTCGACGAAGTCCAGGAAGTTGAGCGCATCCCGCCGAATTCCGAGGAGGGCGTCGAATCGCACCGCGACGGCGATGCACAGCACGAAGGCGGTCATCGAAGCCGGTTCGGTGTTGTTGATGGCCGAGATGGCGATAACCGCCGTGCCCACACCCATGAGCGCGAGTGCCATCAGACCCATGCGCAGTTTCTCGACGTATTCCGCCACGCGGGAGGCACACTGATCGGCCGTCATGTCGTCGGCGATCTGCTGGTTCTTGACGGCATTCCGGACCCACTGGAATCGGCTCCGGGTCGATTCGATTCGGAACCACCAGATGGCGGTAGTCGCACATCCGATCATGAATAGTGCCGGTCCGACGATGTCGAGCCAAACGTTCATGGCGCACTCCTCAATAGCATTGAGTTCAATAGTGCGGTCGCGCGATGGTCGGGACTAGTCGCCCTAGGTGTGGATTCCGGCCACCCCCGGCGTACGACGTCAGGGCGTCGGCAGTTCGAACCAGGATTTCGAGGATTGCGCGGTGGCCTCCGGATCGTCGCCGAGCCCGATCACCAGGGCTGCCATCATCGGCTTCAGCACATAGCGGACGCCGGATTCCGAGGGGGCGTAGTAGCCCGACAGTTCGAGTTGGACGTATCCGTGGAGTGCGGTCCAGAGTTGCGAAGCGAGCCACATCGGGTGTTCATCACGCAGTCGTCCGGCCTCGACAGCCCGCTCGGCGGCACGCGCGATGTATTCGAACGAGTACCGACCCGTCAGTTTGACGTCGTCGCCGGAGCCGCGATACCCACCCAGGGATGCCGAGCCGAACTGGATCACGTAGAGGTCGGGGTTCGACCGCGCGTAGGCGATATAGGCCGCGAATACGCCGCCGAGGTCGGCAATGGGATCGTCGGTCTGTGGCACCTTCGCGAATTCGTCGGCAAGACGCTTGAATCCCTCGTCGACGACCGCTCGGACGAGGTCAGGCATCGAACCGAATTGGGAGTACAGGGTCATCGTCGACGTTCCGGCCGCGGCGGCGACTTTGCGCGTCGACAGGCCGCTCGGTCCCTGCTCGGCGAGCAGGTGCGCGGCACTCTCGAGCAACCGCCCGCGCATCTCGCTGCCGTGCATCCGTTCTGCCACTCGTTCATTGTGTCGCACGAGTTCGAAAGGTAGCCTTTAACACCGAAATAACAGTGATAAAGGAGTCGTGAATGACCAGGACGATCAAGGTCGCGGCAGTTCAGCCCGCACTTGCCCTCGCCGATGTCGACAACAATCTGGCGCGCCTGGATTCCCTCATTCGCGATGCGTACCGCGCACACCAGCCGGACGTCATCATCGTCCCGGAAGCGGCCTCCGCTCCAAACGTGCACCACCCGGCGATGCGTACGGTTGCCCGACCTTCGGACGGAGCTCCGTTCCAGCTCTACACCGGTCTTGCGCGTGAACTCGGGGTTGTCATCGGCGGTGGATTCCTCGCGCAGCGCGGCAACGACGTGTTCAACACCTACGTCCTCGCCGAGCCGGACGGCACCGTGAACACCCACGACAAAGACATCCCGACGATGTACGAGCAGCACTACTACCGCGGCGGCACCGACAACGGCATCGTGTCGAGTCCGACACTCGGCACGGTGGGACTCGTGTGTGGCTGGGAGTGGGCGCGATACCGCACGTCGGCGCGCTTGCGCGGCAAGGTCGACATCGTCCTCGGCGGCATGTGCTGGCCCACCGTGCCGTTCCTGGACTGGAGCGGTCCGCTGGGCTGGATCGGCCGCCAAGAACACAAAATGCACCTTCCGCTCGCCCGAAAGCTCCCCGGGCAGGTAGCGCGCCTGGTGGGCGTTCCGATCGCACACGCAAGTCATGTCGGACCGATCGAGGGCTACCTGCCGATGCTTCCCGGGCTTTCCGGCCGCGTCGAGATGGTCGGGGAGACGCAGATCTGTGAACGCGACGGCACGATCCTCGGACGGCTCTCGTACGCCGACGGCGAGGGGCATATCGCGGCCAACGTCGAGATTTCAGACCCGACACCGCTCGATGAGATCGTCGACCGCTACTGGATTCCGGAGATGACCCCGTTGATTCGCGCGACGTGGGATCTTTCGAACATTCAAGGAGCGGTCAGTTATCGCGCGCGCAAGCTAGTTGGCCGCCACGTCGCGCCTTGAGAAACGAATCGGGGATCTGTCAGGCGCTTCATCGATATATATCGATATATATCGATGCAAACGCCGACAGATCCCCGTTTCGTTCGTCAGAGCTTGGCAGCGAGGCGTGTGCCCTGGTCGATCGCACGCTTGGCGTCGAGTTCGGCGGCGAGGTCGGCGCCACCGATGAGGTGCAGGTTCACGCCCGCCTCACGCAGTGCGCCTTCGAGGTCGCGAACCGACTCCTGACCTGCGCACAGGATGATGTTGTCGCACTCGATGACGGTCGGACGCTCACGGTTCTCGCCGAAGCTGATGTGCAGACCCTGGTCGTCGATCTTCTCGTAGTTGACGCCACCGATCTGCTCGACGCCCTTGGCCTTCACCGCAGCGCGGTGCACCCAACCAGACGTCTTCCCGAGGCCCTTGCCGAACGACGAACCCTTGCGCTGCAACATGACGACGTCACGCGTAGCCGGCGACGGCTTCGGCTTGCCGAGCGCGCCGGCTGCCTCCTCCGGGTCGACAACGCCCCACTCTTCCTTCCAGTCGTCGATCTTCAGACTCGGTGAGCCCTCGACGGTCAGGAATTCGGTGACGTCGAAGCCGATACCACCGGCACCGATCACAGCGACCTTCTTGCCAACGGGCTTCTCGTCGCGGACGAGCTCGGAGTAGGTGAGCACCTTCGGGTGGTCGACGCCCGGGATGTTCGGGATGCGCGGCCGCACACCGGTCGCGAGGATGACCTCGTCGTAGCCCTTGAGTGCCTCGGCATCGGCCTTGGTGTTGAGCTTGAGGTTGACGCCGGTCAGCTCGACCTTGCGAGTGAAGTAGCGAATCGTCTCAGCGAACTCTTCTTTGCCCGGAATCTTCTGCGCGATGTCGAACTGGCCACCGATGTGGCTGTTCGCCTCGAACAGGTCGACCTGGTGACCACGCTCGGCGAGGTTCACCGCAGCCGAAAGGCCGGCCGGACCAGCACCGACGACGGCGATCTTCTTGGTACGGCGGGTCGGCGACAGGATGAGCGAGGTCTCGTGGCCCGCCCGGGGGTTCAGCAGGCAGGACACCGTCTTGTGCACGAACGCATGGTCGAGGCACGCCTGGTTGCACGCGATGCAGGTGTTGATCTCGTCGTCACGGTCTTCCATCGCCTTCTGCACCCAGTAGGGGTCGGCGAGCATCGGGCGGGCCATTGAGATGAGGTCGGCATCGCCGCGAGTCAGGATCTCTTCCGCGGTCTCCGGCATGTTGATGCGGTTCGACGCACACACCGGGATGTTGACGTGCGACTTCAGCTTGGCGGTGACGTCGACGAACGCGGCGCGGGGGACCGAGGTGACGATCGTGGGAACACGTGCCTCGTGCCAGCCGATGTCGGTGTTGATGATCGTGACGCCGGCAGCCTCGAGCTTCTTGGCCAGGCCGGTGATCTCGTCCCAGGTCTGACCACCCTCGACGTAGTCCGCCATGGAGAGACGGAACACGATGATGAAGTCCTTGCCGACGGCCTTTCGGACCGCACGGACGATCTCGAGCGGAAGTCGCTGGCGGTTCTCGGTCGAGCCACCCCAGCGGTCGGTGCGCTTGTTGACGCGCGGTGCGAGGAACTGGTTGATGAAGTAGCCCTCGCCACCCATGATCTCGACGCCGTCGTAGCCGGCGAACTGAGCGAGCTTGGCGCAGTTCGCGTAATCGTCGATCGTCTTCAGGATGCCCTTTTCACTGAGCGCCTTCGGCTTGAAGGGCGTGATCGGCGACTTGATCGCCGAGGACGAAACGCTGAAGGGGTGGTAGCCGTAGCGACCCGCATGCAGGATCTGCAGCGCGATCTTTCCGCCTTCGGCGTGGACGGCCTTGGTGATGGTGCGGTGCAGGTAGGCGTCGGTCTTGGTCGACATCCGAGCGCCGAACGGCAGCAGCCAACCCTGTCGGTTAGGGGAGTAACCGCCGGTGATGATGAGTCCGACGCCACCCTTCGCGCGCTCGGCGAAGAAGGCGGCAAGGCGCTTGGCGTCCCAGGACCAGTCCTCAAGACCGGTGTGCATCGAGCCCATGACGACCCGGTTGCGCAATGTCGTGAATCCCAGGTCAAGGGGTTCGAACAGGTGGGGGTAGCGGCTCATTCGGGCTGCCTTTCCGTGTTTCCCGCAGCGGGCTGTGCGGCATCTAAGCGCGACTGTGACAACGCATTGATCACTTCGTCGCACCACTGAGTGAAGCCCTCTTCCACGCGAATTCCAGCGCGCAGAACGAGGTATTGGTGGAGGGCGCTCCCGCTGAGTTCGGCGGGAGCGGAGAAGTCTTGTTTTTCGAAGCGCCGGTAGAGGTCGAGGCGCTCGGCCCGCGCATCGCGGTGCCGCTTGAGTTCGGTGAGCAGCGCGGCGACGTCGCCGTACGACGCACCGCGAAGCTTGACCGCGAGTTCGTCGCGGGGCATGCCAGGATCGCTTGGCTCGGCAATCCAGCGGGACAGTTCGGTGCGCCCGGCGTCGCTGATGCGGTACACCTTCTTATCGGGCTTGCCGTCCTGGATGACTTCTTCGGCGTTGACCCAGCCAGCGTCGAGCATGCGCTTGAGAGTGCGGTAGATCTGCTGGTGGGTGGCACTCCAGAAGAAGCCGATCGACTTGTCGAATCGGCGAGCGAGGTCGTAGCCGGAACTCGAGCGTTCGGCTAGCGAGACCAAGATTGAGTGCTCCAGTGCCACGGCGAGAAGCGTATATGCAACTTTGTGCCTATGCAACTGTGTGCATAACCACGATGCCCGGTCCGCCGCGTAATCGCCACGGACCGGTCCATCGCGGATTGGTCTTATGGAATTGAGACCGCCCGGTCGTCATTGGTCACGTCTTCCGCGACGTCAGTGCTGGGGCCGCCATCGAGGACATCGGCACCGTCTCCTCCCGTGAGTGTGTCGCTTCCGGGCCCGCCGCACAGGATGTCGGAACCTCTGTCGCCGATCAGGGTGTCGTTACCGCGGTCGCCGATCAGCAGGTCGGGGCCATCGGTGCCGGTGATCCGGTCGTTTCCCCGCGTCCCTCGAACGACGGTGATCGTCTTGTTGATGCTTTGGGTGCCGTCTGAAACTGTCACCGTCACTATCGAGATTCCGGACTTCGCCGTCGAGATCGACAGAGTGCGGTTGGTGCCTGATCCTTTGACCTTGAGCGACCACCAGGGCAACGAAGTCTTATTGTCTGAGGTTGCCGTGACGGTCAGGTCATCGATCGGCGTGTCCACGTCACCTAACAAGAGCGCGAAGGTGGCTCCCGTGTCCGACGAGCATTGCGACGCTGCGGTGATCACGATGGTCGGCGCTGCGGCTGGCGTCGTGTCCGTCGGTGGCGGCGGAGGCGGGGTCGTCGGGGTGGTCGTGGGCTCGAGGGCGATCTTGACGGTCGCTGGCTCCGACGTGTTGGTGCCGTCGCTCGCCGTGTAGGTGAACGAGTCCTCTTCGGCCTTGGTGTCCGGCAATGGCGTGTACGTGAACGATCCGTCGGAGTTCAGGGTGAGGCTGCCGAACTTCGGCACCGTGGCGCCGAGCTTGGCCGTCAGCGGGTTCTTCTCACCATCGGTGTCGTTCTCGAGCACGCCGGGGGCGTCGACCTTGAGCGTCTGGCCGATGGTGACGTCGTAGTCGTCGTCTTCGACCGTCGGCGGGGTGTTCGGAGCAGGTGCCGGTGCGGGTGCAGCGCTCGACGTCTCGTAGGTGATGACGATCGCGCCCTGGCCGTCCGCCATCGTGCTGGCGTTGAGGTACGCGGTGCCATTTCCGCCGTTGCCGCCACAGGCGCCACCGCCGCCGCCGAACTGGCCACCACCACCGCCGCCGCCACCGGCGTTCGAGCAGGATCCGCCCGCACCGCCGGAACCGGTGGTACCGGCCGTGGCGCCGTTGCCACCGCCGGCACCACCGCCGCTGAGGTTGCCGTTGGCTCCGTTCGCGCCGGAGCCCGCGCCATCGCCGCCACCGCCGGGAGCGATGACGAGACGAGTGTCGAGCGTGCCGGCCTTACTGCGAGTGCTGGTGCGAACATCAGAAGCACCGCCTCCGCCGCCGGCGCCCTTGCCGCTGTCGCTGGTCGCGGAACCGCCGACGCCACCGCCGTTGTAACCGCCGGATCCACCGGCTTTGCCGTTACCGTTTCCGCCGCGTCCGCCGACCTCGACGTAGAGGGTTTGGCCAGGCTGGACGGTGGCGTTTCCGAAACCGCCCGCGCCGGGAGTGCCGGCGCCCGTTCCGCCGGCCGCGCCACCGCCGGAGGCGCCGACCGCGAGAAGTCCGACCTCGGTGATTCCGGCCGGCACGACGAACGTCTGCTCACCGCCGGTGAAACGGAACACGCACTGGACCTCGGAGTCCTTCTGGCTGCAGTTCGCTGCCAGGGCTGCCGAACTCGTTCCCGCCGTGAAAAAGACAAAGGATCCCGACGCGATCAGTCCCGCTGCTGCGGTTGCCGTCAGTCGGTGGCTGATCATCGCCGGTCACTCCTGTTGTCGTTTTGTATCGGTACTGTGACGGTAGCGATTGGTGATGAAGTTGTTAATTAAAGGGGCGGATGTTATCGAACTGTGAGGCCGCCGCAACCATGTCGTGTTGGTGTGCGATCGGCTCGGGCGACGATTACGCTGCGACGCGTGAGCACCGCCATCGCCGAAACCGAACGTCCCGCGACGCCGCGTCAGGTTTTGGCCTGGGGGCTATGGGATTGGGGGACATCCGGATTCAACTCGGTGATCCTGACCTTCGTCTTCTCCGTGTATCTCACCGGGACGGTCGGTGACGACCTGCCAGGGTCGATTCGCGCGACGTCGTGGCTCAGTTGGTCGATCGGGATCGCCGGACTGGTCATCATGCTGCTCGCGCCGGTCAGTGGCCAGCGATTCGACGCCGCCGGTCGACGCAAGCAATCGCTCGCGATTCTCACTGCGCTCACGGTGATGTCGGTCGCAGCGATGTTCTTCGTCGAAGACTCGTATCAGTACCTGTGGCTCGGGCTCGCGCTGTTGGCTATTGCCTCGATCACGGCAGAACTCGCCACCGTTCCGTACAACGCGATGCTGACCCAATTGTCGACGCCGTCGAACATCGGCAGGCTTTCCGGGTTCGGCTGGGCGATGGGCTACTTCGGCAGCATCTTCCTGCTGGTCTTCTGCTACTTCGGATTCATTGCCGGAGAGGGGACTGAACGCGGCTTCTTCGCGATCGAGACGACGGACGGCCTCAACATTCGCACCGTTGCACTGGTCGTGGCGGTCTGGATGGCGGTGTTCGTGATGCCGGTGTTCTTCGCCGTGCCCGAGCCGACGATCCCGAAGAACGCTGATCCGGGTGCGGCCGATGCCGGCTACATCGAGTCGTACAAGGTCCTGTGGCGGGACGTTCGCGAGTTGTGGGCCGTGGATCGCCGAACCGTCTACTACCTGATCGCCAGTGCGCTGTTCCGAGATGGTCTCGCCGGAATCTTCACCTTCGGTGGGGTTCTCGCGGCGACGGTCTACGGCTTGAGCGCAGGCGATGTCCTGCTCTTCGGAATCGCAGCCAACGTCGTCGCAGCGCTGGGATCGATCATCGCGGGCCGGTTCGATGACAAGTACGGACCGAAGGCCGTCATTCTCACGTCTCTCGCCGGGCTTGTCGCGATCGGCTTCGTGCTCATCCTGGTGTCCGGGCACCTGATGTTCTGGATCTTCGGTCTGATGATGTGCACGTTCGTCGGTCCGGCGCAGGCCTCTGCCCGCACGTACCTGGCGAAGCTTGCCCCGCCCGGCCGCGAGGGACAGCTGTTCGGGCTCTATACGATGACCGGCCGTGCCGTGTCGTTCCTGTCGCCGGCGCTGTTCGGACTGTTCGTGTACTTGTTCGCGGCAGATCGTGCGGGAATCGTCGGGCTCATGATCGTGCTCGCCGGCGGTGCGGCGGCGATGTGGTTCGTCCGGGAGCCTTCGGAAGTCCGCGCAAGCAGGACGGTGTGAGCATCGCAGCGAGTACCGGAGCGAGGAGCGGAGCGCCGGACGGTGCGCGCATGTCTCAGGGCGTAGGACGCCAAGCGGCCATGCCGGCGAGGATCAGGCGCAGTTGCCGTTTGATGCGGTTGACGACGTCGTCCTCCGCACGCTGCCCGAGCGGCTCGGCATTGATATACGACATGATCGCGTCCAGGACGGCGGTGACGATGAGGTTCGCCGCCATGTCGAGATCCTCGGATCGCCAGTCCTGAAGGTGCTTGTTCCGGGAAAGATCGATCGTGAGCTCGCTGGCAATGAGCCGCATTTCCATCTCGATCGACCGCTGGACCTGCCCGGTTCCGCTGAAGCGTTCACGGTGCAGGAACCGGAACAACCTGCGGTTTTCCCGCACGTGCGTGAAGAGGACATCGACCGACTTGTCGATACTGCCCTCGGTTCGTCGGGCTTCGCGGAGCATCGGACGCAGGGCGCGAACACCGTCGTCGACGAGGTTCAGGCCGATCTGTTCGAGTGACGGGAAGTGCCGGTAGAGCGCCGTCGGCACCAGATTCGCCGCGCGTGCGATTTCGCGCAGCGACAGGCTTGCGAAGGTGCGGTCTTCGGCGAGCTCGAGCGCCCGGTCGAGGATTTCCTGCCGGGTGCGCTCCTTCTGCTCGGCGCGCGAAGACGGACGGGTCACGGTGAATCAGCGTACAACTGTTCACCCTTTTGAAACCGGCTGTCGTGATGGACACGACGAACGCCTCTGCTTGCAGGTGTGCGCGCTAGGCAGCGGTGGTGGGCGGTACCCCGCCTGAGAGTCGCATGAGAGTGTCCACCAAAAATGCAACATAGAATCACTGTTACCTGCGCGTTCTGCACACTGTATTCGGCGTCACGTTCGAAAAGCTTGTGGTCAGAGGCCTGATGCCCGTACCTTCATTTGTGTACAGATGTTCACTGAAATGGAGCCAAGCATGTCTCTCAATACTCAGGCCTTGACTTCATCGAGGCTTGCCCGTCGCGTACTGAGCTCGTCCCTCGTTGAGGCAGCCTTCACCCCGCACGGTGTCGACCGCTACATCGAGATGATCGACCCGCTGTGGTCGCAGGACGAGATCCGCGCCGAGGTTACTGACGTCGAGCGCAAGACTTCCGACAGCGTCACCTTGACCATCCGCCCGAACACCAACTGGCAGGGCTTCAAGGCCGGCCAGTTCGTCAAGCTTTCGGTGGAGATCGACGGCATCCGCCGCACCCGCTGCTACTCGCCGGCGAACTCGCAGTTCCGCCGTGACGGCAAGATCGAGCTGACCATCAAGGTCGACCCGAACGGGCTCGTCTCGCCGTGGCTGTTGGCGAACGCCAAGCCGGGCATGATCGTCCAGATCTCGGCTGCGCAGGGTGAGTTCTTCATCCCGCTGCCGCACCCGCGCAGCATCCTGCTGATCAGCGGTGGCTCGGGCATCACGCCGGTCATGTCGATGCTGCGCACGCTCACCGAGCGCGCATACATCGGCAAGGTCACCTTCCTGCACTACTCGTTCACCGAGAACGACGTGATCTACCGCAAGGAGATCGAGGAGATCGAGCGCAAGTACGAGGGCGTCCGGATCATCCGTGCGTACACCGATGCCGACAACGGTGACCTTCAGGGCTACTTCAGCAAGGAGCACCTGGTCGCCGCGGACAAGCACTACGCCGAGGCCGAGACGTTCCTGTGCGGTCCGATGCCGCTCATGAACGCGGTGCGCGAAGTCTTCGAAGCCGAGGGCCTGTCGGACAAGCTCCACCTCGAGCAGTTCGCCGCCCCGACCCGCACCGTCAGCACCGACGACGCCGAAGGTCAGCTCACCTTCACCGCCAGCGGCACGACGGTCGAGAACAACGGCCAGACGATCCTCGAGCAGGCCGAAGCAGCCGGCCTCAACCCCGACTACGGCTGCCGCATCGGAATCTGCTTCTCGTGCGTCAAGAAGAAGGACTGCGGAACGACTCAGAACGTTCTCACCGGCGAACTCGAGAGCGGCACCGACGTCAACGTCAAGCTCTGCATCAGCCGCCCCGTCGGCGACGTGTCCATCAACGAACTCTAAAAAGACCACTACCACAGCCCTTTTAGGAGGCCCCAAAATGACTACCTACGCACCCGCAGCCAAGCCCAACGACCTGAAGAAGCTCAGTCCCGAGCAGATCGAGGAATTCGGCAAGGAAATGGACGCCCTGCGCGCCCGGATCGTCGCCGACCTCGGCGAGAAGGATGCCGAATACATCCGCGGCATCGTCGGGATGCAGAAGAAGCTCGAAATCGCCGGCCGTGCGCTGCTGTGGGCGGGCTGGTTCCCGCCGGCGTGGCTCGGTGGTGTCACTGCTCTGTCGCTGTCGAAGATCATCGACAACATGGAGATCGGGCACAACATCATGCACGGTCAGTACGACTGGATGAACGACCCGGCGTACACGGCGAAGAACTTCGAGTGGGACAACACGATCGCCGCGGACAGCTGGCTGTACACCCACAACTACATCCACCACACCTTCACCAATATCGTTGGTAAGGACCATGACGCCACCGGCTACGGCGTGCTCCGCATGACGGAGGAGACTCCGTGGCACCCGGTCTGGCTGTTCAACCCGGTCTACAACCTCCTGCTCCAGACCTTCTTCCAGTGGGGCACCGCGATCCAGGAACTCGAGTCCGAGAAGATCATGCGGGGCGAGAAGTCCTGGGCTGAGGCCAAGGAAGCCTTCGGTCGGTTCCGCGACAAGGCCGGCAAGCAGGCACTCAAGGACTACGTGATCTTCCCGCTGCTGTCGGGACCGGGCGCGCCGTTCACCTTCGCCGGTAACGCGGTCGCCAACCTGGTGCGTAACCTGTGGGCCTCCTCGGTCATCTGGTGTGGACACTTCCCCGAAGAGGTTCAGACCTTCTCGATCGAAGAGACCGAAGACGAGAGCCATGGCGGCTGGTACTACCGCCAGATCCTGGGCTCGGCCAACTTCACCGGTAGCCACTGGGTCGACGTTCTCTCGGGCAACCTGAGCTACCAGATCGAGCACCACCTCTTCCCGGACATGCCCGCGTACCGCTACAAGGAGATTTCGGTCGAGGTCCGCGCGCTGTGCGAGAAGTACGGCATCGCCTACCACGAGGCTCCGATGTACAAGCAGCTGCTCAGCGTCTACAAGAAGCTGTTCAAGCTCGCCCTTCCGGACAGCTTCTGGGCGAAGTCGCCGGCTGCTGGTGTCGCCGAGATCGTCAAGTTCCCGGTCCGCCAGGTGCGCAAGCAGCTCAAGGCTGCTGCCTGAGTGATGCCTGACTGATGAGTGGACTGGGCGTGCGTTGCACGCCCAGTCCACTATCGTCGAGGCATACCTGCATTTCTCGAGAGGTGGTCCACGTGACCAAGCCAGAACAAGCCAAAGACGCCGTCGAGAACGTCGTCACGTCCGGTCTCGACGCGGTCGGCAACATCGCCGGCATCCTCACGACTGCGATCGGCGACATCGTCCGCGAGGTGAGTGACTTCATCAGTTCCGCAATGGACAGCGGAAACAAGTAACAGTTCGGGGTGAGTCGGTCCTCACAGGTGTGACCGGCGACCACGCCGACTCCGGGCCCCCGCTGCTATCGTTCGGGACAACCCCAGCTAGGTGAGAGGTGGTCGTACGTGGCCAACGCAGCAGTCGAAGCCAAGGACCATGTCGAGAATGCGATTACATCGGCGCTCGACGCGGTGGGCAACATCGCCGGCATCCTCACGACCGCGATCGCGGACATCGTGCGGGAGCTGAGCGACTTCCTCGGGTCCGCCATCGGCGGTCCCAAGTAGGTCCCAAGTAGTTCGACAAACATGAGCCCGGTCCCGTTTGGGGCCGGGCTTCTTCATGTTTCGTGGTCAGAACTCCGCGTGGTTCGGCTGACCGGCGAGAGCCGCAGCAGGCGGAGGGGTCGATGGGACGGCATACGTCTCGATCGTCACGTCGTGACCGGCCTGAACCGGCGTCGCGCCGTCCCAGGGCCGGTTGATGACGGCGACATCGAGCTCGAACTCGAGGTCCGGGTCGCGCTCGTCGTCGCTGTCTGGCCGGCCGGTGAAGTAACCGACGGCGAAACACGCTCCCGCGAACACCAGCGCGGAGACGATCCAGCGTGGGCCGGACGGCACCCACACCGACATCGCGGACAGCGAGAAGATCAGCACCAGGCCGACACCCACACCGGGCGCCATGGTGAGGAGTCCCCGGCGGAAGCGGTTCTCGGGCAGCCGGTGACGCGAGATCGCCAGCGCAACGTCGAGTGCGGCGATGATGGTCATGATGACCAGACCGAGGCCGAAGAGGCCGTAGACCGAGAACAGAGACCCCTGCACCTCACTGACGACCGGGCTCGTCAGTTCCTGACCGGCGTCGGTTCGAACGGTGAAGTCGCCGCCGACGAGACCTGTCGCCTGGCCGTCGAGGTCGCGCAGGTCCATCGGGAAACTCATCGTCTTCGTCGTACCTGGTGCGACCGATATGGCGACCGCGGTGCGGATGTTGAACAGCGTGAGGCCGAGAATTCTGCCGTCGAGTCCGATGGAGGTGACGGTCACCGGTTCCGAACTCGAGTTGGTCAGGCTGACCTTGACGTCGGTCTGGTGCTTTGGATCGAGCTCCAGCGGCTTCGATTCCGAAGCACTCGACACGTCGGTGCCGGCGACGGTGGCGGTGTACGTCAACCCGCCGGTTGTCGCCGGAGCGGCGACTGCGCTGAGGGGAGTGATCGCGGTGATGAGCAACGCGCCCAGCGCGGCGATGGCTTTCGGGTGAGGCATAACAGACTCCGGGTCAGAAGGTCGGTCGCACGAAGCGAGGTCGGTAGAGCATCGCGCAGAGCGCGGTGAGGATGACGATGACGATGGCTGCCGAACCGGTGCTGTTGGAAGCGCTGGTCAGGTACACGTCGATGGGTGCGGACAAAACCGCGCCACAGTTGGCGATGACCATGTGCTGGCCGACAGCGACCGGAGACAGGTCGAGGTCCGCGGTGAACGAGCCGTCTGCACTGGAGGTCGTCGCCCCGACGACGTGGCCCTCACTCGTCAACGCAACGGGCGCGTTTGCGGCGCAGCCGCGACCGGTGGCCTGGACGTTGCCTCCCTGCGAGACCGAGTCGGCCGTGAGACTCAGGCCTCCGTCAGTGGGCGGTGCCGGCATGTTCGGGGGCGGTGGCACCGCCGTCGTTGGCTCGGTGGTCGGTGGTTCATCTGTCGGAGGCGCAGTGGTTGGCGGTTCGGTCGTCGGTGGATTGGTGGTGGGGGGCTCGGTGGTCGGCGGCTCCGTCGTGGGACGCACCGGGGGCGGATCTTGGTTGGGCGGGGGAAGAACGATGGTGAGGGGAGGCAGTGTGGGGTCCGTGGACGGGCCTTCATCGACTGGCGGCGGCGGGCACTGTCCCTCGATCGAGTCGCACGGCACACCGTCGGAGGTCGTCGGGCCACCGTCGCCAAGGCTGATCGAGTCGACCGGAACGCGTGCGACGGTCTGGGATGCGGTTCCAGCGGGAACCGCGACATCGGCGTTCGCTCCAACGGCGAAGAGGACGGGAACCGCCAGGGTCGCCAACGCCAGCACTGATGCGGCGGTGACGGTCGACCGCGCAGTGGCGCCGGAGCCGTTTGCCATCGAAGATCCTTTTGGCGTCTCGCGCCATGATCGCAAACTCATAGCTGGGACCGTAAGGTGCGGACCCGGGCGAGCGCACCTTGGGACACCGGAATCGACACCTAGGTGGAAAAGACCTAACCCTTCGCGGTGGCTGCGGGTTAGTTCAGTTTCTCCGCGAGCACGCCGTCGAACGTAGACCACGGCACCTCGATGACGACCATTCCGGCCGCGTGCGGACCGACCTGTCCGTCGTCGAAATGGATCTCGAGACCGGTCGCGGTCGGGACCCAGTTGGCGAAGTTCTTCGCATCCGGTGACATGCCGCCCTCGAATGTCGAATCGGCACCGAGCTTCGCCTTGACCTTCTGCTTGGCGGCGTCGGACAAACGCTGAAGCCCCTCGTTGACATCGCTGAACAGCTCGGTGAGCATGACGGGCTTGGCATTGGACGTGCGGATGACGAACGTGCCGACGAGGCCGTTCGGGTGGGCTGCCATCGGGTCGGTCATCATGTACGACATCTCGATCACCCCGGCGATGACGTCCTTCCCGAGGACCACCTTCTGGCTTACGCCGTCGAGCGTGAAGGTGCCGTCCTGATTGATCTGCTGATCGACGGACGTGCGTACGGAGTTGTTGAACTTCTCCGCGACCGCTGGGTTGCCGCCCTCGACCTGCGGAATTTCGACGTCGTAGGTTGCGCCGCCTTTGACGCCCTTGAGAATCGCGGTGGTCGCGACGTAGGGCGATTCCTCCGCGGAGGTGGCGGTCGCCGTCGCGCCTGGTGAGCTGCCCGGCGTCGGTGTTCCGGCGGTGGAACAGGCGGCGGTGGTCGCCAGGATCGCGGCGAAGATCGCCACCCGTGCCGTGAAGGTCATGAACGCATTGTCGCCGACTCATGGCCTGCGGCGCGACGTGAACTGCCTGTCGGTTTCTCAGGATGCGTCAGTAGTGTGCGGATGTGCGGATCGGACAGCGGGGCTTGGGGCGCGGGGCGATCGTCGCGGTCGCGATGGTGGCCGCGACGATGACTTCTTGCACCAAATCCGCCGAGCCGGGGGAGAAGGATCGGCCACAGCTCGTCGCGGCGTTCATCGGCGATTCCTACACCGCGCCCGGTGACGCGACACCCTCGTACTGGCAGACCACCACCTCTCGAATGTGCTGGCAAGCAGTGCCTTTCGGAGTAGCGGGGAGTGGGTACACGATTGCGGGTCCGGACGGCCGCGGGCCTTACGTGACGCGCGTCGATGCCGTTGCCGCAGCGATGCCGGACGTCGTGATCGTGCAGGGGTCATTCAACGACCGGGAACCGGACATCACCACGATCGCCACCGGAATCCTGATCCGGTCGATCCACGAGCGGTTGCCGGGAGCCCGGGTCTTCGTCATGGGACCGGTGACCCCGCCACTCCCGGGCGCCGGACCCCAGGTCGCGCGCATCAGTGATGCCGTCCGGACGGGGGCCGAGGCGAACTTCAGCATCTTCGTCGACGCGCAGCACTTCCTCGGTGATGCGGCGCTCTTCGGGCCCGACAACATCCACCCGACCGCGCGCGGGCAGCAGATTCTGGGCACAAAGCTCGCCGAGGCGATTCCGCGTGAGCTCAGCAGCTGTGACTGAGCGTCAACTCTGCTTCAGGTTGATCGTCATCTGAACCTTCGAGATTGCCCGGTCGATGTGGCGCTTGCGACCGATTCGGGCGAGCCCCCACGCCAGGGCTGCGCCTGTTGCGGCGGTCAGGACGGCCGTTGCCGTGATGCTCGTGATCGTGGGCTCCGCGCCGCCGGCAACCCACACCCCGCCCACGATTCCTGCACCCAGGAGACCCATGCTGACGACGGTGCCGATGCTGGCCCGAATCAGCTGACGCCGATTACGGAGCTTGCGGCCGAATGATTCGACGTAGGCGAATGCAAACAGCAGCAATGCCAGGACGGCCACCGCGGTGACGGTGCGATAGGAGGTCTGGACCGTCCGTACCGGGAAGGCCCAACGCTTGGTCGGCACATCCGAATTCGTGAACTGAAGGTCGGCGGTGAGAGCGCCGCCGACGACGTATTCACCACGCAGCGACTCGAACACCGCGGAGTACCCGCTCCCGTCCGTCGTCACCACGGTGCTTTGCGTGCGCAGCGGCAGGCCGAGGACGCGCAGCGACAACGTGGCCTCCGTGCCCGGTGCCAGTCCGGTCCCGGAAATGGCGACAGGCTCGTTGAGGTCGATGCGGATAGGAGAGGTCGCTGCGGGATCGCCGTCGGCGATCGTGATCGTGGCGGGCGGCGGGACGGATTGCCCGACCGGTGTGCCGAGGCCGATCGACGCAACGACCAGCGCGGCCGCCGCGAATCCGGTGGCGGCGAAGAACGGAGGCCACGCCGACGGAGCGGACACGGTGGTGTGGACCGGCACCAGATCGCTCGCGGCAACTTCGGCGACCTTGGGTCCGGACGCGTGCTCCTGCACGCTCGGCCGGACGATCGGTTCGGACGCAGCTGTCTCTTGATCGATCACTATCCCGGGAACTGGCGGCAGACCGGACGCGTGCTGCGTCGGGGGCGCCGGCGGTTCGCCGGAGGAACGCGTCATGGCGGCTGCGGCGATCGAGTCCGCGCCTTCGATCGCGATTGCCTGAGTGTTCAGCCAGTGCGATCCCCACTCGGCGGTCGAAGCGTGCGCAAGGGCAACGCCGAACGCCTCGGCGGATTCGTATCGCATGACGGGGTCGGTTGCCAGGCCCTTCATCACGACATGCGCGACGCCGAGCGGGACTCGGGGTGCGACCTCGGTCAGCGGGATCGGGGTGCCGTACGCGTGTGCAAAGAGCTGCTGCATGGCATCGCCGCGCGGAAAGGGGAGTTGCCCACTGAGAAGTTCGTAGAGCAGCGTCGAGAGCGCGTAGATATCGGTGGCGGGGCTGAGCGTCTCACCTCGCGCCTGTTCGGGTGCGATATCAGACGGCGTACCTATGACCTCGCCGGTCTTCGTGGCCAGGGTGTGTTCGCCGCCGAGAACCTTGGCGATTCCGAAGTCGGTGACCTTGAGCCGACCGTTGCCCGAGAACATCAGGTTTTCGGGCTTGATGTCGCGGTGGAGGATGCCCTTGTGGTGAGCGGCGGTGAGGCCGGCCGCCGTCGCGAGAGCCACACCGATGGCGTTGGGGGCGTTGAGGCCCTGCTTGGTGAACCGGTTCCACACCGTTCCGCCCGGGAGCATCTCCATCACGAGAAGGCAGAGGCCGTCCTTCTCCACATAGTCGAAGACGCGCACGACGTGCGGATGATCGATGGAAGCGAGGAGACGGCCCTCGGCGGTGAAGCGGGCGCGGACTTCGTTGTTCGAGGCGAACGACGGGGGAAGTTGCTTGATCGCGACAAGCCGATCGAGGGCGCGGTGACGCCCGCCGAGGACAACGCCGAAGCCGCCCTTCCCAATCACGCCGCCGATTTCATACGCCGGCAACGCCGCTGCGATCGCTCGCAGGTCGTCGTCCACTAGCTGCCTGCTTTCGTACCTGTTCCGTCCCGGCCGTCGAACTTGGCTTCGACTTCGACCGGTTCATCATCGAGCTCATCGGAGTCGTCCGGTGCGCCAGTGAAGTATCCCGCAGCGAAGCATGCGCCGGCGAACAGGAGTGCCGAAATGATCCAGCGCGGACCGGTCGGGACCCAGATGCGGAGCGCCGACAGCGAGAAGATCAGCACGAAACCGAGGCCGATTCCCGGTGCCATGGTCATGAGACCGCGCCGGAATCGGTTCTCCGGCAAACTATCTCGGGCGACGGCTAGCCCCGTGTCGACAGCGGCGAGGATCGTGATGATGACGAGCCCGAGCCCGAACAGGCCATACACCGAGAACAGCGATCCCTTGACCTTGCTGAGGACCGGGTTCACCAACTCCTGGCCGGCTGAGGTCCGCACCGAGAAATTGCCGGCGACGAGTCCGGTGGCCTGACCATCGAGATCACTCATGTCCATCTTGAAAGCAAGCCTGTCGGTCTTGCCGGGTGGGACCGCCAGACTGACCGCCGTCCGGACGTTGAACTGCGTCAGGCCGAGAATCTTGCCGTTGAGGCCGATCGACTCGACCGTCACTGGAGCACGACCGGTGTTTGTGATCGTGATCTCGACCGTCGTCTGATGCTTCGGATCCAGGACGAGCGGGTGCGCTTCGGACGCGGCCGCGACATTCTGGCCAGCGACCGTTGCGGTATAGGAGAGCCCGCTCTCCGATGCCGCACTTGCCCACGTCGGTGTTGCGAGCAGGAGCAGTGTGCCGATCGACGCGGCGATCATCTTGTTGATTCTCACGATGAGGCTCCGTTTCGGTCGGACGGGCGGAAGGAGCGCGGACGGTAGAGCAACGCGCTCAACGCCGGGAAGAAGACGATGACGATCGCGGTTGCGCCGCTTCCGGCACGGGACGTCAGAACGACGTCGATCGGTGCGGTCGGCACCGTTCCACAGCTTGCGGCGATGACGTGGCGTCCGACGTCGAGGCCCGAAACGTCCGCGGTCGCCGAGAACTCGCCCTTGTCATTCGCGACCGCCGTTCCCAACTCCTGACCTTCGCTGGTCAACGTGACGTTGGCACCCGGTGTACACCCGAAGCCGCTGACCTGCACTGTTCCGCCCTGGCTGACCGAGGTACTGGCGGCCTGGAGGCCGGTTGATGAGGGGGTGGTGGCGGCCGGCGGGTTGCCCGCAGGCGGATTGGTGCCGGGCGGGTTGTCACCTGGTGGATTGTCAGCCGGCGGATTGTCGTTGGGCGGGCTATCCGGCGGTGGTGGTTGGGGGGTGTTGTCCGGTGCGGGTTGTTGTCCGGGGGATCGGTGGGACCGCAGTCAGTGATCGTGAACGGGTAGGTGCCGACGATGAGCGGGATGCCGCTCAGTACGACATTGTCGGCCCGACCACTGCCGTCCGTGTCGGATGAGCTCGACAGGATTCCGGGCGGAAGGATGCCGGCGACCGAGAACGAGTCGAAGTCATCGCCTGAATAGGCGTAGCGATAGAAAACGCCGAGGCAGGCGTCGGGAGCGTCACCGTAGATCGCGGGTCCTCCCTCGGACTCCTCGGACACGTTGAAGCTGAAAGGTATGCACTCGCCGGTTCCTTCGCCGAGAAACGGGCAGACGACGACGGTGTATCGTCGGAGGGCTCCGTGGTATGGCCGAAGCGAACCTGTTGTCGCACGGCAATTCTCGGCGAGAAGGTGACGAACCGGGCTGGGTCCACACGTTGACCTGACGCCTTCGTGAGGCACGCACAGGCTCAAGGCGAGGTCGTGGTCTGGAGTCACGGTAAACTCGGCGCGTCCGCCTCCGTAGCTCAGTTGGATAGAGCAAGGGCCTTCTAATCCCTAGGTCGCAGGTTCGATTCCTGCCGGGGGCACCGATCGGTGCATCCGTGACCTATCAGCTTGCACACGACACGATTAGCTGCCTAGGTGCTTTCGATCACCTCATGGCGCTTGTTGGTCCGTTCGAGGGGCGGCGGAGCGCTTCGAGCAATTCGGGGGACCAGCACATAACAGAACCGCGAGGTCAAGAATCAATACGCGGGGCGGCGTCGGCAGTCGACGAGACGACTGGTTGCTGCCAAGCGCGCGCCGTGGCCTCGATGATCAAATCGTTCCCGGTGGCCATGTTCTCGCCCCATAGCCCTCGGTCGCTCTTTGGTGCTTGCGGCCACCACTCCATGGCGATGGGCTTGACTTGCCTGGCATGGATTCCATTCGCTGCGGCGGCATAGTGGAGCCAAACGTCGTCGGCCCGCGGGCATACCTCGGTGAAGTCTGTACCGCGTTCCCTGAGGACACGTAGAAGCGTCGGCGGGTAGATCACGCCACCAACGCCGGTTGGGAGAATGTCTACAGAAGCGGCGGTGTCGGTACAGAACGGCCACAAATTGTAGGGCGACTGCGACATCACGCGGCTGCGGTAAGCAACGACCTCGCTTCCGTCGAACGCCGCGACCAAGGATTTGAGCCACGTTGTCGGGTAATAGACGTCGTCATCAGCGGTCGCTAGCGGGACATCGAGCGTCTCCGTCTTGACGTATGGGTAGTACTTCTTGTGCGGGCCATAGTCGGCGCATTCCCGGATTTCGAGGCCACGCGCGCGCAGCCGGCGGAGCTGACGCTGCGACGGGTTCGGCTCATCGAGCCATAGGATCAACCGCCGTGGACGAACTTCCCCGCGAGCGATCGTCTCGATGGTCTTCCATACGTGCTTGGTGCGTCGACCGTAAGTAGTCATCGATACATCCACGGGCGCATCACCGAGGACGGTGGCACTCGAACAGAAGTTCACACACCGAAGGACGAGTGCATAGAGTGCAAGCTGTCCACGCAGGATCGTCCACCGCACGCGTCCGCGTGGAAAGACGCCGTTGTTTCGCATAGGTATCCCTTACCATCGGATCGGTTGATCCTCTCCGATTCACGGGGACTCCGTCGAATCGAACGCCGGGTTGTCCATCGAATTCAATACTCCCCATTCCGATTCCGTAGCGTGCGGCGCGATCGCATGGCCCGCGGAACTGATTGAATGTTTGACCGCTGTGGTATGCCGACGATGAACGACCTTCCGGCACGGATAGGTGGCAAGCGAGGATGGTGCAACCACGTGCGTTGTGGTCGACAACGCCGAAACCGCGTTATCCCGGGGGTGGCAGGTTCGATTCCCTCACCGGCGCACTGTTGTGCCGGGCTACCCCCTCCAGTCCCGAGGACAGTAGGTTTCCCATATGCCGAACTACGACCACGGCACCACGACGGGCGCCTCAACCTTGGCGTCGCCGCTGACCGAGATCGCCAATCCCGCCCAGCCGAGTGCGGCAGAAGAGGCTCGCACGATCGTCGCCTCGACGAGCATCGGAACGCTCGCCTCCCTGACCGCCGACGGTGATCCCTGGGCGTCGTTCGTGACGTACGGACTGCTCGGCGGCAACCCGGTCTTGTGCGTCTCGACGATGGCCGAGCACGGGCGGAACCTCGCGGCTGATCCGCGCGCGAGTATTTCGATCGTGTCCGACATCGCCAAAGACCCTCTTGCGACGAGTCGAGTCACGCTCGCCGGAGCCGTGTACCGCCCCGAAGGCGACGACTTCACCGCGGCGCGGGACGCCCATGTCTCGGCGGTCGAGGCCGCGAAGTACTACATCGACTACACCGACTTCTCGGTGTGGGTGCTGCGCGTCGACCGCGTGCGCTGGGTCGGCGGCTACGGCCGCATGGCGTCCGCGACGAGCGCGGAGTACCACGCCGCGACGCCCGACCCGATCCTGGCCAAGGCGGCATTCGGCGTCGACCACCTCAACGCCGACCACGCCGAGGCGCTGTTGCTCATGGCCCAGCACCTCGGCGGATACCCGGACGCGACGCGCGCAGTGTGTACGCGGGCGGACCGGTACGGACTGGGACTGCAGGTGACGACGCCGCGCGGATGGGCACCGACGCGCGTCGGGTACCTCGAGCCGATCAACGACATCGAACACTTGCGCACCGCGACCGTCGAGTTGACGCGGCTCGCGCGGAGTAGGGCGTCAGCGAAAGGCATGTGATCACCGGGCGCTCAGAAAGGGCGCTTACCCTGTGCGTATGGCATCGACGGCTACCACCCCACACGATCGATCGCTGATTCCTGTCATCTACGGGGGAGCAGTGGCGGTGGCCGCGCTGGTCGCCGTGATGCTCGCGGCGTTGTCGGCGGAGGCGGTCCAGCAGTGGCTCGGCATTCCGGACCCCGGAGCGGTCACGACCTACGGCCTGCCCGCGCTGACCGCGATCGCCAATGGTTCGGGCATGGTCGCGGTCGGCGCGCTGCTGCTTTCGGCGTTCCTGGTGCCACCGCAGAAAGACGGAATCCTCGACGTCGACGGTTATCGGGGCCTGCGAACCGCCTCGATCGCAGCGACGGTGTGGGCAGTCGCAAGCTACGCGCTCGTGCCGCTCACCCTGTCGAACGTGTCGGGACATCCGGTTGGCGAGATCGTGTCCGCGCCGAACTTCGTGACTCTTGCGGTCGAGGTTTCCGCTTCGGACGCCTGGCTCAAGACGGGCGTGATCGCGCTGATCATCGCGGGTATTTCGCGGATGGTCGTGCGGTGGGGCTGGGCTCCTCTGTTGTTTGTGGGGGCCCTCACGGGCTTCCTCCCGCAGGCAATCGCCGGCCACTCGTCGGCGGGTGGCGCGCATGACATCGCCACCAACAGCCTGATGATCCACTTGTTCGCTGCGGCGGTGTGGGTCGGCGGACTGTTCGCGGTCCTGATGCTCGCGTTCCACCGCAGTGAACACCTGCCCCTCGCACTGCGCCGCTTCTCGATGTTGGCGGGCTTCGCGATCGCGGGTATGGCCGTATCGGGCGTTCTGAACGCACTGGTGCGCATCAACGTCGGGCAGTTGCTGACGACCGACTACGGGCGGCTTGTCTTGGTCAAGATCGTCATTCTGGCGGTGCTCGGATTCGTCGGCTTGCAGCAGCGGCAGCGCGCGATTCCAGAGGTTGGTTCCGGCTCCGGACCGTTCATTCGGTACGCGATGGTCGAGGTCGCGCTGTTTGCCTTGGTACTCGGAGTGGCGGTCGGCCTGGGCCGCACGCCGCCGCCGCAGGCGACGACGCGACCCACCGTCATGGAAGTGCAACTGGGCTACAACCTCGAGGGACCGCCGACTTTCGCGCGCCTGCTCTTCGACTGGCGCTTCGACCTCATCTACGGCTCTCTGGCGATAGTGCTTGCGGTGGCGTACGTCCTGGGAGTTCGACGCCTCGCCAAGCGCGGTGACACGTGGCCCGTCGGGCGCACCGCGGCTTGGCTCGTGGGCTGCGCCTTTCTCCTGATCGGTTCGTCGTCGGGAATCGGCAAGTACGCGCCGGCGATGTTCAGCGTCCACATGGAATCGCACATGATCCTGTCGATGCTGGTACCGATCTTCTTGGTTCTCGGTGCCCCGGTCACGTTGGCGCTTCGTGCGTTGCCGCCGGCGGGCCGGAATAACCCGCCGGGTCCGCGCGAGTGGCTGCTGGCCGCGGTGCACAACCCGGTCTCCCGGTTCCTGACCCATCCGGCGATCGCGGCGGCGATTTTCGTGGTCGGCTTCTACGGCTTCTATCTCGGCGGGATCTTCGGGGCTGTCGTCGACTCGCACTTCGCGCACTTGTTGATGACCGGCCACTTCCTGCTCAGTGGATACCTCTTCTATTGGGTGGCGATCGGCATCGACCCGCACCCGCGGCCGACCTCGCCGCTCGCGAAACTCGCCATGGTGTTCGGCGTGCTGCCGTTCCACGCGTTCTTCGCGGTGATCATGATGAACGAGGACACCGCGATGGGCGGCTGGTACTACAAGGGCCTCGGGCTCCCGTGGGTGGACGACCTGATGGCGGATCAGAAGCTCGGCAGCAGCATTGCCTGGGCGGCCGCCGAGGTACCGCTGATGGTTGTCATGCTTGCGCTTCTCATCCAGTGGGCGCGCACCGACCAGCGGGAAGCTCGTCGCATCGACCGGGCAGCAGACCGCGACAACGACGCCGAACTCGAGGCCTACAACGCGATGCTGCGCGAGTTGGCCCAAAAGGACCGACGTCCCTAACCACACATCGACGTCCGAGATCCAACGCCCGAAAATAGACCCGAGAAAGTTGGGTCAAGCCGGTGTCATTCGAACGAATGACCAGGTAGAAGGGCGATTCAAGATCTGTGTTCCGATTCGGAAACGGTTGCTCATAGGGCGTGTGTGACGTCGGAATTAGGGCAGCTGGCGCAGCTAACCTCCGCGGTATGCGCAGCTTCCGCTTCCGGACCCTGGTGGTCGTCTCTGCCCTCGGCGCCAGCATCTTCAGCCAGGCGCCGGTGGCCTCGGCGGCAGCCACCCCGCTGTACCCGAACAGTGCGATTACGGCGGCATCGACGGAAATCCTGTTCAGCTACAAGACCATCGGTTCGCGTGGCCAGGTCGACGCGCCGGCGTCGGGCGCGGTGTATCTGCCCCCAGGTAAACCGCCGGCTGGAGGTTGGCCAATTCTTGCCTGGGCACACGGAACTGTCGGTGTGGGAGACAAATGTGCCCCGAGCGCTGCCGGCCGTACGCAACGAGACATCGACTACCTCAACCACTGGCTCAAGCAGGGATATGCGATCGTCGCACCCGACTATGTCGGACTCGGCACCGATGGTGTGCATCCGTACCTCCACGGTCGGTCCGAAGCGCACGCGGTGGTCGATGGTGTCGGAGCTGCGATCGCGGCACTGCCGCAGCAGTTGAGCCACAAATGGATGGTTATCGGGCAGTCACAGGGTGGCCAAGCCGCCCTGGAGACGGCCAATGTCGCCACCAAATTGCGTCCGGATCTGGACTTTCGTGGCACAGTAGCGACCGGTGCGGCGGCCAACCTGGATGCTGTGTTTCCGCTGGCCAACCCACTCTTGCCGAATGTGGGGATTCCCGAGTTGACGACCATTGCGGCGTACTTCATTGCCGGCTTCCGCGATGCGCGTCCAGACCTGCCGGTCGACTCATACCTTTCGGATCTCGGCAGGAAGGTCGTCTCCGATAGCGAGAGTCTGTGTTTCGACGACATGGTCGCACGAGTCGCGGGTATCGGTATCGGTCAGCTGCTGAAGAAGGACGCGCTGCCCCTGCGCGAGGCGATGAAGCAGTACCTCGAGGTCCCGACCGCTGGCTACGACCGCCCGATCTTCATCGGCCAAGGACTCCTCGACACCGTCGTCCCGGCGCCGCTCACCGCGAAGCTCGTCACCGAGATGACCGCCTCCGGTCAGCCGGTCACCTACAAGACGTACCCGACCGACCACAGCGGAACAATGGCGGCGTCGCTCGCGGACTCGACGCCGTTCGTCAAGGCGCGTCTCGCGGGATAACTCAGCGCAGGGAGAACTTCACCGTGACCTGGAACTGGACGGACTGAGTCCCCGGTTCCAGCGGCACACTCTCGGTGGCCTTGTCCATGTTCATCGCGATCGGCGGCTGGGATCCCGTCGTCGCCTCGGTGATCGTGACAACGTCGCCGAGATCCATCTCGGAAAGGTCGGCGTACTGCTGAGCACGCTTCTTCGCATCGGCGAAGGCGAGCGAGCGGGCTTCGGTGACGGCCTTCGAATCGTCGTCGAGTGTGAAGCTCACCGAGTTAACCCGAGCGTCGTTTCCACCGGCGCGGACGGCCGCATCGATCACCTTCGATGCCTTTGCCAGATCTCGAACGATGACCGCGACCATGTTCGTCACCTGGTAGCCGTTGGGTGCGCCGTCCGGTCGGTAGTTCGGCGAGATCGTGAACTGACTCGTCCGGATGTCAGCCTTGGCCACGCCCAGCCCGCTCACCGAGTCGATGATCGCCTTCGCGCGCTCGTTCGCTTGGTTCATAGCCGTGGTGACATCGGCGGCGGATGTGCTGACACCGAGTTCGGCGGTCAGGGCGTCCGGGGCACTCCGGACCTCTCCGGTCCCGACGACGGTGACGGTTCGACCTTCACGGTCCGGGCCGACACCGGGACCTCCGCCGCATCCAGCAAGGGTGGCGGCCGCAGCGATTGCGGCGAGGACGGTAACCGGGCGTCGCGTCATGGCTTCGAGTGTGCCGGAAGTGTGCGCCGCAAGCACCTAGTTACCGAGATCGAACGCCTTGAACACACAGCCGTATTCGACGCCGATCTGCGCACCTTCCGCCGTGGCGAACGGTGGGATGAACTCTGCAGGGTCGGGATGCCAGGGGAGTGCCGCAAGGTACTGCTCGTGAGACTTCAGGGACGCGATTCCGCGCTCGACGTTCGCCGCACTCACTTCCACACCGTGCGTGGGGTCGTTCGCCCCGGCGACGAGAATCCACTTCGCCTGATGCGGCGTGAGGATGGCATCGGCCACCTGTTCCGGGAAGATCCACGGGTTGGCCGCGTCGCGCACGGCGTCCACGGTGGCGAGGCCCGCGGCGCGGTGATCGGCTTGGTTCAAGCCCCATGGCGGCTCGAAATCGAAATTCGTCGTGAGGACGACGTCGGGACGGAATCGCCGGATCTGTAATGCGATGTCGCGGCGGAGATCGAGGCTGTACATCAGGATGCCGTCCGGATGATCGAGCATCGTCAGGTCCGTCACGCCGACCGTTGTGCAGGCGGCCGTCTGCTCACCCCTGCGGATCACTGCCGTCTCGGCAGGCGGATTCGGCATGCCCGCTTCACCTTTCGTGAGCAGGAGGTATGCCACCTCGATGCCCATGTCGGTCCATTTCGCGACCACCGCCGACGTGCCGTATTCGAGGTCGTCGGGGTGTGCGACGACGCAGAGAACTCGCTCGAAGGTGTTGTCGGGCAGGAGTGGCAGTAGGTCGGTCACAGCTACGACCGTAGGGTGCACCAGGCCGCCCGGCCAGGTGGTTTGGGCTCGCGTCGATAGAAATTGCGGTGGCGGGGTACGCCGTCCATAACGAGCCATCAAAGAGGCGGGGATTGTCATGGTCGTACTAGGTGCTCTTCTACTGATAGCTGCTCTCACCGCGGGCGTGGGCGTTCTGGTGATGAACGCGAACACAGCCACCGACGAGTCGCTGCACGTGTTCGGGTACGTCTTCGGGACCACTCTGGCCGGAGGGTTCCTTCTTGGCGCTCTCGTCGGAGCCGTCGCGCTTGCCGGAATCGCACTCATCGCCAGCGGACTCGCTGGGTCGGCCTCGCGAAGGAACGCAAGCAAGCAGGTCGAGGCCGAACGTGCGGCTCTGACGGAGAAGCACCAAAAGGAGCTGACGAGTCTGCACGCACAGGCAGACGAGGATCGCGCTGCTCTGATCGAAGAGCACGAGACAGATCTGGCGCGGCATCGCCAGGAGGCCGAGACGCAGCGGGTGACCCTGGCCGAGCAACATCAACGGGAACTCGAGCGCCAAACCAAGGAGGCCGAGGCGGAGCGGGCCGAGCTCACGCGGCAGCACGAAGAGCAGTTGGCGCTGGGAAAGCAGGCGGTGCGCGATGCACTCGAACGTGCGCTGGGCAGTTCGGACGATTCGGTCGCGGAGCAGCCAGCGGCACACCACCTCGGTACTACTGCCGGGGCGATCGGCGCGACGACCCGCCGTCGGTGGTTCGGCGATGGCGGCGTCAGACACCGAAAGGGCAGACACCGAGAAGTCAGACACCGAAAAGTCGGAGACCGAGCGGTCGGACGCGGAGTCCTGGGAAAGGGCATTCGGCGACAAGCCCGATGTGGACGAGAGCTCTGTCGACAAGCGAAATGACGACAAGACTCACGTCGACGAGACGCGGGACGAGCAAGACGAGACTCGGGACGAGAAGGTCGAACCACTCGGCTGGCACCACGGGGTCAGCGGTTCGCCAGACCGCCGCGGTAACGGGACGGGCCGTCACCGGGAGACCGGCGAGACGGAAAACGACGAAGAGCCCCACAAGAACCTGTGGCAGCGTGTGGTCTCGGCCGTAGAGCAGCGACGTCACGACTAACCGGCGTTCGTCGCGGAGTGTGACAGCGGCTACCCTTGGTGGCCGTGGCGGAGTTCATTTACCAGATGCAGCGGGTGCGCAAGGCGCACGGTGACAAGGTCATCCTCGACAACGTAACCCTCAACTTCCTTCCTGGCGCGAAGATCGGTGTCGTCGGCCCGAACGGCGCGGGTAAGTCGAGCGTGCTGAAGATCATGGCCGGACTCGACAAGCCGAACAACGGCGATGCGTTCCTCGCGCCGGGCGCTTCCGTCGGCATCCTCATGCAGGAGCCTCCTCTCAACGAGGAGAAGACCGTTCGCGGCAATGTCGAAGAGGGCATGGGCGAGATCTTCGCCAAGGTCCAGCGGTACAACGAGATCGCCGAACTCATGGCGACCGACTACTCAGACGAGCTCATGGAAGAAATGAGCAAGCTGCAGGACGAGATCGATCACGCGGACGCGTGGGACCTCGACAGTCAGCTCGAGCAGGCCATGGATGCCCTGCGCTGTCCGCCGCCGGACGCGCCGGTCACCAACCTCTCCGGTGGTGAGCGTCGCCGCGTGGCATTGTGCAAGCTTCTGCTGAGCAAGCCAGACCTGCTGCTCCTCGACGAACCCACCAACCACCTCGACGCCGAATCGGTTTTGTGGCTCGAGCAGCATCTCGCGTCGTACGCCGGTGCCGTTCTCGCCGTCACCCACGACCGGTACTTCCTCGACAACGTCGCCGAGTGGATCCTCGAACTCGACCGCGGTCGTGCGTTCCCGTACGAGGGCAACTACTCGACGTACCTCGAGAAGAAGGCCGAGCGGCTCGAGGTTCAGGGCAAGAAGGATCAGAAGCTCCAGAAGCGACTCAAGGAAGAACTCGCCTGGGTTCGCTCGGGAGCCAAGGCTCGTCAGGCGAAGAACAAGGCGCGTCTGGGCCGCTACGAAGAGATGGCAGCGGAGGCCGAGAAGACGAGGAAGCTCGACTTCGAGGAGATCCAGATTCCGGCCGGTCCGCGTCTGGGCAACGTCGTGGTCGAGGTCAGTCACCTGGACAAGGGCTTCGGCGACCGCACTCTCATCAAGGACCTGTCGTTCACGCTGCCGCGCAACGGCATCGTCGGCGTCATCGGACCGAACGGTGTCGGTAAGACGACGCTGTTCAAGACGATCGTCGGACTCGAGAGCGCGGACAGCGGCGAGGTCAAGGTCGGCGAGACCGTCAAGCTGAGTTACGTCGACCAGAACCGCTCGGGCATCGACCCGAAGAAGACGGTGTGGCAGGTCGTTTCCGATGGACTCGACTTCATCCACGTCGGTAACCAGGAAGTTCCGTCGCGTGCGTATGTCAGCGCGTTCGGCTTCAAGGGACCGGATCAGCAGAAGCCGGCCGGTGTCCTCTCCGGTGGTGAGCGCAACCGCCTCAACCTGGCGATGACGCTCAAGCAGGGCGGAAACCTGATCCTGCTCGACGAGCCGACTAACGACCTCGACGTCGAGACCCTGTCGTCTCTGGAAAACGCGTTGGAGAACTTCGCCGGCTGCTCGGTGGTCATCTCCCACGACCGTTGGTTCCTCGACCGCACCTGCACGCACATCCTCGCGTGGGAGGGCGACGACGCGAACCCGGCGAAGTGGTTTTGGTTCGAGGGCAACTTCTCGTCTTACGAGGAGAACAAGATCTCGCGCATGGGAGCGGAAGCGGCTCGCCCGCACCGCGTGACGTACCGAAAGCTCACGCGTAACTGATTGCTACGACGATGGGGCCCGCGATGATCGCGGGCCCCATCGTCGTATCGCGAATCAGCTGCGGCGGAGAAGATTTGTGACGAGCCTGATCGCGAACTCCAAAATCGAGCTGGGTGACTCTTTGTCCACGTGCGTCGATGCGGTTCGGGACAGTGCAGTTCCGACCTTATGCGTCGCCTTTGCTCCGGTCATAGCGACGGTTGTCGCGGACTTGCCGAAATTAGTCGACTTTTGCATCGCGTTGGTCAGGGCTGAGTCGGGTTCCGCGGCGCCGCTGACTGCCACTTCCTTGTCTGCGGGCTTGGCCAGCCCTTCGTCGGCCGAGCTGATGGCGACACCACCGACTGCAGCGACGGCAGCGGTTCCGACGATGAGGGCAATCCGTGCGCCCGCACGCCATTGAGTGTGGTTCATGGGGTCCTCCGTCCCAACGGGCGGCAGTCGCCGCGCCCCCGGAACGTAGGGTGATCGCTTCGTGGCACTCGGGACGACGCGCAGCACGTGATGGGGTCAGCGCCCAAGTGTGACTGCGGTGTGACCGGCTACGGGGTAGACCCCTGGGTCAGGTCCACGAGACCTGCGTGCACGAACTGACGGCGCTGTACGGCTGCGGCCAGTCGTCGCTCCAGCGCAGGCGGCGCCCGCAGCTTCGACCGTAGGTCACCAGTTTCGAGCTGTAGGAGTACGTCGAATCGGTCGTGGAGATGTCCGCGACGCGATCGCAGTCTTCGAGGGTGCCGGCATAGCACCCGAGGACCAGGGTGTCGTAATCGGTGCAGGTCAGCGCTTCGGACGGGTCGCCCGGTTGGTAGTACGCCGGGTTCGGTGTGGGCAGGTCGTATGTGCACGAGCCGTCCGCTGCGACGTGCCGGTCTGGCGTCGCGCGCTGATCTGTGCCGCTCGAAGTCTCGGTGCCACTCGACATCGGCAACGCGGACCCGGTCGGGTCCACACATCCCGCGAGCGTCAGCGACGCCAGAAATATCGTCATCACGCCCGTAGCGGTGCGTCGGTTCAGTTTCTTGCTCATGGTTTGTTGGAGAACAAGCGGTGTCGGAAAGTTCCCGACACCGGAGGAGTTGCGTGAGGAGTCGGTTGATCCGTCGTTACGGCTTCAACTACGCGGCTAGTGTCGATTTCAGAAGCAGCCGCGTGCTCGTTCTGGGGAGGCTCCGTGACCGGACCGGATCTCGAAGCAATCGCACCGCAGTACTTCCTGCAGGCAAGTGCTGAGGTGACCGATCCGAAGAAATGCCTCCAGCGTCATTTCGACGTGGCACGGTCCCGGATGCCCGGCGAACTGTGTCTGCGGGTCGATCGCGAGCGGCGCGTCGTCGACATCGTTTTCGACGACATGCCGCTGCTCGTCGAGTCGGTCACGGCACTGCTGACTCGGCTGAAGGTCGGTCTCGCCGCGATCATCCACCCGGTGTTCAAGGTGTCTCGCGATTCCGACGGCGTCATCACGGAATTCGGCACCGGGCCGTTGGAGTCGTGGATACATCTCGAGTTGTTCGCGTCGACGACCGCGGCTCAGCTCGACGAGGTCGAAGCTCAACTCGCGACGGTTCTCGGGGATGTGCGTCGGGTCGACGACGATGCCGCTGCGATGCAGGCGACCCAGCTCGACATCGCCGACGCGCTGGATGCGGCTTCGGGCCCGTTCACCCGCCAGGAACTCGACGACTGTGCAGCGCTGATGCGCTGGCTCGCCAGCGGGAACTACACGCTGCTGGGGTACTGCAAGTACCGGTTCGGCCAGGCCGGAAACACTGTGCTGGAACACGACTCGTCGTTGGGATTGATGCGATCGGAACTCGTGGCAGCACCGATCGATCTGCATTCGGAACCGGGTGAGGCGCGCCCGCTCCTCGTGTTGACGCGTGGCGTTGTGCCCGCGACCGTGCATCGATCCGTCTATCCGTACTTCGTTGCGGTGGCGCTCATAGAGGACGGCCGGATCGTCGGTGAGCATCTGTTCGTCGGTGTGCTGACGGTGATCGCGATGTTCGAGAACGTTCTCGACATCCCCGTGATCGAACGTCGCGTCCGGAATGCGATCACTCAGGCGGGATTCGCCCTCGAATCGTTCAGCGGCCAGTCGATGCTGGAACTGATCCAATCACTGCCGCGCCCCGAGCTGTTCGCCTCGAGTACCGAACAGCTCGTTGCCATCACGTCCGCGCTTGCGAATGCCCGACTGCGCCGACAGGTCCGGCTGTTCCTGCGCGAAGACCACTACACCGGCTTCGTTTCGTGCCTGGTCTACCTGCCGCGCGACCGCTTCTCGACCCGGGTTCGTCTCGACATGCAGGCGATCCTCTTGCGGGAACTCGACGGCATCGGCCTCGATTTCACAGTCCGGGTCTCGGAGACCGACCTCGCGACCGTGTACGTCACGATCCGCCGAAGTCACCCAGGTGCCGACGTCTCCGATGCCAACCGCGAACGACTCGAGCAGATGCTGTCCGACGTCAGCCGGACCTGGCAGGACCAGCTCGCCAGCGCGGGCGACGCCGACCTCGCCCAGCGCTACGCGGACGCTTTTCCCGAAAGCTACAAGCACGATTTCGACGGCGAACGTGCGGTCAACGACATCCGGCGGCTCGAGGCGCTGACGTCCACCGGTGTCGATGTCGACGTCGTGCATGCCGACGCCACCACCGCTGGGATGTGGCGATTCACGTTGTACGTCGCGGGGGAGGGCATCTCGCTGAGCCGCGTCTTGCCGATCCTGCAGAGCCTCGGCGTCGAGGTGCTCGACGAGCAGCCGTATCGGATCGGGCTCGCCGGCTGGATCTACGATTTCGGGCTGCGCGTGCGCGGTGACCTTCTCCTGGGCGGGCTTTCGGAGGATCTTGACGCTGAGCTATCAGCTGTCCCGGTGCCGGTCGACGGCCTCCGGAACCGATTCGCCGATGCCTTCCGGGCGATGTGGTTCGGCGACGCGGAGATCGACACGTTCAACGAACTCGTTCTCAAGGCCGGAACGAACTGGCGTGAGGTCGCGGTCCTGCGGGCGTATGCGCGGTATCTGCGGCAAGCCGGATTCCCCTACAGCCAGGGGATCATCGCTCGGATGCTGCTGAGCCACGCCGCGATCTCGAGGCGCTTTGTCGACTTGTTCATCGCGCTTTTCGAACCGGGATCCACGCGGCCGTCGGCGAAGATCGAGTCCGAGTTGGCGAACTCGATCGACAACGTCGTCAGCCTGGATGCCGACCGGATTCTCCGCGCGGTGCTCACCCTCATTCGAGCGACGTTGCGCACCAACTACTTCCGTTCGCGTCCGGTCCTGTCGTTCAAGCTCGAGCCGCGGGCGATTGCGGAACTGCCTAAGCCGCGACCGATGTTCGAGATCTTCGTGTACTCACCGCGCGTCGAGGGAGTGCATCTCCGATTCGGTCCCGTCGCACGTGGTGGACTGCGCTGGTCCGACCGGCAGGAGGATTTCCGCACGGAGGTTCTCGGGCTCGTCAAGGCGCAAGCCGTCAAGAACGCGGTCATCGTGCCGGTCGGTGCGAAGGGCGGATTCGTCGTCAAGCGCCCGCCCGCGCCCACTGGGGATCCGGCACTGGACCGCCAGAACTTCCAGGCGGAAGGCATCGAGTGCTACCGGCGGTTCGTCAGCGGACTGCTCGATCTCACCGACAACGTCGACCTGTCGACCGGGGCGACGATTACGCCGCCCGATGTCGTTCGGCGGGACGGTGACGACACCTATCTGGTCGTCGCCGCGGACAAGGGCACGGCGACCTTCTCCGACATCGCGAACTCGGTTGCGCAGGACTACGGCTTCTGGCTTGGCGATGCCTTCGCCTCCGGTGGTTCGGCCGGCTATGACCACAAGGTCATGGGCATCACCGCGCGGGGTGCCTGGGAGGCGGTCAAGCGGCACTTCCGCGAACTCGACCTCGACACTCAAACGCAGGAATTCACGGTTGCCGGAGTCGGCGATATGAGCGGCGACGTGTTCGGTAACGGCATGCTGCTCAGCAGACATATCCGACTGGTCGCCGCCTTCGATCACCGTCACATCTTCCTGGACCCGGACCCGGAACCAGCGCGATCGTTTGCCGAGCGAGAGCGCTTGTTCGCGCTACCGCGGTCGTCGTGGGCGGACTACAACACGAAGCTCATCTCGCGCGGTGGCGGCGTGTGGGAACGCACGCTCAAGTCGGTTCCGTTGTCGCCGGAAGCCCGGGCCGCTCTCGGGTTGCCCGACGATGTGGTGTCGCTGTCGCCGCCGGAACTCGTGCGCGCGATCTTGCTCGCGCCGGTCGACCTGCTCTGGAACGGCGGAATCGGAACGTACGTCAAGGCGAGCACCGAATCGAACGCCGATGTGGGGGACAAGTCGAACGACGCGGTCCGAGTCAACGGCCGCGATGTGCGGGCCCGGGTGATCGGCGAGGGTGGAAATCTCGGGGTCACCGCGCGTGGACGCATCGAGTTCAGCCAGCACGGCGGTCGGATCAACACCGACGCGCTCGACAACTCCGCAGGTGTCGACTGCTCCGACCACGAGGTCAACATCAAGATCCTTCTCGACGCGATCGTGTCGAACGGTGAGCTCGCGATCGAGGACCGCAATCCGCTCCTTGCCTCCATGACCGATGAAGTCGCCGCACTTGTGTTGCAGGACAACATCTCCCAGAACACGCTGATGGGCATCAGCCGGTACGAGGCGGCGCCGATTCTCAATGTGCACCGGCGCATGATCAACGACCTCGAGCAGCGTCGGGGGCTCGATCGCGAACTCGAGGCGCTGCCTACGGACGCCGAGATCGTCGAGCGGATCGAGGCGGGGCTCGGACTCACATCGCCGGAGCTGTCGAACCTCATGGCGCACGTCAAGCTTGGGATCAAGGACGAACTTCTCGCCAGTGATCTGCCGACGGTGCCGGTTTTTGCACAACGGCTGCCCGGCTACTTCCCGGATCCGCTGCAGCAGCGGTTCCGGAAGGCGATCCGTCAGCATCCGCTGCGCCGGGAGATCCTGGCAACGGTCCTCGCCAATGACATGGTCGACAATGCCGGCATCTCGTACGTCTTCCGGCTGCGCGAAGAGGCGATCGCCACGACGACCGATGCGGTTCGCGCCTACACCGCGGCCGCCGAGATTTTCGGTCTGCGTGACCTGTGGGTTCGCATCCGGGCCGGCTCGGGTCCGACGTCGTCGCTCGATGCGCTGGAGCTGGAATCCAAGCGTTGCCTCGACCGAGCGTCGCGGTGGCTCCTGTCGAACCGGCCGCAGCCGCTGGCGGTGGGTGCGGAGATCCAGCGATACCGAACCAAGGTCGCGGATCTCACGCCGAAAGCCATGGAATGGATGGGCGAAATCCGCCGTGAGCACATCCGGACGCACGCGCAGCGGTGGATAGACGAGGGCGTGCAGGAAAACCTTGCGCTGGATGTTGTTCGACTGCTTGACCTCTTCCCGTTGCTCGACATCATCGACCTTTCCGAGGTGACCGACCGCTCCCGCGATGAGGTGGGCGCCCTCTACTACGCACTCGATGCCAGGTTGGGAATCGATCGGCTGTTGACCGCGGTCACGCACCTCGAACGCGGCGACCGGTGGCACGCGTTGGCTCGTCTGGCACTGCGCGACGATCTCTACAGTTCACTGCGATCCCTCACAGTCGACGTCATGATGGCCTGCGATCCGGAGGACACCCCAGCCGAGAAGATTGCGGACTGGGAGTCGACGAATCAATCTCGACTGCTCCGTGCGCGCAGTGCTCTCGCGGAGATCTTCGGTGTGCCAACCGAACCCGACCTCGCCACGCTTTCGGTGGCGGCGCGGCAGATCCGTAGCATGGTCAGCGGTGCCGGCTACCAGGAGAAGCAACGGTGAGCGAGAGGAGCGTGGGAGCATCGCAGCGAGGGACGAGCGAGGAGCGGACCAGGCGACGAAGCGAACCGATGTCACGTTGATTGATGACCAGACCAGAGGATTCCTCGCAAAGGTGGAAGTCCGCTGGTCGGATATGGATGCCTTCAACCACATCAACAATGCGCGAATGGTGACGATCCTCGAAGAAGCGCGAATTCCGTGGCTGTTCAGCGCGGGAAAGCCGACGCTGGCGTTGGCGAAGGGATGTGTGGTCGCCGACCTGCGCGTCCGATACCGCGGGCAACTTCATCACGACCACTCGCCGCTTCAGATCCTGATGTGGGTCGAGAAGATCCGCGCTGTCGACTTCACGATCCGCTATGAAGTTCGGCCGTCGGGCGCCTCGCTGATTGATCGACCGGCGGTCGTGGCGTCGTCGCAGGTCGCCGCGATGGACCTGCAGGCACAGCGCCTGCGCCGACTGAACCCTGCCGAACGGGAGTACCTGAAGAGTTGGATGCGCTGATGAGTGACCGTGTACTCGAGATTTCGGACCCGGTCGAACGAGCCAATCTGAGCGCCTTTGTCACGCGCGTCAACCGACTCGACGAGGCTGCCGTGGTGCGCCTGCGGGCGCGTGGTTCGGACGCCTTCACTGCTTGGGCCCCAACGGGTTTCGATGCCCTGGCGGTTCGTGTGGTGACCGGTGTGCTGAAGCCGTCGGACGTCACGGTCGCAGGCGACGTGTTGCTGCGCGGGCTGGAATTGCATTCGGGCGGTGTCGACCTCGGATTTCCGATGGATTCTTCGTGGCGGGGAGCCCTGCCACCAGACCAGGGCTTCGTCCACATCGATGACGTGCCCGCTCGCGCTCTGGTGTCGCTCGCGCAACGGGGCGTCGAGATTGCGCGTGAACACGGACGCACGCCGTCGTCGTTGCTTGATTCGAAGGTCCTCACTGTCAGCGGTGCCGGCGACGAGGTGACGATCGCGATGCGCACGGTTTTCGCACTGAACGCCATGGGATTCATCCCCGTGCCGGGTAATGCGCAATCGACTGCTGATATCGACCCAGACCGCATCGACGCGAACGAGATGGTGCGGGTCCGTGCGTCGAAGACGTGGTTGCGGCTCGACGCCCGCTTCGGGTCGATCGCGACCCGGCGGGGAAGCGAGCTGTCGGTGTCGGTGCGGAACTAGTTCGCACGACACCTTTTGCACATTCCTGCTGGTCAGGGCGTTACTTGTCAGACCCCCGGTATATGTTCGTACATGTGTTCGATACCGACATTGCCCCTGACACCGCCTGCATGACGCTCGACGATCTCGTCCAGCTCGCGCAGGCGGAGAACGCGGCTGCGTGCCGGAAAGCGCTGGCAGCGCACGAGTTCTGGGACTGGCAGATCGCGTCTGCTCCGGACCCGGTGGATGTGCAGTTCTCCGCGATCACCGAGGTCGCGGTCGCGTTGGGAATCTCCAAGCGGGCCGCGGATCTTCTCGTCGAGACCGGTTCGCAGTTGTGGCACCGATTGCCGTTGGTGCATGCCGCGTTCGAAGCCGGGGTGATCGACTACGCGTCGGTGTCGACGATCGTGTCGGTGTTTCGGGACGCGTGCGCCGAGACGATCGACGGGGTGGAACCGCATCTGGTGCCGTTGGCGCAACGCTTGACGCCGGGACCGTTGCGGCGCCGGTTGTGGGCGTTGTGGTTCCAGATCAACCCGGAGGAAGCCGCAGCCGCGCGGGAGGTGAACCAGCGCGTATCCCGCACCGTCTACGTCCGGCAGGAAGGCAACGGCCTGTCGTGGTTGTCGGCATGCATCACCGAT
>JAJFUQ010000074.1 GCA_021372355.1 Nocardiaceae bacterium | reverse complement strand
CGGTAATGATCTCTTTGACGCTCAGACCGCGATCGGCGAGTTCTAAAACCCTCCGTCGACGGCCGGCGTACTCCTGTTTGCGCGACACGGTGGTTGCAACTCCTCAAATCGAGGTGTTGCAACCACCGTTAGAACCCGCGTCAGTGCGGGGCAGTGCCCACATTCCGTTTAAGGGCCCTCCGAATTTCGCTGACGACCCCCTCCGGGTCGTGAGCCAGTCGGTGCCAATCGAAACGCAGTACGTGCCAACCTGCGTTAGAGAGAGCGTTCTGACGCTTCATGTCACGGGAGTTCCTCGCCGAGTCACGGTGGAATGCCCAGCCATCGATCTCGATCGCGACCTGTTCGATCGCGAAGGCGACGTCGATGTCGTATCCGCTGGACGTGACCTGTGCGCTCCAACCCGAGATTTCGTTGGCATGAAGAATTCGGTGAAAGAGTTTCTCCGCCTCGCTGCGCCCACCGGACGAAGCCACTTCCAATAGCTTGCGGGCCTGCGCAGATCCATCCCGGCCGGCGTTCCGTTCGTGCGCGTCAATGAGTTTGGAAAGTGAGATGCGGGTTTGCAACGCGCGATCCATCAGCACGGATCCGTCTGGCAACGCAGTCGCCGCCTCGACAACCGTGAGTGCGAGCGCCGAAACAGCTAGTCCTCGAACCACCGTCCTATCGACGTCCGCCAGCGTGCGTCGTCGGATGTCGAATTGCTGAACGCGTCGCACTCGACGCTTGACCGCGATCGTCACAGATGGCCGGGCGACGGCAACATCATGAAGGCCATGCCACCACGCCGCACTCAACCCCGCAGCGACAGCATCCTTCCCACAGGCGAAAACTGCAGCGCGTAGTCGTGCTTCATGACTCATGTGATGGGTGTTGGACAGGTAGACGCCCTTCGACAACGCGCGGAGCTCGCCGATTCTCACGAGGTAGTGGATGGAATCGTCAGTGACCCCGCTCTCGCGCGCCTGGGCCAAGGTGATGACACCGTCTTGCGCCGCTATCCGCTGCGCGAATTTCTCGTTGTACACACCCCGCAGACGCACATCGCTGGTTCGCGGTTCCACGCGAATTTGGAATGTGGACACTTCCCCGCCGTGAATTCGGCTATTTGCCCAAAATCGGTACGTGCCACCGTTTTAGAACAGGCATAACCTGGGAATTACTCGATCACGAGTCGGGAAAGGACTTCAGCCATGTGGCACATCATCGGGATGATCATCATCGGTCTCCTCGCCGGGGCAGTCGCCCGGCTTCTCGTTCCAGGGAAAGAAAACATGAACTGGATCGGGACAATCATTCTGGGCGTTCTGGGCGGATACGTGGGAGGCACTTTGAGCAGCCTGCTCTTCGCTCCGCACAAATTCGATCTCCGTCCGCCGATCGAGCACTCATTCCTCGGTGCCATCGTCGGCGCGGTGATCTTGCTGCTCATCTACCGGCAGTTCGCAGGTCACGGCGGCCGCGCCGCGTAACCTAGCGGCATGACGCTCGAAGATCTCCGGGAAACGTTCGACCCGTTCGGCTAGACGCCTCACGCCTTCGGCTTCGACTCCGACGAAAACGGCTCTATTGACAGCGCCGAATTCGCGAAGCTGATTGCCGTACTGGACCCGGGGATGTCGAGCGAATCGATCTCGATCGGCTTCGCCGCGATCGACGAGGACCACAACGGCCTCATCGACTTCGAAGAGTTCGTCGATTGGTGGCAGGACCGCTGACCCGCGGTCAGCCGAAGAACACCGACGCCTCCTGATAGCGCTGCTGTGGCACTGTCTTGAGGCGTCGGGTCGCGTCCACCAGTGGCACGAGTTCGATCTTTGTGCCGTGCAACGCGACCATGTTTCCGAAGTCGCCGGCCTGCGCCGCTTCCACCGCGGCGGCACCGAATCGTGTGGCGAGCACTCGATCGAACGGCGTGGGTGTTCCCCCTCGCTGAATATGACCGAGCACGGTCGTGCGCACTTCTTTCCCGATTCGGCGTTCGATTTCGATCGCCAATTGGTGCGCGACACCGGTGAACCGCTTGTGCCCGAACTCGTCGATACCGCCTTCGGCCAACTTCATCGATCGCGGATCCGGTTCCGCCCCTTCCGCAACCACGCAGATGAAGTGCTTGTCTCCGCGCTGGAATCGACGCTTGACCGTGCGGCACACCTCGTCGACGTCGAACGGCTGCTCGGGTACGAGAATCAGGTGCGCGCCCGAAGCGAGACCCGACGCCAGCGCGATCCACCCGGCATGGCGACCCATGACTTCGACGAGCATGACGCGCTGATGTGACTCAGCTGTCGTGTGCAAACGGTCGATCGCATCGGTCGCGACGCTGACCGCGGTGTCATGGCCGAACGTGACATCCGTGCAGTCGATGTCGTTGTCGATCGTCTTCGGGACTCCGACCACATTGACGCCCTCCTCGGACAACCAGCTAGCCGCCGTGAGCGTCCCCTCTCCGCCGATCGGGATCAGGACATCGATGCCGTTGTCGTCGAGCGTCTGCTTGATGGTCTCGAGACCTGCTTGGAGCTTCGCGGGATTCGTGCGCGCGGTGCCGAGCACCGTGCCGCCCTTGGCGAGCAGCCGATCATTGCGGTCGTCGTTGAGCAGGACGACCTTCCGGTCTTGGAGCAGACCCCGCCAGCCATCTTCGAAGCCGACGACGGCATGCCCGTACTTTCCGACAGCGGTTCGGACGACCGCTCGGATGACGGCATTGAGGCCGGGACAGTCGCCCCCGCCGGTCAGGACACCGATTCGCATTGTGTGCACCCGTTGTTCTGAGGAAGTGGTGATCACTCCACCCTAGGCACAGAACGAGTGATCGCGTCGAGCACGTCGTTGTACAGGTCGCGTTCGTGTGTGGGGCCCGGCTTTCCGCTCGACACGATCGCCGCGGACATTCGCCGCGACGGGTCGGCCCACGCAGCGATGTTGACCAGCCCGGTATGCCCGAAAGCGCCGCCGGAGTTCCGGCCGAACGGCCCGAAGCGATCCGAACTCACCATGAAGCCCATCCCCCAGCGCATCGGACGAAGACCGACGGCGACATTCGGAAGCAGCCGCGTGTGCGGAGAGGACGCCGCCCGCACCGACTCCGGAGACAGCACGCGAACACCGTCGAGCTCTCCCCCGCGCCGCAGCATCTCGTAGAACCGCGACAACTCATGAGCGTTCGACACCGTGCTGCTCGAGGGCAGAACGGTGGTCAAGAACTCGGGTTCATTAGTGTGCGGAATGACGGTGTACATCGACCCACCGATAACGCGCGTGAACGCGGCCGCGAGCGGTCCGCTGAGCTCCTCTCCCGTCGGATGACTCGGGGCGACGAGCGGAACCTCATCGGGCTCGACACCGTAGTTCGTCCAGCGGAATCCAAGCGGGTCCAGAATCTCGGTACGAAGCAGTTCGCGAATGGACCGTCCCGTGGTGGCCGCGACGATTTCCCTGGTCAGAACGCCGAACGTGACCGCGTGGTAGATCGGGAACAGGCCGGGCCGATGCAGCGGCTTGATCCGCTCGAGGCAGTCGATCACGTAGTCGTGGTCGTGGAGCCGGGTGAAGTCGATCCCGGGCGGGAAGACCGGCACACCCGCGGTGTGCGTCAAGACGTGCCGAAGCCGGATCCGATCCTTGCCCTCGGTCGTGAACCAGGGCAGGTAATCGCACACGTGCGCGTTCAGATCGAGCACACCTTGTTCGATCAGCCGATGCACGACGGTCGTGGTGATGCCCTTGGCGGCGCTGTACACGCAGAACGGCGTCGACGGCGTGACGACGACCTGCTCGGCGTCCGGCGGATCTGTCGGAGCATTGCCCCACGAGTGGCCGATCGCGCGATCGAGGATGACATGCCCATTGACTCGCACGCACACCTGAATGGCGGGATGCAGGCCCGTGCGATACCAGTCCTGCACCGAGGCCCAGATCGATGCGGCAGCGAGATCGCCGACCTCGGCACCGGACGTCGTGACGGCGTCCAGGTCATCGGGGACGTGCACCCGCGTACGCATGTCAGCCGCGCCCGATCAACGGCATGTTCGTCGCCATCAACGTCATGAACTGCACATTGGCACTCAGCGGAAGGCTCGCCATCTGGAGAACCGCATCGCCGACATAGGCGGCATCCATCGTCGGCTCCGGTTTGACCGAACCGTCGGCCTGCCGAGCACCCGCGGCGAAACCGCTGGTCATGTCCGTGGCCGCGTTGCCGATATCGATCTGTCCGCAGGCGATCCCGTACTTGCGCCCGTCGAGTGACAGCGCCTTCGTGAGGCCGGTGATCGCATGCTTCGTCGAGGTGTACGCCGCGGTCCCCGGGCGGGGGCGATCGGCCGAAATCGAACCGTTGTTGATGATCCGACCGCCCCGCGGCGACTGCGTCTTCATCATGCGGAAAGCCTGTGCAGCGCACAGGAAATAGCCCGTCAGATTGACCGAGACGGTGTCGAGCCACGCCTGCACGTCGATCTCGTCGACGTCACCAACCGGCCCGAATGTCCCGGCGTTGTTGACGAGCACATCCACGCGGCCCCACCGCTGCCCGACGCTGGCAAACAACTCAGCCACCGACACTGGATTCGTCGTGTCCGTCGGAACCACGAGCGCGTTCGGGTTTGCGGCGGCCGTTTCCGCGAGACTCTCTACCGTGCGACCCGCAACGGCGACCCGGAACCCGGCCTCGAGAAGTCGGCGCGCGATCACGCGCCCCAGGCCCGAACCCGCACCCGTCACCACTGCCACCGGAGAGTCGATCATGTGCTCCATTCTGATCATGCAGATAGGTTTCTAGAGTGCGCTATACCGTGAACTGCTCGATCCTCTTTCCCGACATTCCGCTGCTCGATCGCGCTGCCCGGGCAGCCGCCGCGGGATTCGGTGGGGTCGAGTTCTGGTGGCCGTTCGACTCCGCAGTCCCGTCGGACTCCGAGGTAGACGCCTTCGTCGCATCGATCGACAACGCCGGCGTTCAGCTGACCGGCTTGAATTTTGCCGGCGGCGACCTGGCGAACGGTGAGCGTGGGCTCCTCTCGATCCCTGCCCGGTCGCAGGAATTCCGCGACAACATCGACGTCGTCACCGGGATCGGCGAGCGGCTCGGCACTCGAATGTTCAACGCGCTGTACGGAAATCGCGTCGACGATGTCCTTCCGGGCGATCAGGATGCGTTGGCCTCGGAGAACCTCGATCTCGCTGCCCAGGCAGCCCGGAAGATCGGTGCAACAGTTCTCGTCGAACCTCTCAGTGGCGCACCGGACTATCCGATCAAAACCCTCGACGATGCGGCACTCATCGCGAAGTTCGCCGGACCAGGCGTGGCCGCGCTGGCAGACCTGTATCACCTCGAGACCAACGGCGTCGACGTCCCGAAAACGATCAAGCGCAATTTCCGGCAGATCCACCACGTGCAGATCGCCGACTCCCCCGGGCGTGGCGCACCCGGCACCGGCAACGCCGACATCGCGGGCCACCTCGCGCTCCTCGACGAACTCGGCTACGCCGGGCTGATCTCCCTGGAGTACGTCCCTGGAGCGGCGAAAGACCCCTTTGCCTGGCTCCCACGTGACGCACGCAACAGCTAATACATAAGCACGTTATGTATATTTGGTGAGTGACAGCAAACGAGTCCCTCATCGAACTGCTGACCACCGCCGGCCGGTTCGTCCGATTAGCCGGGGGACTCACCACCAGCGATCAACCTCACGCCGTGGTTCGCGCACTCGCGATCCTCGAAGAAAGCGGTGAACTCCGGATCACCGAGTTCGCCCGCCTCGATCGGAGCTCGCAACCCGCCGCCACGACGCTCATCGGGCGCCTGGCCGACAAGGGATTCGTCGAACGCCGCAAGGACCCGTCCGATTCGCGGGCCGTCGTCGTCGCCATCACCGAACTGGGTCGGGCCCAGTTGGCTGAGGCCCGCCGAGCCGCGGGACAAGCCCTCGCGAGGTACGTCGACGACGTGGACGAACGGGAGATCGCAGCCGCCCTCGCCAGCCTGACCAGGCTGAACGAGGCATTGGGAAGGAACAAGCGATGACCGCAACACTCGACCGCACCGACGCACAATCAAGCATCCTGAAACAGCCGAAATCGGTGTGGGCCGTCGCCTTCGCCAGCGTCATCGCATTCATGGGAATCGGTCTCGTCGACCCGATTCTGAAGCCGATCGGCGAGCAGTTGCACGCCTCGCCGTCCCAGGTGTCACTGCTGTTCACGAGCTACATGGCGGTCATCGGAATCGCCATGCTCGTCACCGGCGTCATCTCCAGCCGGTTCGGCCCCAAGCGCACCCTCCTCGGTGGCCTCGCGATCATCATCGTGTTCTCCGCACTCGCGGGAATGTCGAGCACGGTCGGCGAGATCGTCGGATTCCGGGCAGGCTGGGGACTCGGCAACGCACTCTTCATCGCAACCGCTCTGGCGACGATCGTCGGCGCGGCCAGCGGTGGCGTGTCGCGGGCGATCATCCTGTACGAGGCGGCCCTCGGCATCGGCATCGCCGCCGGTCCCCTGCTCGGTGGCGTTCTCGGCCACATCAGTTGGCGCGGACCATTCTTCGGCGTCGCCGCACTGATGGCCGTCGCGTTCATCCTGACGGTCGTTCTGCTGCCCGAGACCCCCGCGACCGGCAAGACGACGTCGCTTGCCGACCCGTTCCGCGCGCTGACCCACCCCGGACTGTTGACCGTCGCAATCACCGCACTTCTGTACAACTTCGGCTTCTTCACGCTGCTCGCCTACACGCCGTTCCCGCTTGATCTCGGCACCTACGCCATCGGGTTCATCTTCTTTGGCTGGGGCCTCATGCTCGCGATCTCGTCGGTGTTCATCGCGCCGATCCTGCAACGTCGCTTCGGGACGATGCCAATCATGGGTGCGGCGCTATTTGCTTTCGCTGCTGACCTTTCCGTGATGGCACTGTTTACTGAAGACAAAGTGGTCCTGATCGTGGGTACGGTCCTGGCCGGGGTGTTCCTCGGTATCAACAACACACTCATCACCGAGACCGTCATGATCGTCTCGCCGGCCGAGCGTTCGACCGCGTCCGCCGCCTACAGCTTTGTTCGATTCACCGGCGGTGCGGCTGCCCCGTGGCTGGCCGGCAAGCTCGGCGAGCACAACGTGCATCTTCCGTTCTGGGTGGGCGCGACGTTCACGGCGCTGGCCGTGGCGGTCCTGGTGATCGGAAAATCGCACCTGACCGGCCTCGACGCACACCAGCCCGAGTCGCACAGCGTCGACGAAGCCGAAGCGATCACGCTGGGCGACGACTGAGCGACCGTGCGACGATGTGATGATGGAGCCATTGGCCGCCCATCATCACATCGCGTTCACGGTGTCCGACCGGGATGTCAGCGCCGAGTGGTACCGCTCTGTGCTGGGCTTCGACGAACTGTTCCGCGAAGATGCTCCGGACCGGCGCGCCTGCGTCATGACCTTCGCTGGCGGCGGCTACAGCGTCGGGCTCGTCGAACATGGGGCGGAGGCGACCGATCGCTTTGATCCGACCCGCACAGGACTCGACCACGCAGCGTTCTCAGTTGCCAGTCGCGACTCGTTGGAGGCCTGGGCGCAGCGGTTCGACGAACGTGGCGTCGCACATTCCGGGGTGATCGACATACCGCCCGGGGCGATCCTCAACTTCAAGGACCCGGACGACATCGCACTCGCGCTGTTCTGGGATCGCGCCCGCACCTAGTGCTGCCCGGCCACCCGGAGCTGGCGCGGGGACGACTGATTCAGACAAACATCGCAACTCCGACCGATTGGTTCGGAAGCGCGACCGACGTCTCCTCGCGCGTGTTAGAAAAATGTTAACCGCCTCTGATCAGCAACGATGCGCCTACATAGCGGAGCTGGTTAACCCGTCGGTCATGCGAACGCATCGCAATGTCGCGATTTCTCGCCTTGTGAACCCGCACTCGCGGCCTATGTGCAGGAGTCATCGTGACAGCGTCCAAAACTCCCGACAGCGCTGAGCAAAATTGGTTCGTCGCGCGCAAGCTGCCGCACGTCACCGTCGTCTTCTGGATTCTGAAGATCCTCGCCACGACGCTCGGCGAGACCGGTGGTGACCTCCTTGCCCAGACGCTCAACGTCGGCTACCTGGCCAGCACACTGATCTTCTTCGCGATGTTCCTCATCGCGGTGACATTCCAGCTGCGGGCACGAAAATTTCATCCCGCGCTGTTCTGGACAGTCATCGCGTTGACCAGCACAACGGGAACCACACTGTCGGACCTGATGAACCGAACCGGAGGTGTCGGCTATACCGGCGGCGCCATCATCCTGACGACGTGCCTGGGGATCGTGTTCTTCCTCTGGTGGCGCAGTGGACAGACTTTCGACGTCGAGAACGTCGCCACGTTCAAGGGTGAACTGCTCTATTGGGTGGCGATCCTGTTCTCCAACAGCCTCGGAACCTCGAGCGGCGATTTCCTTGCCGACGACCTCGAGTTCGGGTTCCGCCAAAGCGCGCTCATTCTGTCGTCGATCATGATCGCACTGCTGGCTGCGCATTACTTCACGCCTATCAACAGCATGTTGTTGTTCTGGATCGCATTCGTCCTGACCCGCCCGCTCGGCGCGGTAGCGGGCGACGCGCTCAGCAAGCCGATCGAGCACGGCGGGCTCGGCTGGGGCACCATGTGGACGTCCGCTGCGCTGCTCCTGGGCCTCATCGCGCTGGTGGTCTACCAGGTCCGGCAGGTTCGAACGACGCCGCTCGAACCCGTTCCAGCGCCGGTCAATCGACGTACCGGCGAACCCGAGACGCCGAACGGCGAGCTCGTCCCGGCGCGGTAGTCGACGATTCATTCAACAATCGGGGTGCTTCACCTGCCCCTAGTGTGGAAATGGTGAAGCGCCTTGTGGATCAGTACTTCTCGATCTCCCAACGGCAATCGACCATCGCCCGGGAACTGCGCGGTGGACTCGTCACGTTCGTGACGATGGCCTACATCCTGGTGCTCAATCCGATCATCATCGGCGGTATCGAGGGTCAGCGAAAGAACGCCGACATCACCGGATCCGTACTTCCGATGGACCAGGTCGCGGCTGCGACGGCGCTCGTCGCCGGCATCATGTGCATCGCATTCGGCGCGATTGCTCGCTACCCGTTCGCCTTCGCCACAGGACTCGGCATCAACTCGCTTCTCGCCGTCAGTCTGGTACCCGAGATGTCGTGGCCGGAAGCGATGGGTCTCGTCGTGATCGACGGCGTCATCATCGTGCTGCTGGCCGCCACCGGATTCCGGACCGCGGTCTTCCACGCCATTCCCGCGCCGCTGAAAGCCGCGATCGCAGCGGGCATCGGTTCGTTCATCGCCTTCATCGGGTTCATCGATTCCGGGCTGGTCAAGCGAATGCCCGACGCGGCCGGCTCGACGGTTCCGGTCACGTTCGGCACGGACAACTCAGTCAATTCGTGGCCCGTGGCGGTGTTCGCGATCGGCGTTCTGCTCATCGGCATCCTCGTTGTCCGCAAGGTCAAGGGCGGCCTCCTCCTGGGCATCGTCGCGACCACGGTTCTTGCGATCATCGTGCAGAAGTTCGCCCACCTCGGGCCGTCGATCACCGACCCGAGGGGCTGGAGCCTGAACATCCCGGCATGGCCCACGTCCCTCGGCGGACTCCCCGATCTGTCACTCGTGGGTGAGGTCAGCGTATTCGGGGCCTTCACCCGCGTCGGCGTCCTCAGCGCTTGCATCGTGGTGTTCGCGCTGGTCCTGAGCAATTTCTTCGATGCGATGGGAACCATGACCGGCCTCGGGCAGGAAGCCGAACTCACCGACAAGGACGGCAACCTTCCGGGTATCGGCAAGGCTCTCGTCGTCGAAGGCACGGGCGCGATCGCCGGTGGCGTGGGTTCGGTGTCGTCGAATACGGTCTACATCGAGTCGGCCGCCGGTATCGCAGAAGGTGCCCGGACGGGCCTGGCCAGTATCGTCACCGGGCTGCTGTTTCTGGCGGCGATGTTCTTCACACCGCTGTACGAAATCGTGCCGTTCGAAGCCGCCGCACCAGCCCTCGTCGTGGTCGGCGCGATGATGATCAGCCAGGTCCGGCACATCGACTTCACCGACTTCCGGATCGCCATGCCAGCGTTCCTGACCATCGTCGGCATGCCGTTCACCTACAGCATCGCGAACGGCATCGGGCTCGGGTTCGTCAGCTACGCGGTGCTGTCGTTGGTCTCCGGCAGGGCCCGTTCGGTGCACCCACTGCTGTACCTCATCGCCGTCGTGTTCGTCGTCTACTTCCTCAAGCAACCGATCGAAGATCTGCTGACCTAGTTCCCGGCACGTCGTCTCCTTTGTAGTGCAAAGATTTTCATGTGGAAGACAGCCTGGGCGCGGCACTGACGACGCTCATTCCGCTGGCATTGGTCGTCGCCCTTTCGCCGCTCACGGTGATCCCGGCTGTCCTCGTGCTGCACTCGCCAAAGCCGCGTCCGACCAGCCTCGCCTTCTTGGGCGGGTGGGTCGTCGGGCTGGTCGCCCTGACCGCCGTCTTCATCGAGGCGTCGTCGTTGGCCGGAGGCGAGCACCACACCCGGCCTGCCTGGATGTCTTGGGTGCGCATCATCCTGGGTGCGGCACTCATCGGCTTCGGTGTGTACCGCTTCGTGACGCGGCATCGCCACACTGAACAACCTCGTTGGATGCGTCCGTTCGCCAAACTGACTCCCGGTCGCGCCGGTTTGACCGGTGTCGCGGTGGCGGTGGTACGGCCTGAAGTGCTGGCGCTGGTCGCCACCGCCGGACTGGAGATCGGCGCCGGCGGTCTCAGCGCCGCGGACTGGTGGATATCGGGTGTTCTCTTCATCGCTGTCGCAGCCTCGACGGTCGCGATCCCGATCCTCGCCTACGCCTTCGCGGGTGAACGGCTGGACCCGACGATGGTGCGCATCAAGGACTGGATGGATCGAAATCTCGGGGCAATGGAAGCCGGCGTGCTCGTGGTGATCGGCCTCATGGTGATCGAGAAGGGGATCAGTTCCCTGATCTAGGTCCCGGCTATCGCACTCAGCGCCAGGACGACGCCTTCCATTCGCGCGACTTCGACTTTCGTGGCATCGACATCATGTGCTCGCATGTGGTCGAGAGCGTCGTTGAGTTGCGTCGCGATGCGCCTGGCAGCCGCCACTCGGGACGTGGGATCCATGCCGCTCAGCTCGGCATCCAAGAACGGCCGGATTCCGTCGATGTACATGGCTTCATCCTGCCTGCGGTAAACCTGTCTGTATGCGCGAATCGATTCGTTTGGCAGGCCGGGGCGACGCGATGGTCGTCGCCGTCCTTCTCGACGCGTTCAATCGCGAGTTCGACACTCCGACACCGGGGCCTGAGGTCCTTGCACCCCGGTTGGCGAAGCTCCTCGAGGAACAGTGGACGTTTGCCGTCCTCGCCGACACCACCGGCTTCGCTCTCGTGACACTCCGGCCGAACGTCTGGTACGACGGTCCCGTCGCCCTGCTCGACGAGCTGTATGTCGAGCCGTCGCACCGCAATCAGGGAGTCGGCACCGACTTGCTGACGTTCGTGGAGAATGAGGTCCGCAGCCGCGGCGGCGAAGTCCTCGAAATCAACGTCGACGGTGAAGACCATGACACTCGCAGGTTCTACGAGCGCCATGGCTACACCAACATCGAGGCCGGCCAGGCCGAGCCGATGTTCTACTACTACCGCGAACTGGGTTAGACCCTCTCCAGCACTGCCGATGCCCCGATACCGCCCGCGGCGCAGATGCCGAGCAGCGCCGTGCTCTTGCCCGTCAGTGCCAGTTCGTTTGCCATCGTGGTCACCATGCGCGCGCCCGTGGCGCCGAACGGGTGACCGATCGACACCGACCCGCCGTGCACGTTGAGCTTGTCCATGTCAACGTCACCGACCGCCTCGGAAAGCCCGAGCCGCTCCTGCGCCCAGTCCCGGCTCCGCAGCGCGGACAGCACCGAAAGCGTTTGTGCGGCAAAGGCTTCGTGGATGTCGACGAGATCGACATCGGAGAGCTTGAGACCAGCCTTCGCCAACGCGCGCGGCATCGAGATCGCCGGTCCGATGAGAACCTGGTCCGCCGGGTCGACGCTCACATAGCTCCACGAACGGAAGGCGGCGAGCGGCGTGTAGCCGAGTGACAGCGCCTTTTCTTCGCTCATCAGCAGAACCGCGGAGGCACCATCAGTGAGCGGGCTGGCGTTGCCCGCCGTGACCGTGCCGTCGTGAGCGAACACCGGCTTCAGTCGCGCGAGCTTCTCGACGCTCGTGTCGGCGCGAACCAGTCCGTCGCGGTCGACGACCTTGCCGGACGGTGTCGTCACGGAGATGACTTCGCGGTCGAAGCGGCCCGATTGAATGGCGGTTGCCGCACGGTGGTGCGACCGAGCCGCGAAGACGTCCTGCTCCGCGCGGGAAATGCCATTGATTCGGGCCATCTTGTCGGCCGACTCACCCATCACTTCGCCCGTGGTGCGCTCGGCGATCTGCGGACGCTTCGGGAGAAGGCCGGTAAACGGGGCGAGCTGACGAGCAGCCGCAAGATAGTCCTTGGCCTTCGGCTTTCCGAGGGCCAGCGGTGCCGAGGCGTGGATGAGTTTCTGCGGGAGCTTGACTTCGGCGTTGCTCGTCGAGTCGCTGCCACCCGCGATCATGATGTCGTACTCGCCGCGTTCGATCGCCGCTGCCGCCGACGTGACCGCCTGCAATCCGGAGGCGCACGCACGAGTGACGGTGTAGCCCTCGCATCCGAAGTCGACCCCGAGATCGAGATCGAGCGCGATCTCGCGGGCGATGTTGGGGGCCGCGCTCGGGAGAACGACACCTCCCCAGACGATCGCCTCGACCGCCTTCTTGTCGAGTTCGGTGCGGGCGAGGAGTCCCTTCACCGCCTCGTCCGCAAGAGCGATGCTGTCGAGGAGGGTGAAGTCGGTGAATGCACGGACGAATGGGGTGCGGACGCCGGAGACGACGACGGCCCTGCGCTTCTTTGCTGCCATGCGGCGATTGTATGAGACAGCATGTCCCAGTAAAAGCCCCGAAACGCCAGGAATAATTCCTGTCCGGTTCCGGCTGCTAGAAATGTGTCGCGGCGCGCGTGGATGTTGTTCTCAACAGTCGGCCTGATGTGGGGCCTTCCCTACCTGTTCATCAAGATCTCCGTCGCTGAGCTATCTCCCGCCGCAATCGTTTTCGCCCGCTGCGCGATCGGCGTGGTTCTGCTTTTACCGCTGGCGATCTACCGGCGTCAGATCGGTCCCGTTCTCCAGCATTGGAAGCCACTCGCCGCGTTCGCCATCATCGAAATCTGCGTCCCCTGGCTCATGCTCGGCTACGCGGAACAGAAGCTCTCGAGTTCATTGACCGGTCTGCTCATCGCTGCCGTCCCGATCGTCGGCGCGGCGGTCGCTGCACTATCTGGCGCGGAGCAGCTCGGGCCCGCCCGGATCGGTGGTCTCGTCGCCGGTCTCGTCGGAGTCGCCGCGCTCGTGGGCCTCGACGTCGGGGCGGCGGGAGCCCTGCCGGTCCTCGCGGTGTCGTTGGCGGTGGTGGGTTACACCGTCGGGCCGATCATCCTGTCCAAGTACCTCGCGAATCAGCCTGGTACGGCAGTTATCGCACTCTCGCTGGCGTTCGCGGTGGTCGTGTATGCACCGTTCGTCGCACTCGATCCACCGCATCTGCCGGTGTCGTCATCTGTCGTCCTCGCGCTGCTCGGACTCGGCGTGATCTGTACGGCGGCATCGTTCATCGCGTTCTATGCCTTGGTCGGCGAGGTCGGACCGGCCCGCGCGGTCGTCGTCGCCTACGTCAATCCCGCGGTCGCGATCGCCCTTGGTGTGGGCCTCCTCGATGAACCATTCACCGCCGGCACGGCCATTGGTTTCGCGCTGATCATCGGCGGATCCGTTCTCGCGACCCGGCCGTCAGCGCCGGCCGGGTTGGCTACGAACCCTCAGCCCGCTCCGCTAGTCGATTCACCGATTCCATAAGCCGCTCCGAGGTCGTCCAGCGGGCGCGCTCGAAGCGGTTCTCGTCGGTCAACTGCGACCAGTCGTAGGTGTGGGTCACCCGAGTGTGGTCGTCATCGATCTCGGTGAGTTCCCAGCGCCACAAGTGCCCGAAGGGCGGGCCGGTGACCTCGGCCGGCATCCAGGCGATGAGCCGCCCCTCGTCGAACTCCACCACATGATTCACGCGGGTGTTGCCTTTCGTCGTCAGCATCACGAAGGACTGCTCGACACCGGTGATGCGCTGCCCGATCGGTGCCTCGACGAGGTTGTCATTGCCATCCCACGACGGCTGGTTCGACGGCTCGGCAATGAGGTCGAAGATGACCTTTGTCGGTGCAGCGATAGTCCGGGAAGCGGACACGACCTTCTGTTCGTCAGACATGACCCGATCGAACCACAGCCGGACAACCGGAATAACCACCTGCCGAGATCGGTTGGCCTGTTGTGTGAGCGAGCCAATCAAGATCGACATATGGTCCGACATCGCGTGCCCGTGGTGCTACATCGGGAAGGCGAATCTGGACGCGGCGATTCGTGGCTTCGATGGACCCGAGGTCGAGATCGAGTACCACTCGTACGAACTCTCGCCAGACACCCCGATCGATTTCGAGGGGTCAGAGGTCGACTTCCTCGTGGGATACAAGCGCATCTCCCCTGACCAGGCGCGGCAGATGCTCGCCCGCGTGACGTCCGCGGCCGCAAACGCGGGACTGACCTACGACTTCGACAAACTCCGCCACACGCGAACGCTCAAAGCGCACGAACTCCTCCACTTTGCGAAGGAGCACGGACGCCAGTACGCATTGTCCGAACGCCTCTTCCGCGCCTACTTCAGCGAGGGTCGTCACCTCGGTCGGGTCGACGAACTCGTCGACCTGGCAGCTGATGCGGGGCTCGACCCCCAAGCCGCACGCGAAGCACTCGAACAAGGAACCTACGCCAGCGACGTGAGCGCAGACATCGCCGAAGCCGAGACGTTCGGGATCAACGCCGTCCCGTTCTTCATCTTCGACGAACGGTATGGCCTGTCCGGCGCACAGCCGCCCGAGGTTTTCGCGAGCGCGCTGAGTCAGTTGGCGGCGGAACGAGCCGATAGCGCCGCAAGATAACGGCCACACAGCCCTGATGGACACAACCCCATCACGGCCCCAGTCGAACGTGGCGGATTGAACTTTTCCCGACTTAGCGTCGAAGAGACCGCATCCGATCGGGGGAATGATGACGACTACGTCTGCGCGGATTGCCGTTGTTGCCACGGTCGCCGCTATCGCCGGCTCGGCTGGGCTCGCGAACGCAAAGGTCAACGGCACGATCGAGCACGTTGTGAACGGGAACGCGATCGAAGCGCACTACGGCGCATCCTCTGGCGGGCTCCTGGGCTTGGTCGCGTGCGGCGCGACGCTGAAGGATGCACAAGGCAATCAAGTGGGCGACGTTCAGAAGGTCGCCAACGACAACGGCGGCACCCTCCACAAGACGATCACCTTCGACAACCTGCCCGACGGGAAGTACACGATTCGATCGATCTGCGCAGACCTGTCCGGCGCACAGTCCAAGCTCGAGAAAACCGACACTCTCATCATTACGACCGCACCGGTGGCGACCACGCCTACAACACCGGTCGAGCCGAAGGTCATCGTCGATCCCGCGCCACCGACGGTCGAACAGGCCGAAGCTGACGTACCTGAAGCACCAACGCTGGCAACGTTGTTGGCCAAGGTGCTTGGCACGCTGTTCGGCAGTTAACGATCGACTGCCGCCCGCGCGGCCTCCTCGACCTGATTCCGATGCGCTGACCACCACTCCGGAGTAGCTGTCGCGCGGAGGTCGTCGCCGGCACTCATCCCTGCGGCTCCATCGATGAGTTCGCGAACGATGTCCGCATGGCCGGCATGGCGGTGCGTCTCCGCAATCATGTGCACGCGAACTTCCTGCAGCGTCACGTTCGCGCGCTCTGCCGGCCAGCCCGGGACAGTGCCGCGATGGGTCAGCGGGAACTTCACGATGTTCGCGTCCGAGATGACACACGCCCCGCGGTACGCCGAGATGATGTCTTCGCGGCGCTCGACCGCGGTCGCCCACATGTCGACGTTCGGTTCTCCGCCTTCGGTGAGCCACGACGGCAGCGGCCCGGGCTCGCGGCCGAGGGTCACCGAGAAGTAGCCGTATTCGCACCCGGTCAGATGTTTGACCAGGCCCAACAGATTGGTGCCGGTCGGAGTCATCGGCCGGCGGACGTCGTACTCCGACAAGCCGTCGAGCTTCCACAGCAGGGCTTCGCGACCCGCTTTCAGGTACCGATGCAGCGCATCCTTGGCTGGGTTACCCCCGCCCATCGGCATCATTCGGGACGACCTGTCACACGGCCCGTGAGCCGCGTCCGAACCTCCGGCCAGTCGTCTGCTGTGATCGAGAACATGACGACGTCCCGAAGCGTGCCGTCGTCGCGACGATAACGACGGCGGAGCGTGCCTTCGTACCGCGCACCCAGGCGCGCGATCGCAAGCTGCGATCGGTGATTGCGCGTATCGGTTTTCAACTGCACCCGACCGACATTGAGGTTTTCGAACGCGTAGGTCAAGAGCAACAGCTTCGCCTCGGCGTTGACGGTCGTTCCCCAGAGCGCGCGCGAGTACGCGGTGGCGCCGATCTCGATACACGCATCGTGCGGATTCGCGTCGATGTAGGCCGTCATGCCGCCGAGCGATCCCGGAACGAATCCGTGCGTCTCGCGCGTGAGCCGAACGGCCCACGGGTGCCAACCCAGGCGGGCACAGCGATCGGCGAGCTTGTCTCCGAACGCTTGCGGGTCCGCCGCTCGGCACTGGAAATGTGTCCAGACGCAGTCGTCGTCGAGGGCCGCGAACAGCGGCTCGGCGTGTTCTCGTGGATTGAGCGGGATGAGGTCCAGATTCCGCCCGACCAGCATGGTGGCAGGCGGAATCGGCCAGACCATGTCGGGCCACGGCACGTCCTGCGGACGCGGGTCCGGAACCGGCAGGAACGGAGCTGTGTGGAGCACGTTCGTCATGTGGATCCCTCGGCGGATGGTGGAGTGAGCCATCACTATAAGGGTCGTCGGTGACAAGTTAGCGGTGCCGTCGCCACGCCGGAAACTGCAGGTAGATAGCCATTTTGTGCGGTTTGCGACGGTCACCGTTCGGCAATTCGTAACCGATTCGACGTATAGAATCCGGCGCATGACACGGTCAACTCTCGCAGCGCGTTGACCGTCCTCGAATTCGCCGGCCTCGTCCTCGCGGGGTACGGCGCCGGACTGATCGGTTTCGTCGCCGGCATGGCGTCCCTGGTCTCTTTCCCGGCGCTCCTCGCCGCCGGCCTCACGCCAGTCGCCGCGAACGCGACGAACACCGTGGCGCTCGTCGCGGTCGGCATCGGTTCGACCGTGCGTTCCGGGGAGGAACTCGCCGGACGCGGCCGCGAACTCCGCACCTGGATCGTCGTGTTCGCGATCGGTGGTGGACTCGGCTGCGCGCTGCTGCTTCTCAGTCCGGCGAGCTCATTCGACGCTGCGGTGCCGTTCCTCGTGGCGCTCGCCGGCCTCGCACTTCTGCTGCAGCCACGACTTGCGCGTCTGCACACCTCCGTGCACCACAAGCGCATGACCGCGATCGCGATGTTCCTCGTCGCGGTCTATGGCGGTTACTTCGGAGCGGGCGCCGGTGTGATGTTCCTGGCGCTGCTTCTCGTCGCGCGCGACGAATCGATGCACGCCGCCAGCGTGCTGAAAAGCTTTCTCCTTGGCGTTGCGAATCTCACCGCTGCGATCGCGTTCTGCATCTTCGGCCCGGTGCACTGGTGGGCGTCTCTGGCGGTGGCGATCGGCGCGTTCATCGGCGGCTGGACCGGGCCGCCCGTGGTGAAGGCGCTCCCCCAGGACAAACTGCGAATCGCCATCGGAATCGGCGCGTTCGCGCTGGCGGCGTGGCTTTACTACCGCTCGCACTAGCCGCGCCCGAACCCCGCCTCCCGTGCCTTGACGATCGCGTCCGCGCGGCCGGTGGCG
>JAJFUQ010000073.1 GCA_021372355.1 Nocardiaceae bacterium | reverse complement strand
GGTACGCGCGGTTGCGATCGATCGGAGAATCGTTCGTCACCGGACTCTTCGAAGCGCGCAACGAGTCGCCACCCGCTGACCCGCAGGTGATTTCGCTGGCGATCGTCAGCTTTCTGATCGGTTTCGGCATACAGCGGGCTTCGGACCCGTCGCTGCCGAGCCACGCCATCGCACCGGTGATGCGCCTGCTGCTCCAGGACTAACCGACGAGAACCGCGTAACCCGGCTTGATGACGTTGTCGATGATTTCGAGACGCTCCGGGAACGGCACGAACGCCGACTTCATCGCGTTGATCGTGAACCGCTGAAGATCGCTCCACCCGTAGCCGAACGCCTCGACGAGTTTGAGCATCTCCTGGCTCATCGTCGTGCCGCTGACCAGCCGGTTGTCGGTGTTGACGGTGACGCGGAACCGGAGGCGAGCCAGCAGGTCGAACGGATGCTCGGCAATACTGCCGACTGCTCCGGTCTGCACGTTCGAAGTCGGACACAGTTCGAGCGGGATGCGGCGATCGCGCACATAGCTCGCGACATACCCGAGCGACACGGTGCCGTCCTCGGCAACCTCGATGTCGTCCGTGATGCGCACACCATGACCGAGTCGATCCGCACCGCAGAAGGTGATCGCTTCATGGATCGACGGCAGGCCGAACGCTTCGCCGGCATGAATCGTGAATCGCATCGTGTTCGCCCGCAGGTACTCGAACGCGTCGAGGTGCCGGCTCGGTGGATAGCCGGCCTCAGCACCGGCGATGTCGAACCCGACGACACCTTGCTCGCGAAAGCGAACGACGAGTTTGGCGATCTCCAGAGATCGCGCGGCGTGACGCATGGCCGTCAGGAGGCACACGACACGAATCCGGCCGCCTTGCTCGCGGATCTTTTCTTCGCCCTCACGGAAACCCGCCAAGGTGTGGGAGACGACCTCATCGAGCGTCAATCCGCGCTGAAGATGCAGTTCAGGCGCATATCGAACCTCGGCGTAGACGACACCGTCGGCCGCGAGGTCTTCGACGCACTCGCGCGCGACCCGGCGTAACGCCTCCGCCGTCTGCATGACGGCGACCGTGTGCGTGAACGGCTCGAGATATCGAACGAGATCACCGCTGTTCGCGGCATCGGCGAACCACTTGCCGAGCTTGACCGGATCATCCACCGGTAGGCCGGTATATCCCGATGACTGCGCCAGCTCGATGACGGTCGACGGTCGCAAGCCGCCGTCGAGATGGTCATGAAGCACCGCCTTGGGCGCCTGCCGAATCGTCTCCAGGGTCAGCGGCGCAGGACCGGTGAGCTGCATATTTCCGACGTTACGCCGAGCCGACGCGCTCGAGCACGAGCGGCACGGGACCGAACGCCTCTCCGAACGAATAGCCGCCATGGAGCGCGGCCAACGCGGACTCGAACCTGTCGGGCGAATCGGTGTGAAGCGTCAGTAATGGATCGCCGGCTCGCACCGTATCCCCCGGCTTGGCATGCATCGTCACACCCGCACCCGGTTGCACCGAATCGGTCTGCACCGCGCGTCCCGCGCCCAACCGCCAGGCCGCACGGCCGACCGCCATCGCGTCGAGGCGGGTCACCACACCAGATTCCGGCGCCTCGACGACGTGGGTGTGACGGGCGACGGGCAGTGCCGCTTTCGGGTCCCCACCTTGCGCCCGCACCATCGATCGCCAGTGATCCATCGCCGCGCCCTGGTCGAGTTTCCGTGCCGGATCGACGTCATCGAGACCCGCGAGATCGAGCATTTCCCGGGCCAGAGCCAGGGTGAGATTTCGCACATCCGTTGGGCCGCCGCCGGCCAATACCTCCACCGCCTCAGTGACTTCGAGTGCATTTCCGGCCGTTCGCCCCAGCGGTGTGTCCATCGCGGTGATCAATGCGACGGTGGCGACGCCGGCGTCATTTCCGAGGTCGACCATCGTCCGTGCGAGCTCTCGCGCGTCCTCGATCTTCGTCATATAGGCACCGGACCCGACCTTCACGTCGAGGACGAGCGCGTCGGTGCCCTCGGCGATCTTCTTGCTCATGATCGAGCTCGCGATGAGCGGAATCGACTCCACCGTCCCGGTCACGTCACGCAGGGCGTACAGCTTCCGATCAGCGGGCGCGAGATCATCACCCGCGGCACCGATATATCCACCGATAGTGGGGTCTACCAGCATCTTTCGCATCTCATCGACGGACACGTCCGGGCTCCAGCCGGGGATCGACTCGAGCTTGTCGAGCGTGCCACCGGCGTACCCCAGACCACGTCCGGACAGCTGCGGAACCGCGGCACCGCACGCCGCGACAAGCGGGGTCAGAATGAGCGTGATCTTGTCACCGACGCCGCCTGTCGAGTGCTTGTCCACGAGCGGCCGCATCACGTCGCTGAACTCCAAGCGCTGCCCCGATGCGATCATCGCCGCGGTCCAGTCGTGGATCTCCCGTCGATTCATTCCGCGCAGATAGATCGCCATCGCAAGGGCGGACATTTGCTCGGGCGCAACTGCACCACCAGTGAATCCCTCTACCACCCAGTGGATTTCACGTGACGTCAGACTTCGACCGTCGCGCTTGGCAGCGATGATCTCGACCGCGTTCACGCCAGGTCCTGAGCACCGAAGGCGTGGGGAAGCAGCTCCCCCAGTCGAATCGGCGCTGGATCACCGTCGATGAGCAACTCCGGGCCGCCGTTTTCGAGCAACACCTGACGGCATCGGCCACACGGCATCAAAGCCCCAGGTCGCGGCCCGATCACCGCGACGGCAACGAGCTGACCGCCGCCCGACGAGACGACGTTCCCGACCAAGACGCACTCCGCACACAGGCCGAGTCCGTACGAGGCGTTCTCGACGTTGCACCCGGTGACCAGCCGTCCGTCGGCACACAGTCCGGCCGCACCGACCGGGAACTTCGAGTAAGGCGCGTAGGCGACCTCGCGGGCGGCTTCGGCAGCTGTGCGCAAAACTGACCAGTCGATCGATGTCACGGATTGTCACTTTGCCAGGTAATTGCGCTAAATTGACGCCGCCCGAGATCCTTTGATCTATCGCTCCAAAGGAGATAGATCACAGGGCAATTGATCTCGGACGAAACCGCCAAGGACTAGAGTTCTCATAGCCCGGTTGCGCAGCCCTGCAATCGGTGCGCGGAAAAGATTTTGGAGGCAGCTCCACATGACCAGCACCGCCGCTGATACAGCGGTCAAAGAAAAGACACGATCGCTGTACCTGGGTGACCCGGGCATGTGGTCGTGGGTTGCGCACCGCATTACCGGTGTGACCGTTTTCTTCTTCTTGTTCGTGCACGTTCTCGACACCGCCCTCGTGCGCGTCAGCCCGGAGACGTACAACAACGTCGTCGACACCTACAAGAACCCGCTCGTCGGGCTCATGGAGCTGGGTCTCGTAGCCGCCGTGTTGTTCCACGGCTTCAACGGCATCCGCATCATGCTGGTCGACTTCTGGTCCGAAGGCCCGCGCTACCAGCGAGTGATGCTCTGGGTCGTCCTCGCCATCTGGCTGGTCCTCATGGTCCCGGCCGCTGGGCGCCAGATCTTCCTCATGTTCAACCACTAGGCCAGGGGGTAGAACACGATGGCTGAAGCAAAGATCATCGGGACGAGCTACGACCGTCCTGCAAGTCTCGACGCACCCCGCGCAGCGCGACGCGTCAACAAGAGCAACTTCGAGCTCTACGCCTGGATCTTCATGCGCCTGTCCGGCTTGGCGCTGATCGTCCTGGTGCTCGGACACATGTTCATCATGCTCATGCTCGACAAGGGCGTGCACCGCATCAACTTCGGATTCGTCTCCGGCCGCTGGGCCAGCCCGTTCTGGCAGTTCTGGGACCTGTCGATGCTGTGGCTCGCGCAGCTCCACGGCGGTAACGGCCTCCGCACGATCATCGCGGACTACACCCGCAAGGACTCCTCGAAGTTCTGGCTCACGACGCTGCTCGTCGTCTCGATGATCCTGATCATGGGCCTCGGTAGCTACGTCATCTTCACTTTTGACCCGAACGTCGGCACGCCGCTTTCCACGACCCTCTCGGGAGGAAACTAAATGGTGCAGCAGCACAAGTACGACGTCGTCATCGTCGGTGCTGGTGGCGCCGGCATGCGTGCAGCGATCGAGTCAGCACCTCGCGCCCGCACCGCAGTCCTGACGAAGCTGTACCCGACGCGTAGCCACACCGGCGCCGCTCAGGGCGGAATGTGTGCCGCACTCGCCAACGTCGAAGAAGACAACTGGGAGTGGCACACGTTCGACACCGTCAAGGGTGGCGACTACCTCGTCGACCAGGACGCTGCCGAGATCATGGCGAAGGAAGCCATCGACGCGGTCATCGACCTCGAGAAGATGGGTCTGCCGTTCAACCGCACACCGGAAGGCAAGATCGACCAGCGTCGATTCGGTGGCCACACCCGCGACCACGGTAAGGCTCCGGTCCGTCGTGCGTGCTACGCCGCTGACCGCACCGGCCACATGATCCTCCAGACGCTGTACCAAAACTGCGTCAAGCACGGCGTCGAGTTCTACAACGAGTTCTACGTCCTCGACCTCATCCTCACCGAGACGAAGAAGGGCCCCGTCGCCACCGGCGTCGTCGCCTACGAGCTCGCGACCGGTGAGCTGCACGTCTTCCACGCGAAGTCGATCGTCATCGCGACCGGTGGTTCGGGCCGCATGTACAAGACGACCTCCAACGCCCACACCCTCACCGGTGACGGCATGGGCATCGTCTTCCGGAAGGGCCTCCCCCTCGAGGACATGGAGTTCCACCAGTTCCACCCGACAGGCCTCGCCGGCCTCGGCATCCTCATCTCGGAGGCCGTTCGTGGTGAAGGTGGAATCCTCCGCAACGCGAGCGGTGAGCGCTTCATGGAGCGCTACGCCCCCACCATCAAGGACCTCGCACCGCGTGACATCGTCGCCCGGTCGATGGTTCAGGAAGTGCGCGAAGGCCGCGGCGCGGGCCCGAACAAGGACTACGTCCTGATCGACGTCACGCACCTCGGTGAAGACGTCCTCAACGAGAAGCTCCCGGACATCACCGAGTTCTCCCGCACCTACCTCGGTGTGGACCCGGTCAAGGAGCCGGTGCCGGTCATGCCGACCTGCCACTACGTCATGGGCGGTATTCCGACCAAGATCCGTGGTGAGGTTCTCCGCAACAACACCGACCACGTCCCGGGCCTGTACGCCGCCGGCGAGTGCGCGTGTGTCTCGGTGCATGGTTCGAACCGTCTCGGCACGAACTCGCTTCTCGACATCAACGTCTTCGGTCGTCGCGCCGGTATCGCTGCTGCGGAGTACGCGAACAGCACAGACTTCGTCGACATGCCGGCCGAGCCGTCCAAGATGGTCGAGCGCTGGGTCGCGAACATCCTGAGCGAGCACGGCAACGAGCGCGTCGCCGACATCCGCGCAGACCTGCAGAACGAGATGGACGACAAGGCCGGCGTGTACCGGACCGAGGAGAGCCTCTCGCAGATGCTCGAAGAGATCCAGGTTCTCAAGGAGCGCTACAGCCGAATCTCGGTTCAGGACAAGGGCAAGCGCTACAACAGCGACCTGCTCGAGGCCATCGAGCTGCTGTTCCTCCTCGAGCTTGCCGAGGTCACCGTGGTCGGTGCGCTCAACCGGAAGGAATCGCGCGGCGGTCACGCTCGCGAGGACTACCCGAACCGCGACGACAAGACCTTCATGAAGCACACGATGGCCTACAAGCAGATCAGCGACATCCATGCGCCGGAACTGCTTGCCGAGATCAAGCTTGACTTCAAGCCTGTGGCCGTTACCCGCTACCAGCCGATGGAGCGTAAGTACTGATGACTACTGCGACTGAACCTCGTCCAGCACCGGTCCCTGACGGCTCGGTGATGGTCACGTTGAAGATCGCGCGCTTCAACCCCGAGAACGACCTCGGCGCACACTGGGATTCGTTCCAGGTGCCGTGTCTGCCGACAGACCGTCTGCTGAACCTGCTCATGTACGTCAAGAACTACCTCGACGGCACGCTGACGTTCCGTCGGTCGTGCGCGCACGGCGTGTGTGGTTCGGACGCGATGCGCATCAACGGCGTGAACCGCCTGGCGTGCAAGGTCCTCATGCGCGACCTGCTGCCGAAGAAGCCGGGCAAGACGCTCAGCATCACGATCGAGCCGATCCGTGGTCTTCCGGTCGAGAAGGATCTGGTCGTCAACATGGAGCCGTTCTTCGACGCGTTCCGTGCGGTCAAGCCGTTCCTCATCACCACCGGCAACGAGCCGACGATGGAGCGCATCCAGAGTCAGCACGACCGTGCCCGCTACGACGACACCACCAAGTGCATCCTCTGCGCTTGCTGCACCACGTCGTGCCCGGTGTTCTGGAACGAAGGCAGCTACTTCGGTCCGGCCGCGATCGTCAACGCGCACCGCTTCATCTTCGACAGCCGTGACGAGGCCGCTCGCGAGCGTCTCGACATCCTCAACGACGTCGACGGCGTATGGCGCTGCCGCACGACCTTCAACTGCACCGACGCATGCCCGCGCGGCATCGAGGTCACGAAGGCGATCCAGGAAGTCAAGCGCGCGCTGCTGTTCTCGCGCTAGATCCATACAGAATCCGCCTGCTCTCCGACATGGAGGGCAGGCGGATTTTGTTTGTAGGGGCGTCGCAAACGATTCGGTGCTTCCAGGACGTTGCCATCGATATATGTCGATGACAACGCCGTCAGCGCACCGAATCGTTCGCCTCAGCGGTGATGCTTCTCCACGACCGATCGGAAGTACGGAATCGTCTTCCCGAGTCCCTCTTCGAGACTGATGTTCGGCTTCCAGCCGAGCTGCTCGCGAGCCTTGGTGATGTCGGGCTGACGCTGGCGTGGGTCGTCGGACGGGAGTGGCTCCCACACGATCTTCGACGTACCACCGGTCAGCTCGAGTACCTTCTCCGCCAGTTCCAGGATCGTGAACTCCCCCGGGTTACCGATGTTGATCGGCCCGGTGATCTCAGCGGGTGACTCCATGAGCCGAATCAGACCGTCGACGAGGTCGTCGACGAAGCAGAAGGAACGCGTCTGCGAGCCATCGCCGTAGATGGTGATATCGCGGCCCAGCAGCGCCTGCATGATGAAGTTCGACACCACGCGACCGTCGGACGGGTGCATCTTCGGGCCGTAGGTGTTGAAGATCCGGGCCACCTTGATCTCCAGCTTGTGCTGGCGGTGGTAGTCGAAGAACAGCGTCTCCGCGCAGCGTTTGCCTTCGTCGTAGCAAGACCGAATGCCGATGGGATTGACGTTTCCCCAGTACTCCTCGGTCTGCGGGTGCACGACCGGATCGCCGTAGACCTCGCTCGTCGACGCTTGCAGGACACGGGCTTTCACGCGCTTGGCGAGCCCGAGCACGTTGATCGCGCCGTGGACGCTCGTCTTCGTCGTCTGCACGGGGTCGAATTGGTAGTGCACCGGCGAGGCCGGGCAAGCGAGGTTGTAGATCTCATCGACCTCGACATACAGCGGGAACGTGACGTCGTGGCGGATCAGTTCGAACTGCGGATTGTCGAGCAGATGCTCGACGTTCTCCCGCGTGCCCGTGTAGTAGTTGTCGACGCACAGAACGTCGGCACCACGCTCAACCAATTGAGTGCACAAATGGGACCCGATGAATCCGGCGCCCCCTGTCACGAGAACCCGTTTACGAGTGAACTCTCTCGGCGCTTTCATCCCGACTCCTCCGAATGCGAACCGCATGAGGCTACCGAAACGCGTGAGTCTGCGGATCGAATTCTTCCGGGACACCCATTTCAGTTAGGACAACTTGGCCCAGTCCACGGTGTACGGTCCGAAACCGTGTGGTTAAGCGCTCGGGCAGCTGTCGTGGCAATTCTGCTGTTGGCATTTACCGGGCCATTCACGATTGCGAACGCGGAAGAATCGACGACCACCAGCGCTCCGCCGACCTTCACGACCCCGAATACCGACCACTGCCCAAACCGCAACAATCCGCCGGCTCCGACCGACACGTCCGAGGTCCCGAAGCCCGGCAGCGTCGCTCCCGGACCGCTTCCGATCCCACACGATCCGATCGGCGGACCGTTGCTCGGACGCTGCGGAATCATCACCCCCGCAGGCTCGCCGCCGCTGCCGGAGACGATCGGCGCTGCGAGTTGGGTGGTTGCGGACCTCGACACCGGCGAAGTGCTGGCGGCCAAGGACCCGCACGGACGCTACCGGCCCGCGAGCACGCTGAAAATCCTGCTCGCGCTCGTCGCGCTTCGGGAACTGGATCTGTCGACGGTCATCACCGGCACTGACGAGGACGCGAACATGGACGGCTCCCGCGTCGGCATTGGCCAGGGCGGCCGGTACTCCAATAACGAACTCATGCAAGCCCTTCTCATGGTGTCCGGAAACGACGCCGCCAACGCTCTCGCACGCGAGATGGGTGGCACGGAGAAGACCATCGAGAAGATGAACGCAGCGGCGCGCGAACTAGGGGCGATGGATACCCGCGCAGCCACCGTCTGCGGCCTCGATGGACCCGGAATGTCGATCTCGTCCTACGACCTTGCGGTGTTCTTCCGCGAGGCGATGCGGAATTCGGATTTCGCGCGTCTCGTACGCACCGAACAGGCCCAATTCCCCGGCTTCCCCGGACCGCCTGGCGAGCCCCCGCTGCCCGCATTCGCGATGGCGAACGACAACCAGTTGCTCTACAACTATCCGGGCGCGATCGGCGGTAAGACTGGCTTCACCGACGACGCACACCACACGTACGTCGGCGCAGCGGAACGCTTCGGACGCCGACTCGTCGTGACGATACTCGATGCCGATGCCACGTTCCTTCGCCCGTGGGAGCAGGGCGCTCGACTCCTCGACTACGGATTCGGAATCAAAGGCACGAACGTGGGATCGCTCGACGGCAAGGCGGACGTGGCCGCGGCGGAAGTGAGCGCGGCAGCGGTCCCGGCAGCAACCATGGCGGCTCCACCCGCGAAGACCACGCACGAGTTCGAACCGGCCGGCACGAAGTCTCAGTCCATTTTGGTGCGATTTGCGATCGGACTGCTGGGCGGAATCGTTGTTTGCCTGCTCGTTCTGGCCGCGATGGCGAAGAAGCGGCGTTAGTTCACGCCTTCTTCCGCGCCAACAACCCACCCAATCCAAACGCCACCAAAACCCCAGCCCCCACCACGGCCGTCGCCTCGATAACGCCCATGCCGCGCTTCACCTCGATCCGCGGCTTGATCACCGCAGTCCCCGGCGGAGCCACGGTCGCGAGCGCCAGGTTCTCCGGAGCCGTCGCCGCCCACGCGGTCGCGAACAACGCGATCCGATAGGTGAAGAACGCGAACACCATGATTCCGATGATCGGGCCGAACACCGCGCCGGCCGGACTGTGCAACACCGAGCGCAGATAGAGCGTGCCGATCTGCTTGAAGATCTCGAACACGATCGCCGCGATCAGTGCCGCTCGGGCGGCGCTCTTCAGCGTCACCGGTTCCAAAGGCAATCGCGCGACGATGTAGACGAACAGCAGCCACGAGGCGATGACTCCGACGACGATGCCGATCAGTTTGATGAACACGGCCGCCACGATCGACTGGTCGAGACCCACCAGGCTGAGTGCCTTCTCCGCCAAAGAACCGGACGTGACTGCCGTGATCGCGACCGAAAGAATCAGGGTCAACAGCAAACCGAGAAGGGCCACGAGGTCGCCCATCTTCGCCTTGATGAAGCTCATCTTCGGCGGATTCTGCAGCCATTGTTCGGTCAGGGCGGCGCGGAAGTTCGACATCCAGCCAAGGCCCGCGTAAAGCGCACCCACCAGACCGATGACACCGACGGTTGACCGCGAATTGATCGCCTGATCGATGATCGACTTCAATTGATCGCCCATCGCCCCTGGGGCGGCATTGGAGATCTTCGTCCGTGCCGTTTCAAGCAACTCGGGGTGCGTGACAAGCACGAAACCGGCAATCGAGAAACTGATCATGAGCAGCGGAAAAATCGCCAACACCGTGAAGTAGGTGACCGCTGCTGCGAAGAAGTCGCCACGCTGGCTCTGATACTGCATTGCCGCCGTGATGAGGTGGTCGAGCCAAGGCCGCTGGAGCCGCTCTTCCTCGAACCGTTCCTTGAGCTTCATCCCCGGCCACCTCCTGAGCCACGGTCGCTCCGCGGGCTCCGCTCCTGGGATTGACCTACCCCTTTGGCAAGAACCCCACTCGCTCATACACCTGACCGAGCGTGCGCGACGCGACCTCTCGCGCACGATTCGCACCGTCCGCCAAGATCCGGTCCAGTTCCGCCGGGTCTGAAAGATACTGTTGCACGGCCTTCTGGACCGGCGTCACGAAATCAACGAGCGCGCCCGCTACGTCGCCCTTCAGGTCGCCGTATCCCTTTCCGACGTAACCCGATTCGAGCGCCGGAATATCATCACCGGTCAGGGCACTGAGGATCGTGAGCAGATTGCTGACGCCCGGCTTGTTCTCCGCGTCATACCGAATCTCACGCTCGGTATCGGTGACCGCCGACCGCACCCTTTTCGCGGACACGTTCGGGTCGTCGAGCAGATTGATGAGACCGGAATCGCTGGCGGCCGACTTCGACATCTTCGAGGTCGGGTCCTGCAGGTCGTAGATCTTGGCAGTGCCCTTGACGATGTACGCCTCGGGCACGACGAACGTCTTCTTGAAGCGTGTGTTGAAACGGTTTGCGAGGTCGCGCGTGAGCTCGAGGTGCTGGCGCTGGTCCTCACCCACCGGAACGAACTGCGGACGATAGAGAAGGATGTCCGCGGCCATCAGCACCGGGTACGTGAACAGTCCGACGGTGGTGTTCTCGCTGCCCTGCTTGGTGGCCTTGTCCTTGAACTGGGTCATCCGCGACGCCTCGCCGAAGCCGGTGATGCAGTTCAGAACCCACGCCAGCTGCGCATGCTCGGGCACGTGACTCTGCGCAAAGATCGCCGAGCGCGACGGGTCCACCCCGAGCGCAAGAAGCTGCGCGGCAACGGCGCGAGTGCGATAAGCCAGACGCTTCGGCTCGAACGGAACCGTGATCGCGTGCTGGTCGGCGATGAAGTAGAAGGCATCGAATTCGTCCTGGAACGCGACCCACGACTTCAACGCGCCAAGGTAATTGCCGAGGTGGAACGAATCACTCGTCGGCTGAATCCCGGACAGAACGCGCTGCGGAGCGGCAGGAGCTGGACTCGACATGGGTCTGATCTTCCCATGTGCCCCGGACCGAGGTCGAAGCAGTTTCCCCTCAGGTCAACCCGAGGTCATCGGCCTGCGCCACGATCGCACGGCGGCTCGACAGCCCGAGCTTCATGAGGATCGCCGAGACATGGTGGTCCGCGGTTTTCGGCGAGATGTACAAGCGCGCCGCGATCTCATTGTTCGACAGACCGCGTGCGATGAGACGAGCAACGTCGAGCTGCCGGTTCGTGAGACCGCCTGGGTTCGCCCGCGTCGCGCCACGCGGTCGCTGCGGGAGAATCGTCATGCCGCCCTGGCGAAGCGCGACGCGTAGACGATCGGCCGTACCGACGGCACCCAATCGATCCAGGAGCGCTACCCCACGAACCTGGTCGTCCGGCGACGGAGAGTCCGTCCAGCTCATCGCCTCCGCGAACGGATCGCCCGCAAGGTGCCACCACGAAGCCGCCGCGGCGGAGTGTCCGCCGAGCGAAAGTCGATAGGGCTCAGCTACTTCCACGTCGGGAACGACGAGTCCAACCCGCCGCAACCAGACGGCCAGGTTGCCCGCCGCCCACCCCGCGCCAGGGGCCGACGCAAGCTGAGGCAGTTCGGCAACCGCGATCTCCGATACGCGCTCATCGACCCGGTCGGTCATCCAGGCGACCTCAGCCAAAGCCGCGAACACCGCCAGCCGCCGGAGCGGTTCATCGAGCCGGTTGGCGAGGTCCCAAGCCTCGTCGAGTTCGCCTAGGCGTGCCTCTTCTCCCCTACGCAGCGGTACCAGAGTTTTCACAACATGCGGCCACAAGGTGGCGATGGGCATCCCTTCCACGTCGAGTACCGCCGCAGCGTCCTCGAGGGCCGCACTCCAGTGCCCTTTCACGAACTGCAGTCTTGACCGCACCGCCGTCTGCCAGTGCCGACAGATGGGGATGTCGCGCTCCACCGTGAAGGGAAGCGACTCCTCGAGCACTCTCTCGGCCGCACGATAGCGCCCGTGTTCGACGTCGAGGTTGACGATGTTCGAGTACACCGTCGAGGCCAACTCGTCGAAGCCCAACGCCCGCGCGGCTTCCATGTGGTCGAACAGCCGGGTCCGGGCATCGTCGTCGCCACAGACGAGGTTGTTCGCGTCGTCAACGACGCGGTTGCGCAATCGCAAGAACTCCTGCGGGCTCGCGTGGTGCACATTTCTGGCCTGATAAAGGCAGTCGCGTGCCAGATCGGCGTCACTGCGCATGTACGCCAGATAGGCGCGCGTCGTGCGCGCTTGGCAATAGGTCGCATCTGCCCCGATGTCGCCCGCGATCGCTGCGGCTCGGTCCAAGTGGGCTTCAGCCCGACGGCGCTGCGAGTTGTAGTACTCGTAGACCGCGACCGCCGCATGCGCCTTGGCGAGCCCATCGACGTCTCCCGCGTCCTGCCAGATCGGGAACGTTTGGCGCACCGACTCGATCGCTTCCCGGAGCCGGCTGACCATGTACTGCTGGAATGCGAGGGCGAGCAACAGATCAGCGCGTTCCATCGGTGCACCGGCCCCCAGGTGCTCGAGGGCGATCTCGTAAAACGCCGCCGCCTCGGAGTGTGCACCTGATCGAATTGCCTCTGCCGCTGCCGCTTTCGCATACGATGTGGCCCGCGAGCGGTCTCCGGCAGCGACCGCGTGGTGAGTCAGAACCGCCGGATCGCAGTAGTCGAGGCGTTCGAGGGCATCCAGCAACCGAGCATGCAAACGGCTCGCGCCGCCCGGGGGAATCGTGCTTTCGATGGCCCGGCGAGCGAGCTCGTGGCGAAACACGATCCCCTCCCGCAGCCGATCGATCAGCGTCGTTTCCGTCAATCGGCGCAGAGTCGGAAGGTCGATTCCGAGTGTCGGCAGGACGCGATCGCCGAGCTGATCCGGTGCGGTCGCCATGAGCTGCAACACTTCGAGGTCCTCAGCTGACACCTTCGTCGTGTGGACGAGAACCGCATCCCGCACCGACGCCGGAATCGGCAGGTCCGGTTCTTTCGCAACCTCGGTGACGAAGAACGGATTGCCACCCGTCACCGAATGCACCTCGGCGGGATTCAGCCCGGTTCCACCCAGAAGCTGCGCTACTGCGTCGACGCTCAACGGCGGCAGCGCCATCGTCGACAATCCGTCGAGCACAGCGATATCGCCCAACAGCGGCCGTGCGGGGTGCCCGGCACCGATCTCGACATCACGAAGCGTCATGAGCAAGACCAGCGGCATCGCTTCGATCCGGCGTGCCAGGAATCGCAACACAGCCACAGATGCCGCGTCGACCCAGTGCAAGTCCTCGACGACAACAACCGACGGTTCCGCAAGCATCGCTGCGTACACCTTCTCGCATACCTCAGACAGCAGCATTTCGGTGTTGCCGAGATCCAAACCGACAACGGCCGCAAGGTCTTTGAACGGTCCGAGCGGCCTCGGTGTATCGAGCGGGTCGCACTTCACGCGCAGTACGCGAGCGCCGTCAACGCTCATGCACGCCGCATTGACCAGCGTTGTCTTACCGGCGCCACTGTCGCCGGCGATCGCAAATCCCGTTCCTTGACGTTCGGATGCGAGCCGCGTGAAGGCCGCGCGAAGCTGCTCGAGTTGTGAATCGCGCTCGAGCAGCTGCACGTCGCCAGTGTAGGTCGCTACCGCTGTTCCCACTGCGGACCGAACTCGTGAGCGACCGGCGTGACCTTGTTGGCAGGAAAGCCGCCGCGACGAGCGTGTTCGAAGATGGCCTCGGCGTCCGTGGTCTCGTGGACGCAGTAGATCTTGTCGCCGGCGACGTAGCTGGTGACCCAGTTGTACGGAACACCCAGAGACGCCACGGCGGCGTTCGAGGTGGTGGCGATCTCGACGAGCTGTTCCTCGGTCAGCTCGGCGGCGTTCGGGATTTCGCGTTCGATGACGAAGCGGGTCATGGCGGGCTCCTTGTGAGTGGTGTCCGAGCCGGGTTTTCGGCTCGATGCACTCACCCTTTCGCCGATTCCGATTCAGAACATCGGGAGGTGTTCCCTACATTTCGCGACTGCCCCGAGCGATCGAGATAGGTCGTTTCTCCCGATGCCATGACGCGTGCGCAGCTGGATCGTTGTCGATGCCGGCAACCGCCGGACTCAACCCATAGGAGAAACGATGTCTATCGCATCGAAATTCAGACGAGCCGTTGCCGGGGCGGCCCTCGCTGGTGCACTGGCGGGACCCATGATGCTGACGCAGGCGGCAACCGCGAATGCACTGCCGATCAGCAACCTGCAGTCCGAGTGCCGCGGAGCCGGCGGCAGCTGGTACGTCGAATACACCTCGGGCGTTCTGACCGGGTACCAGTGCTGGTACCGCGACAACCACGGAAATCAGTACGTCGACTTCTACGACCGCCGCGGCAACTACTACGCGACGGGCTAGCGGTACTGGACAGTCACCGGCGCATGGTCCGACCAGCGCTGGTCATACGCATCTGCACGCTCGACCCGGGCATCCTTGGCGCGGTGGGCGAGATCCGGGGTCGCGAAGTGACAATCGATGCGCCAACCAGCATCGTTGTCGAACGCGCGACCCCGGTACGACCACCAGCTGTAGGGACCAGGTGTCCCCGGGTGCAGATGCCGCACAACGTCGACGAACGGAGCATCAGGGCCGATCACAGAATCGAGCCACGCCCGCTCCGACGGCAGGAAACCAGAGTTCTTCAGGTTGGTCTTCCACGCCTTGATGTCCAACTCGGTATGCGCCACGTTCCAGTCACCGCACACGACGTACTGCGATTCATGACGAAGCATGTGCGTCCGCAAGGCGGCCAGGAACTGCTCTTTTTCGTCCTGACGCGGTGTGCCTGCGTCACCGGTCGGAACGTAGACGCTGGCCACCGTCAAGCCGCCGAAGTCAGCTTCGAGATAGCGACCCGACAAGTCGACATCGCCCTCGAATCCGACCCGGAACGCGTCCGCCGGGCGGCGGGACAGAATGCCGACGCCCGCGCGCCCCTTGTCCGTGCACTCGGTATGCACGAAATGCCAGCCTGCCGAGATTGCAGGCTCCAAGGCCTTCTGGGCGTCAGCATCGGTCGCGCGCACTTCCTGCACGCACACGAAGTCCGCTTCGGTTGACGCCAGCCATTCGAGCAGACCCTTGCGAGCGGCAGCACGAACGCCATTGACGTTGATCGTGGAGATAATCGACGGAGTAACGAATTCCGTTGAATCGAAACTCAACGCAGTTCGCGCCGCAGGTTCTCGTCCAGCGTGCCGAGGAACTCCTCAGTGCTCAGGTAGCTCTGGTCGCCACCGACGAGCAGTGAGAGATCCTTGGTCATATCGCCGTGCTCGACGGTCTTGATGACGACGTCCTCGAGCGTCTGTGCAAAGCGAATGACGTCCGGGGTGTTGTCGAGCTTGCCGCGGTGCTCGAGACCGCGCGTCCACGCGAAGATCGAGGCGATCGGGTTCGTCGACGTCGGCTTGCCGGCCTGGTGCTGGCGGAAGTGGCGCGTCACGGTCCCGTGCGCGGCCTCAGCCTCACACGTCTTACCGTCCGGAGTCAGCAGCACAGAGGTCATGAGACCGAGCGAACCAAAGCCCTGCGCCACGGTGTCGGACTGGACGTCACCGTCGTAGTTCTTGCACGCCCAGACGTAGCCGCCCTCCCACTTCATGCAGGAAGCCACCATGTCGTCGATGAGGCGGTGCTCGTACGTCAGTCCCGCAGCATCGAATTCGGACTTGAACTCGTTCTCGAACACCTCCTGGAAGGTGTCCTTGAACATGCCGTCGTAAGCCTTGAGGATCGTGTTCTTGGTCGAGAGATAGACCGGATAGTTCTGCTGCAAGCCGTAATTGAGCGAGGCCCGCGCGAAGTCGACGATCGACGACTTGAAGTTGTACATACCCATGATCACGCCACCGTCGGCCGGCAGGTGCACGACCTCGTGCTCGATCGGCTCGCCGCCGTTGCTCGGGGTGAAGGTCAGGGTAACGGTGCCCTCTTCGAACACCTTGAAGTCGGTCGCGCGGTACTGGTCACCGAACGCATGACGGCCGATGATGATCGGCTTCGTCCAGCCCGGAACCAGACGCGGCACATTGGAGATGATGATGGGCGCGCGGAAGATCGTGCCGCCGAGGATGTTTCGGATCGTGCCGTTGGGCGACTTCCACATCTTCTTGAGGCCGAATTCCTTGACGCGGGCCTCGTCCGGGGTGATCGTCGCGCACTTCACGCCAACGCCGTGCTTCTTGATGGCGTTCGCGGAGTCGATCGTCACCTGGTCGTCGGTGGCGTCGCGGTGCTCGATGCCGAGGTCGTAGTACTCGAGGTTCACGTCCAGGTAGGGGAAGATCAAACGATCTTTGATGAACTTCCAGATGATTCGGGTCATCTCGTCGCCGTCGAGTTCGACGACAGTGCCCTCTACCTTGATCTTCGCCATCGGTACGCGAGTCCTCCTCGGTGGGTAACCGCCACTGGCCATTCTTGCCAAGCGTCTACGAGTTCGTCTGCCTTATGGGCTGACTTCGTCATCAGCCTAAAGCCTCTGATGCGAATTCGTCTCCCCACCCCAATGCTCTGACCTCACAGTTCAGCTCGGAATACTGTGCGTTTCGAGCATGCCCTAAGATCGGAGTGTTCACCGCTACGCGCTTCTTGCGCGGCTCCAACTAACAGGGACGGTCCAGGCTTGAGGCTCGAGCAGAATTGCGATGCCGACAGCACTGCATTCCCGAGTGCTGACGGAAAGCTAACCACCATTCCGATTGGCTCATTGACCCTCGAAAGCGGTGCGGAACTTCCCGCCGTCGATGTTGCCGTCCAATGCTGGGGCGCGGTTTCCGCAGCCCGCGACAACGTGATTCTGGTCGAGCACGCACTGACCGGCGACTCGCACGTCACGGGCGCTCCAGACGGCCTGCATCCGCTTCCGGGCTGGTGGGACGGCATGGTCGGCCCTGGTCTCCCCCTCGATACCGACAAGTACTGCGTCCTCGCGACCAACGTTCTGGGCGGTTGCAAAGGCACCACCGGACCGAGCTCCATCGCGCCCGACGGGCAGGCGTGGGGTTCGCGGTTCCCCATGATTTCGATCCGCGATCAAGTGCTCGCCGAACGTCATCTCGCGGATGTGCTCGGCATCAACAAGTTCGTGTCGGTCATCGGCGGATCGATGGGCGGAATGCGCGTCCTCGAGTGGATGGTCGAGTACCCGACGCGGGTCGCCAGCGCTCTGGTCTTGGCGGTGGGCGCACGCGCAACGGCCGATCAGATCGGCACTCAGAAGACTCAGATGGCCGTTTTGGCCGCCGATCCGGACTGGCAGGGTGGCGATTATCACGGCACTGACCGCGTCCCGCGCACCGGACTCGGGCTCGCACGCCAGATCGCGCACCTCACTTACCGCACCGAATTCGAGCTCGACGAGCGCTTCAAAAACGACTCGCAGCCCGGTGAGAACGCCTTCGACGGCGGTCGTTTCGCGGTGCAGAGCTACCTCGAGCACCAGGCCGATAAGCTGATTCACCGCTTCGATCCGGGCAGCTACTTCATTCTCACCGAGGCGATGAACCGCCACGACGTCGGCCGAAACCGCGGTGGCGTCGCAGCCGCACTCGCGGCCACCGACGTGCCGTGCGTCGTCGCCGGCATCGATTCCGATCGCCTCTACCCGCTGCGCACGCAGCAGGAACTCGCGGACCATCTGCCCGGCTGCCGCCAGCTGGAAGTCGTCGCCTCCCGCTTCGGGCACGACGGCTTCCTCACCGAATTCGATGCGGTCGGCAAGCTCATCGTCGAGACGCTGACGCTCGCCCGCTAGCGGGCGCGTAGTTCAGCATTCTCCGCGGCCAATCGAGCGATTTCTTCCTTCAGACGCCCGACCGTGTCGACCACGGCCTGTGCCGGAATCATCTGCGGAATGTGCTTCTGGCAGTTCCAACTGGTCGCCTCGACATCGATCACCATCGCCCGCTCGGGGACGGCTCGATAGTTGTCGGGCATCAGCTTCGCAACCAATTCGGGGTCTTCGCTGACCCGCACCCGCCCGAAGATCTTGAGCCGAACTTTGTGCAGGTAGTCGACGAAGATCAACGCGACCCGATCGTCGTTGGCAGCATTTCCGACGCTGATGTACTGGCGATTTCCACGGAAATCTGCGAATGCGATTGTCCGATCGTCGAGCACCTTGACGAACCCTGCTGGTCCCCCGCGGTGTTGCACGTACGGCCACCCATTGGAGTTGGTCGTCGCCATGAAGAAGCTGTCCCGTTCGGCGAGGAACGACATCTCCGGATCATCGAGGGGGCCGAAGCTGCCCGCTGTCGCCTCGCCATAGCCATGCTCATAGGCTCGACGGCTGCCCTGTCGAATCTGTTCAGCTTGAACTCCGGGCGTGAATGCAATCGCCGCGTATCTGGTGTCCACGTCTAATTCTAACGCTTTGACACATTAGAATTAGTCCCGTGGTGAGGACGTATCCACTCATTGGCGAACCCGCTGCACTCGATCTCGTGAACACCCTTATTCGTCGGGGCGGCCCGCAGCAGACGGACTTGATCGCGACTGGTAGGGATTTGGTGCACTGGCTCGCCGCACGCGGCAGTTCCGTGGATGCTGATCTCGCCCAAGTGCACAAGCTGAGGGACTGCTTGAGCGAGCTCATCGATGCTCGCGTACACGGCACGACACCCAGCGCGGAAGCGATCGCCTACCTCAACGAAACATCGACGGGGCGCCCGCCGCAGATCGTGTGGGCACAGCGGCCCCGACTGGCCAGCGACAACATCATCACTGAGTCTGTGTCGACGGCGTTCACGCTGCTCACGGCACCCGATGGCGCCATACGCGTGTGCGCCCATCGCGAGTGCACACTGCTGTTCGCGGCTACCAATGCACGCCGACAATGGTGCTCAGCCGCCAGCTGCGGAAACCGGGCGCGTGCAATGCGGCACTACCAGCGCAGCGCCCACCTCTAGCGCTCGATCGTCACGCAGTTTCCGGTGTTGTAGCCGCCCTGTTTGTCGTTCTTCAACTGGTGCTGACTGTTGCCGATACGGGCACAGACCTTCGTGTTCTCGCCGATGACCTGCGCAACCTCGTCGGCGGTGAGCACTGCCGGATCGCCGTCCTTGATGACCCAGCTGCCCGGATGCGATGCCTGCGTTCCCATGGTGTCGGGATCCGGGGTCGAGCCGTCGCTGCCCCAGATGTGCAGGTGGTAGCCGCCGTTGATGTTCGGCGTCGTGCCCGCCCATTCGGCGGTGTATTGGATGACGAGCTCTCCGTCGACGATCTTTGCGCTGGTCAGGCAGACCCAGAGCGGGTTGCTCTTGATCTCGTCGGTGCACTGCTCGTCGGCCGGCAGCTCTGACGTCGTGGCTTCGGAGTCTGAGGTCATGTCCATGGCGGCGGATGACTCACCGCCTCCACCGGAGCTGTTGTCCGTGTTGTTGAGGGTGTACCAGGTGCCGGCTCCCGCGGCAGCGAGGAGTGCGACAGCGGCGACGGCGAGAGCGGCCTTCTTTCCACCGCCACCCTGACCGGACGACTTGTTGCCATTGACTGGAGGCCGCGGAGAACCTTGCGGCTTCGCGTTCGCCATCGCGGCAATGGGCGGCGGTGGCGGCGGGGTGGCACCCCGTGCCGGGGTTCGCGGGTTGGCGACCGTCTCACCCGAATCCGAGCGACTCGGAGACGCCGAACTGATGACCGTCTCGGCCGAGTCCATCACCGGCGGCGGAGGTGGCGGTGGCGGCAACGCGGTTCCGGTCAGCGCCGCGCGTGCGGCAGTGGCCAGGTCCCTGCACGTCTGGTAGCGAGCATCCGGCGACTTGGCCAAGGCCGTGGCGATGACGTCGTCGATCGCCGCCGGCAATTCGGGGCGAAGGAAAGTCGGTCGCGGCGGCGGTTCGGTGATGTGTGCGAGCATCACGGCCGCCATGTCCGGACGCGGGAACGGCTTCGATCCCGTGAGCAACTCGTAGAGCGTGCATCCGAGCGCGTAGATGTCCGCGCGATGATCGATGGTTCCCGCTTGGAGAATCTCGGGTGCGGCGTAGCTGATCGTCGCCAGGATGCTGCCGGTGTTCGTCAGGTTCGTCGTGTTGGCGAGAGTGCGTGCGATTCCGAAATCGCTCACCAGGACGTGGTGGGCCGCCGGGTCGTTGTGGTCCCAATCGCCGGTGAGGAGCAGGTTGGCGGGCTTGACGTCGCGGTGAAGCATTCCGCGTGCGTGGGCTCGGTCCAGTCCGCGTCCGGCTTGAGTGATGATGTCGAGGGCAAGGCTCGGATCGATGCCGCGGGGACTCTGGGCAATCAGTCGCGACGCATCGGTGCCATCGATGTACTGCATCGCCAGCCACAACATGCCGTTGTCTTCACCCGCGTCGTACACCGGGACAATGTTCGGGTGCGACAGTTGCGCGGCGAGATTTGCCTCGCGCTGAAACCGCGCACGGAACGATTCATCGCCGCCGAGGTGCGGGTAGAGAACCTTGATGGCGTCATGACGCGGCAGCCGGGGATGTTGGGCGAGGTAAACCTGACCCATACCGCCGGAACCGAGAAGCCGAACGATCGTGTATCCCGACACCGTGCTGCCTGGCTGCAGGAACCCGCGCTCTTCCGGCATGCTTTTCACCTATCCCTCACGGTCTGATAGCGGGAAGTGTAACCGTGTCGCGCTCTTCTTGATCAACGTGCGAACAGGACAAATCCACACGAAGGCGCTGCCGCAAGTACCGGCTAGCCAGTCCCGAGCGGATCGATCGTGTACGCAAGCCAAACGATCGCAGCACCGACGACCGCGAGCGAGATGCAGTCAGCACGCTTGGATCGGACGGCAAGCACTCCCACTCGCCACTCCGGCAAGGAGAAACGCAGTCCCGCCGCGATGAGAGTTGCGATCCCGAAGACGAACGCGCCACGGCGCCAGCGATCTTCGAGAACCAACATGACCGCACCCGCCATCACCGCCACGACCAGCAGGATCGGCAGGTTGCAGACGACGTAGCGGGTGAAGCGGCTGGCTTCCGGCGGCTGCGTCGTCACGCGATTCCAGCCGTCCGTTCGGCCCGCTCGACGACGTTGGCCAAGAGGAACGCGCGGGTCAGCGGACCCACACCGCCGGGGTTCGGCGAGACGAAGCCCGCGACGTCCCACACATCGGCGGCGACATCTCCGCGGAGCCCATCCGCGGTTCGGCTCACGCCGACATCCAGCACGGCTGCGCCCGGTCGCACCATGTCTGCAGTGATCAGGCCGGCTACGCCAGCGGCAGCGACGACGATGTCTGCGCGCTTCACTTCGGCAGCGAGATCCTTCGTGCCGGTGTGGCACAGCGTGACGGTCGCGTTCTCGCTGCGGCGCGTGAGCAGGAGACCGATTGGCCGGCCGACCGTGACACCACGACCGACAACCACGACGTGCGCGCCGTTCAGCGGAATGTCGTAGCGGCGAATGAGGTGGATGATGCCGCGCGGCGTACAGGGCAATGGCGCCGGAGTGCCGAGCACGAGACGACCGAGATTGACCGGGTGGAGGCCGTCGGCGTCCTTGTTCGGGTCCATGCGCTCGAGAGCTGCGTTCTCGTCGAGGTGCTTCGGCAATGGAAGCTGCACGATGTAGCCAGTGCAGTCCGGGTTCGCGTTGAGCTCGTCGATTGTTGCGTTGAGCTGGTCCTGCGTGATGTCGGCCGGCAGGTCGCGGCGGATCGACGTGATGCCGACCTTTGCGCAGTCGTTGTGCTTGCCGCGGACGTAGGCCGCGGAGCCCGGGTCGTCGCCGACGAGGATGGTGCCCAGACCGGGCGTGACGCCGGCTTCCTTGAGCACGGCGACCCGACGCTTCAGGTCTTCGAAGATCTCATCGCGGGTCATCAAGCCGTCGAGGCGAGTCGCAGTCACGACCCCGATTGTCTCAGATGAATTCGCGGACGCCTTGAGGGCGTGTCTAGGCGGAGACGCGGCTTTCGAGTCCGAGTTCATAGAGCGCCTCAGCGATGGCCACGTTGGCCATGCCAGCGGGCGCTCCTCGCCGAAGTTCCCGAATTCGGCGATCGATCGATGCGACGTCCGATGGACCGGTCGAGATGTGGTCCTTCGTTACGTCGACGATTTTGCGCCAGGTCGTTGGGTCAGCCATGAGACCGCCTCTCTCGCAATCACTTCGAGACAGGACGCTAGCCGAACCGAGATGCATCTGGGTTGCAGGAGTGATGGGCGAGTCGCAAGGGATTACTGTTGCAAAAGTTCCTTCGATCGCAGGACGTCTCAGTCCTCCGGCGCTGCTGCGATAGCCTCGTCGTGTGTTCCGGCTGATGTTCCACCAACCCTGCATTCCGCAGAACACGGGAAACGCGATCCGACTTTCGGCGGTGACAGGTTCCGAACTTCATCTCGTGAAGCCGCTCGGATTCGACCTTTCCGAGCCGAAACTCAAGCGAGCGGGACTCGACTACCACGACCTCGCGTCCGTGACCGTTCACGAAAATCTCGAGGCGGCGTGGGAAAAACTCGATCCCAAGCGCGTCTTCGCGTTCACTGCGCACGCCGACTATTCCTACGCGGCAATCGAATACGAGCCCGGCGACATTCTGCTGTTCGGACCGGAACCGACCGGCCTGTCGGCCGAGGTTCTCGCCGACCCGCATGTGACGGCCAAGGTTCGCATCCCGATGGTCCCGGGGCGACGATCGCTCAACATCACCAACGCAGCGTCGGTCGTCCTCTACGAAGCCTGGCGCCAGAATGGCTTCACCGGCGGGGTTTAGTCGGCGATCTCGAATCGCTTGATCCGCGAGGTCGCGCCCGCCACCAGCTGCACCTCGCTGCGGCTCACTCCGAAATGCTTCGCAAGCACGGCGACCGCTTCTGCGTTGGCTTTACCCTCGGTCGCCGGCGCGCGGACATAGACGACCAAGCCACCGTCTTCCAGCGTCTCAACCAGAGGACCTTTCCTGCTATTGGGCTTGATCTGGGCCGTTATTCGCATTCGTCTCCGATGGCCGGGGAGCCGGAACCGGCACGCGCTTGGGCTTCCGCGCGTTGACCTTACGGACAATCCCCCAGATGCCGAGTCCGATCACGGCGAAGACGGCCAAGAACGGCGTGACGCGGCCCAGACCCACCCAGAGAACACGTGCGGTGGACGTCAGTTCGTGCCATCCCGCCACAAGGCCGCTCCAGAACGAATCCGGCTCGCTCGGCGGCCCCTGATCGACTGTCGAGAAGTCGAGGGTCAACGTCGACAGGTCGATCTGGTCATTGAGGCCACGCAACTGCGCGTTGAGACTGTCGAGGTCAGCCTGCCGCTGGGACAACGCGGTCTCGATCTCGATGAGGTCCGACGTCGCGGTGGCATTGGCGAGGAGCGTCTGGAGGCGATCGACCGAGGTCTGCAGCGCCTTGATCCGGGCCGAGAGATCCTGGTGCTGCATGGTCACGTCGTTGCGCGAGACGGAGATGTTGGTGACGGTACCGTAGTCAGACAGCTCGTTGATGAACTGGTCCGTCTTGTCAGCAGGGACGCGCACGACGAGTTGACTACGTGCGCGACTGTCCGCCGTCTGCGGATACTCGGTGCGCTGATCAACCCGACCGCCCAGGGTTTCCACGCGAGTCGTCGCGCGATGGCTCGCACCGATCGGGTCCTTGGTCGTGAGGTACACCGACCCGGTGACGATTTCCTTGCGCTGTGAGGTCGGCTGCGACCCATCCGCCGGCATCTGCTTGTCCTGCGCGAGTCCGGCCGACCCCTCAGGCGCCGGCGCGCTCAGCCCTTTCGTGCTCGAATCGCCCTGACCACCCGAACAACCGGCGATGCCGAAGCTGAGCGTTGCGAGAACAATGACAAGAAGTGCCACAGGCCGCGTCGTGCGCATGGACGCAGGGTACGCGCAATTCCTTAACGTCAGCTAATTAGCGGTAATCACGGGACTTTCCGGATATTCGGAGGTCCATTCGCTGGAGTCGATCCGCGACAACGGTCACCGCGCCCTCGGCATTCTGCACTTTTCCGCGCACCAGCAAAGCTGGGGCACTTTGTGCGAGCCGCCGATATTTCGCCCACAAACCCACCGAACACACGACGTTCACCATTCCGGTTTCGTCCTCGAGATTGAGGAACGTGACTCCACCTGCCGTTGCCGGACGCTGTCGATGTGTCACTGCACCACCCACCAGGACCCGATCCCCGTCCGGCAGGGCGAGCAAACGATTCGCCGGGACAACTCCCAGTGAATCGAGTTGCGGGCGCAGGAACTGCGTCGGGTAAGTGCCCGGCGAGATCCCGGTCGCCCACACGTCAGCCGCCGCAAGCTCCACATCACTCATCCCCGGCAGGGCAGGCGCGTCGGTGCTTGCACCGACTCCCGGCAGTTGCTCGGCACGCTGATCAGCGGCCGCCCCAGCCGACCACAACGCTTCCCGACGCGTGACGCCGAGCGATCCCAAGGCACCTGCCGTCGCCAGTGCTTCAGCCTGCGGCACGCTCAACTCGACGCGTCGGGTCAATTCGGTGAAGGACGCGTAGGGCTGACCCTCCTCGATCTTCTTCGCCAGGTCGGTTCCGATACCGCGCACTTGTCCGAGCCCGAGCCGGATTTCGGTGCCTTCGCTCTCGAGAGTCGCTTCCGCGAGACTCGCGTTGATATCCGGTCCATGGACCACCACCCCGTGGCGACGAGCGTCGGCGACCAGCGACTGCGGCGAATAGAAGCCCATCGGCTGCGCCTTGAGAAGCCCGACGCAGAACGCTGCGGGATAGTTCAGTTTGAACCACGACGAATAGAAGACGAGCGACGCGAAACTCTGCGAATGACTCTCCGGGAAGCCGAAATTGGCGAACGCGTAGAGCTTCTCGTAGATACGGTCGGCGACGTCGCCCGAGATTCCGTGCGTGCGCTGCATACCGTCGAAGAGCCGCCCCTTCAACCGTTCCATCTTCTCCGGCGAGCGCTTCGACCCCATCGCTCGGCGCAACTGATCCGCCTCGGCCGCGGTGAAGCCGGCGACGTCCACCGCCATCTGCATCAACTGCTCTTGGAAGAGCGGCACACCCAAGGTGCGCTGCAGCGACTTCTCCAGCGACGGATGGTCGTAGGTGACCGGCTCCAGCTTGTTGCGGCGACGGATATACGGGTGGACCGACCCACCCTGGATCGGTCCGGGCCGGATGAGCGCTACCTCGACCACGAGGTCATAGAAATTGCGCGGCTTCAGACGCGGCAAGGTCGCCATCTGCGCGCGCGACTCGACCTGAAACACTCCCACCGAGTCGGCTCGCTGCAGCATCTCGTAGACGGCTTCTTCACCCAGGTCGAGCTGCGCGAGATCGACGGTGACGCCGTTGTGCTCGGCAACCAGGTCGATCATGTAATGCAATGCCGACAGCATGCCGAGGCCGAGAAGATCGAATTTGACCAGACCGGCTGCGGCGCAATCGTCTTTATCCCATTGCAGGACACTCCGATTGGCCATCCGTGCCCATTCGACGGGGCACACGTCGGCGATCGGACGATCGCAGATCACCATTCCGCCGGAATGAATACCGAGGTGCCGCGGGAATCCCTCGATCTGCGCGGCGAGTTCCAGAACAGATTTCGGAATGTCGGTACCGGTCTCCTTCGCAATACCCGTCCAACGGCTGACCTGTTTGCTCCACGCATCCTGTTGGCCCTGTGAAAAACCCAGTGCTCGAGCCATATCCCGCACTGAGGACTTACCTCGATAGGTGATGACATTGGCGACCTGGGCCGCGTATTCGCGACCGTATTTCTCGTAGACGAACTGGATCGCCTCCTCGCGGCGATCGGATTCGATGTCGACGTCGATATCCGGTGGGCCGTCCCGCTCCGGCGACAGAAATCGTTCGAAGAGCAGCTGGTTGCGCACCGGGTCGACGTTGGTGATGCCGATCGCGTAGCAAACCGCAGAGTTCGCCGCCGACCCTCGGCCCTGGCACAAAATGTCGTTGTTCTTGCAGAACGAGACGATGTCGTGGACGACGAGGAAGTAGCCGGGAAATCCCAGCTCATCAATGATCTTCAGCTCGCGCTCGATCTGCGCATAGGCCTCCGGTCGGTCGTCACGACTCCCGTACCGGCGTTGGGCACCGGTCAACGCGAGCTCCCGCAACCAACTGTTTTCGGTGTGCCCCGGCGGGGTGCCGAATGGGGGAAGCTTTGGCGCGATCAGACGAAGGTCGAAAGCACACTCCCGGCCCAGCTCCGCAGCCTGCGGAACCGAGGTCGGAAAACGTTCGAAGATCCGGGCCATCTCCGCACCCGATCGAAGATGTGCCCCACCGGTCGCGGGCAGCCAGCCGGATATCTCGTCGAGGCTCTTGCGCGCCCGGACAGCCGCCATCGCCATCGCCAATCGACGTTCCTCCGGGTGCGCGAAATGCGCTCCGGTCGTTGCGATGAGCCGCGTGCCGTACCGCTGCGACAGGGCGGCCAGCCGATCGTTGCGTTCGTCGTCATCGGCAGTGCCGTGATAGGTCATCTCGACCGTGACGTGCTCACGGCCGAAACGATCGATGAGATCCGCGAGCGCCGCATCTTCACGTCCCTGACGCATCGCTTGGCGAACATGCCCCTTGCGACAGCCCGTGAGAATGTGCCAATGCCCGCCGGCGGCTTCGGTGAGCTCGTCGTAGTCGTACCGGGGACGCCCTTTCTCTCCGCCACGAAGATGCGCCTTTGCGATCTCACGAGACAGCCGGCGATATCCCTCCTGACCACGGGCCAGCACCAACAGATGGACGCCATCGGGGTCTGGCATTCCGGTGCGCGAATCGGTCGCATCGAGGGACAGCTCGGCGCCAAAAACCGTGCGGATGCCCAGTTCCTTCGCCGCCTCGGCGAAGCGCACGACCCCGTAGAACCCGTCGTGATCGGTGATGGCGATGGCCTCGAGCCCGAGCCGGACCGCCTCCTCGACGAGCACCTCGGGATGACTTGCTCCATCGAGAAAGCTGTAGGCCGAATGGGCATGCAGTTCCGCATAGGGAACGACCGGCCCGTCGACGCGTTCGATCGGGCCAGCGACGTACTCACCACGTTTGCGCGACCAGGCGGGACTGTCCCCACCGTCGCCCGGATACATGGCCTCAGGGTTTGTCGCCGGATCATGGCCTGCGGCGCGACGTGAACTCCGACCAGGTCGGCCGGACAGCACCCGCTCCAATTCCGCCCACGACGGCGGACCATTGCTCCATCCCACCGTTCGAACGTACATTCGAACAAGAGGTATGTCTAGGAGTCTTCGATTGTCACCGAATACCGGACAAGCGACCGTACTCACGCGGGTTCTAACGGTGGTTGCAACACCTCGATTTGAGGAGTTGCAACCACCGTGTCGCGCAAACAGGAGTACGCCGGCCGTCGACGGAGGGTTTTAGAACTCGCCGATCGCGGTCTGAGCGTCAAAGAGATCATTACCG
>JAJFUQ010000276.1 GCA_021372355.1 Nocardiaceae bacterium | reverse complement strand
GCCGAAGAGGGAATCGGCGGCCAGATCTACCTCTTCAAGAACAACACCGACTCAGCCGGCAATTCGTATGGCTGCCACGAGAATTACCTCGTCGTGCGGCAGGGCGAGTTCACGCGGATCTCCGACGTTCTCCTTCCGTTCCTCGTCACGCGCCAGCTGATCTGCGGTGCGGGCAAGATTCTGCAGACTCCGAAGTCGGCGACGTTCTGCCTGTCGCAGCGCGCCGAGCACATCTGGGAGGGTGTCTCGTCGGCGACGACCCGTTCGCGCCCGATCATCAACACCCGCGATGAGCCGCATGCCGACGCCGAGAAGTACCGCCGGCTCCACGTGATCGTCGGCGACTCGAACATGTCGGAAACGACCACGATGCTCAAAGTCGGCACAGCGGCCCTCGTGCTCGAGATGATCGAGGAAGGTGTCTCCTTCCGCGACTTCGCGCTCGACAACCCGATCCGCGCGATCCGCGAGGTCAGCCACGACATGACCGGTCGCAAGCCGGTGCGTCTCGCCGGCGGGCGTCAGGCCAGCGCTCTCGACATTCAGCGCGAGTACCACGCCCGTGCGATCGAGCATCTCAAGAACCGTCCGCACGACGAAGCCGTCAACCAGGTGGTGGACCTGTGGGGACGCATGCTCGACGCGGTCGAGGCGCAGGATTTCGCGAAGGTCGACACTGAGATCGACTGGGTCATCAAGCGCAAGTTGTTCCAGCGCTACCAGGACAAGTACGACCTCGATCTCTCCGACCCGAAGATCGCGCAGCTCGACCTCGCCTACCACGACATCAAGCGCGGTCGCGGCGTGTTCGACCTCCTGCAGCGCAAGGGACTGGCGAAGCGGGTGACCGAAGACGAGGCCGTCGACGAGGCGGTCAACACGCCTCCGCAGACGACGCGCGCGAAGCTTCGCGGTGAATTCATCGCTGCTGCTCAGGCGGCGAATCGTGATTTCACGGTCGACTGGGTGCACCTCAAGCTCAACGACCAGGCCCAGCGGACCGTGCTCTGCAAGGACCCGTTCCGATCGGTCGATGAGCGAGTCGAACGTTTGATCGCATCGATGTAGCGTGCCTTCGCCACGTGCAGCGATGACACCTTCTAACCTGTGTGAGTGGCGACACAGAAGCATGCGCGGTTGATCAACCTCTACATCGCTCTCCTGTACACGAACACGTATCTCACCGCGGAGAAGATCCGGGAGAGCGTCGACGGATATCAGGACGGCACGACGGCCGAGGCATTCAAGCGGATGTTCGAGCGGGACAAAGCCGATCTGCGCGACATGGGTATCCCGATCGAGGTCGACAAGTCCATGTGGGACACCGCCGAGGGCTACAAGATCCGCCGCCGCCAAGCCGAACTCGCGCCGATCACGCTGACGTCCGAGGAAGCCGCCGCAGTGAATGTCGCGTCGCAACTGTGGGGCTCGCGCGAATTGTCGGATGCGGTGCAGGGCGCGGTGCTGAAGTTGCGCGCTTCGGGAGTCGAGATCTCGGACGACGTGCCGACGATCGTGTCGCCGCTGCCGGCGCGGAACACCGGTTCGGAGAAGGTGATCGGCTTGCTGAAGGCGGCTGTCGAGTCGGGACAGACGGTCACGTTCGAACACCGGACCGCCGGCGGCGCGACGGTCACCACCCGCACGGTTGACCCGTGGGGCCTCGTGTCGCATGACGGTCGGTGGTACTTCGTCGGCCATGACCACGCTCGCAACGACGTGCGGACATTCCGCGTCTCCCGGATGGGCGACGACGTTCGAACCGTCGGAGCAGCCGAGGTGCTCATTCCAGCGGGGACAGATGTTCGGCAGATCGTCCGTGACGCCGTCATGGGCGAAACCGTCGGGACCGCGCGCGTGTGGGTTGCCGACGGTCGTGGGCGGGACATCCGCCTGATCGGCACGGTCACCGAGTCTCGCGAACTCGCGGGACGGTCCGGTGACGTCATCGACCTCGAACTTCGCGGATCGGATTGGCTGGCGCGACTGCTCGCCGGGTTGGGTCCGGATGCGGTTGTGCTGGAACCGGAGACGCTCCGAGCGGAGGTCATCGCTCGGCTTCGCGGGGTGGCGGGCGTGAGCGAAGCGGCGGGCAATGTAGCGGGGGTTACTCAGTGAGCTTGAACAACGCCGACATCCGAAGCCGCCGACTGCTGAACATGGTGCCGTACTTCCTGGCCCATCAAGGGGTCTCGAAGGACAAGGCGGCGAAGGACCTCGGCGTCACGATCAAGCAGCTCGAGAGCGACCTCAATCTGCTGTGGTACTGCAAGCTTCCGGGTCGCGAAGGCCTCGAGATCGACATCGTCTTCGACCGGGACACCGTCTCGGTCTATCGGTCGGCCGGCCTCGAACGTCCGCTGCGGCTGACGGCCGAGGAAGCCGGCGCGCTGACCCTCGCGCTGCGTGCGCTCTCGGACGTCAAGGGCGTCGTCGACACGACTGCTGTCGAGTCGGCGCTGGCGAAGATCGAGTCAGCCGCCGGGGTCTCGTCGAGTGCCGTACCGGAACCGGTCACTACCGGGGAGTCGCGTGCGGTCTCCAACGTTCGTGCTGGTCTGCGCGATAAGCGCGCCCTGCGGCTCAAGTACTACTCGGCGAGCCGCGATGCGGTGACCGAGCGGACCGTCGACCCCATTCAGCCGCGTCTCATCGATGGCCAGGGCTATCTTCAGGCGTGGTGTCGCCAGGCCGAGGACGTGCGCTTGTTCCGCTTCGACCGGATCGAATCGGCCGAGGTGCTCGACGAGCCGTCGATGCCTAAACAGCGGCCCGCCGCCGATGAAGGCCTCGAACTGTTCCATGGCCATGCCGAGCTCCCGAAGGCGACACTCCGCATCGCCGCTGGGTGTGCGTGGGTCGTCGACCAATACCCGATGGATGTCATCGCGCGCGATAATGAAGGCAACGTCACGGCATCGATGAGCTACGGCACGACGGAGTGGATGGTGCGCCTCGTCCTCGGGTTCGGTGCAGATGTCACAGTGATCGAACCCACGGCTCTCGCGGACGCGGTCCGCCAGCGCGCGGCATCTGCACTGGAGGCTTACAGGTAACGGGCAGGTTGAGACCGGCTAAGGGAACACTTGCTCGGGTAGCATCGGTGGCGTTCGTGAGCGGAGGAAAGAAGACATGGGCAGTTTGAGCATTTGGCACTGGCTTATCGTGCTGCTCGTTGTGGTGATCCTGTTCGGCTCGAAGAAGCTGCCAGACGCAGCTCGAGGACTTGGCCGATCGATGCGGATTCTCAAGAGCGAGATGAAGGAAATGAACTCCGAGGGTGGTGCGCCCCAGGCTGCACCGCAGGCACAGCTTCCGTCGCCGGCGCCTGCGCCGAGCCCGGTTCAGCCGAAGCCGCAGCCGGAGCAGCAGTCGGGACACACCGAGCACTAGATCGGGTACAGAGCACACGAAGTGCGAATTCCACTACGCCGTCGGCGCCGAGAGGTCAACCCAGACGGCACGATGTCGCTGGTCGAGCACCTCCATGAGCTGCGGACCAGGCTATTGGTGTGTGTCGCGGCCATCGCCGTGACCACCGCATTTGGCTTCTGGTGGTATTCGCATTCGTTCTTCATGCTGGAAAGCCTCGGCGATCTCCTGCGCGAGCCCTATTGCTCGCTGCCGGCGTCGTACCGGGCGGATCTGTCGAACAACGGCGAATGTCGGCTTCTGGCGATCCAGCCTTTCGAGCAGTTCATGCTGCGGTTCAAGGTCGCGTTCACCGCTGGCGTCGTTCTCGCGAGCCCGATGTGGCTTTATCAGCTGTGGGCCTTCATCACGCCTGGCCTGTACAAAAAGGAACGTCGCTATGCGATGTTCTTCGTGTTCTTCGGAAGCATCCTCTTCATGACGGGCGCCGTCCTCGCGTACGTCGTGGTGAGCAAGGCACTGAGCTTCCTCTTGAGCATTGGTGACAATGTCCAGGTCACCGCATTGTCCGGTGGTGAGTACTTCGGATTCCTCATCAACGTGCTCATCATCTTCGGCGTGAGTTTCGAGATTCCGCTGCTCATCGTGGCGCTCAACGTCGCCGGCATCCTCCCGTACGCCCGGCTCAAGGAATGGCGTCGCGGGTTGATTTTCGGCTTGTTCGTGTTTGCCGCGATCGCGACGCCGGGCCAGGACCCGTTCTCGATGCTCGCCCTCGCGCTTGCATTGACGGTTCTGTTCGAACTCGCGGTTCAGTTCGCCCGCGTTCACGACCGGATCAAGGCGCGAAACGCGGCCAAGGCCGAACTCGCGCTGGCTGACGACCAGGCATCGGCGATCGAAGGACCGTCTCAGGTCGAGGCGTCCGGCGCGGTCGAACCGTCCAGCCGAGCATTGGACTACTCGGACGACACCCTGTGAGCGGCCCGAGTGAAGCGAAGGCAGAAGACACGGTGAGCGCTCTCGCGGACTACCAGGCGAGCCTGAAGTTTCCGCTCGACGGGTTCCAGAAACAAGCGTGCGCAGCGCTCGAGGCGGGCCACGGTGTTCTCGTCTGCGCTCCGACGGGCGCGGGTAAGACCGTTCCCGGCGAATTCGCGGTCTTTCTCGCCCTTCGCTCGGGCACGAAGTGCTTCTACACCACGCCCATCAAGGCGCTGAGCAATCAGAAGTACGCGGACTTCGTCGCGCGGTATGGCGTCGCCAACGTCGGCCTGCTGACCGGCGACCAGAGCATCAATCCCGACGCGTCCGTTGTCGTGATGACGACCGAAGTCTTGCGCAACATGTTGTACGCGAACTCCGAGACGCTGCGGAGTCTCAGCTACGTCGTGATGGACGAGGTCCACTACCTTGCGGACCGATTCCGCGGCGCGGTGTGGGAGGAGGTCATCCTCCATCTGCCCGAGGACGTGCGCCTCGTCGGGCTATCGGCGACCGTGAGCAATGCCGAGGAGTTCGGCGCGTGGATCCAGACCGTTCGCGGTGACACGACGGTCGTCGTCGACGAGGTTCGCCCAGTCCCGTTGTTCCAACACGTTCTCGTCGGCAAGCGCTTGTTCGACTTGTTCGACCAGAAGGCCGGCGGGAAGGTCGTCGTCGACGAGGACCTCGTGCGCTATCTGCGTCACCGTGAGTTGTCCGAGGCGAACGACCCGTGGGCGCGCCGGCGCGGCGGGATGAGCCGTCCGGTCTCGCGCCCGGATGTCATCGCCAAGCTCGACGAAGAAGGTCTGCTTCCGGCGATCACGTTCATCTTCAGTCGTGCGGGCTGCGATGCAGCGGTCAAGCAGTGCCTGGGGTCGCGACTGCGCGTCAATCCCGAGACCGCGGCCGACCGCAT
>JAJFUQ010000257.1 GCA_021372355.1 Nocardiaceae bacterium | reverse complement strand
CGGCCGCGGTGCAGGACGAAGGCAGCCAGTTGATCGCGATCGCCGTCGCCGACGCGCCGCTCACCGGCAGCGACTCCGGCCGCTGGCTCGACCTGTGTGCTGGCCCGGGCGGGAAGGCGGCGCTGCTCGGTTCGATCGCAGCACAACGCAACGCGCACGTCGACGCGGTAGAGCAGTCGAAACACCGCGCGGAACTCGTGCGGAAAGCAGTCACAGGACTGCCCGTCGACGTTCTTGTCGCCGACGGGCGGGCCACCGGCTTCAAACCGGGTTTCGACCGAGTTCTCGTCGACGCACCGTGCACGGGTCTGGGCGCGCTTCGCCGTCGACCCGAGGCGCGGTGGCGGCGTACCGAGAAGGACGTCGCGGATCTGGTTCGGCTGCAGAAGCAACTGCTGGCGGCGGCCGTCGGTCTGGTGCGTCCCGGCGGCGTCGTCGTGTACTCGACGTGCTCGCCGCATCTGCCCGAGACGGTCGGAGTAGTCAACGAGGCAGTGAACCGGTTCGGTCTCGAGGTACTCGACGCTGATCAGGTGCTACCCGGCGTTCCGAATGCCCAGACGGAAACAGGTATTCAGCTGTGGCCGCATCGGCATGGGACCGATGCGATGTACCTCGCCGCCCTCCGGAAACGCGCGGATTAGAATTCTGCACTGTGTCGAAACCCATGATCGCGCCGTCGATTCTGTCCGCTGACTTCTCCCGACTTGCCGAAGAGGCCGCGGCGGTCGCCGGCTCGGACTGGCTGCACGTGGATGTCATGGACGCGCATTTCGTGCCGAACCTGACGCTCGGGCTCCCGGTCGTGCAGAGCCTCCTCAAGGCCACCGACATTCCGCTCGATTGCCACCTCATGATCGAGGACCCGGGCCGCTGGGCGCCGTCGTATGCCGAGGCCGGCGCCTACAACGTCACGTTCCACGCCGAGGCGACCGACGACCCGATCTCTGTGGCGCGCGATATTCGCGCCGCGGGCGCCAAGGCGGGTCTGAGTGTGAAGCCCGGGACGCCGATCGAGCCGTACCTCGAGATCCTCAAGAGTTTCGACACCCTGCTCATCATGAGTGTCGAACCTGGATTCGGCGGTCAGTCGTTCATGCCGGAGGTGCTGTCGAAGGCGAAGGCTGTGCGCAAGCTCGTCGACTCGGGCGAGCTCAAGCTCGTCATCGAGATCGACGGCGGAATCGCCGAGAGCACGATCGAACAAGCTGCCGAGGCCGGTATCGACTGCTTCGTCGCCGGCTCGGCGGTTTACAACGCGGCTGACCCGGGCGAGGCGGTGCGGAAGCTCCGCGCCCTCGCTGCTGCCGTGCGTTCCGACTGCTAAATGCTCGAGCCCATGCTCCAGGCCGTTGCGGCCGCCGAGTCGGTCCGCGGACTGACCCGGCCGAACCCGCCCGTGGGCGCGGTCATCGTGGATGCCGACGGAAACATCGCCGGAACCGGAGCCACTCAGGCGCCGCCGGGCCCGCACGCCGAGGTCATGGCGCTGCGTTCGGCGGGGGATCGAGCCCGCGGCGGCACAGCGTTCGTCACGCTCGAACCGTGCAATCACTACGGCCGTACGCCTCCGTGCTCGAAGACGCTTCTCGAGGCCGGGATTGCGAAAGTCGTTTATGCCGTGAGTGATCCGAACCTGAAGGCCTCGGGTGGCGCGGATTTCCTGCGGGCGAACGGCGTCGAGGTCGTCGGAGGAGTCGGTGTCGAGGAGGTCGAGCAGGGGCCGCTGCGCGCCTGGTTGCATCGTGAGCGCACCGGTCGTGCACACGTCACCTGGAAAACCGCGACGAGCCTCGATGGTCGAATCGCGGCCGCCGACGGGTCGAGTCAGTGGATCACCGGCGAGGCCGCTCGCGACGAGGTACATCGAGAACGTGCCAAGCTCGACGCGATCGTCGTCGGTACCGGCACCGTTCTCGCCGACAACCCGTGGCTGACGGCCCGCAATCCGGACGGTTCACTCGCCACCCACCAGCCGCTTCGAGTCGTGGTCGGGATGCGGGAAATACCGTCGAACTCTCGCGTGTTGGATGATGCTGCCGAGACATTGTGGCTGCGTACCCGCGATCCGCATGAGGTGGTGGCGGCCCTGGCCGACTATCCGGATGTGCTGGTCGAAGGCGGCGCCGTCCTTGCCGGGGCGTTCCTCAAGGCGCACTTGGTGGATCGGATACTCGCGTATCTGGCGCCGGTAGTGCTGGGGGACGGTCCGGCGGCCGTCATCGGTGCAGGAGTTGACAACATTGGAAGCGCACATCGTTTTGTGCGCGAATCGGTGGAGCAGGTGGGGCCGGACATCCGGCTGAGCCTCGTACCGTGGGAAGGGAACTGATGTTCACCGGAATCGTCGAAGAAAAGGGCGAGATCGTCGGCTACGAGGACCTCGGCGACTCGGCGCGGTTGACCGTGCGCGGGCCGCTGGTCATCACCGACGCCAAGCACGGCGATTCGATCGCGGTCAACGGTGTCTGCCTGACGGTCGTCGACGTCGTGGACGGGGGTTCTGGAGTTCACGATGCCTTCACCGTCGATGTGATGAAGGAGACACTCGATCGGTCGAGCCTGGCGTCGCTCGGTGCGGGCAGCATCGTGAACCTCGAGCGTGCCGCGGCGGTCAACAGCCGCCTGGGCGGGCACATCGTGCAGGGCCATGTCGACGGCACCGGTGTCGTTCTCGCGCGGACACCCTCGGAAAACTGGGAAGTCGTCCGAATTTCGTTGCCGGACAAGCTCGCTCGCTATGTTGTCGAGAAGGGCTCGATCACCGTCGATGGTACGTCGTTGACCGTCTCCGGCCTGGGCGTCGACGAGCAGGGCGACTACTTCGAAGTGTCGCTCATCCCGACGACGCTCCAGTTGACCGTCCTCGGCACCGCGGCACCGGGCACCGTCGTGAACCTCGAAGTCGACGTGATCGCCAAGTATGTGGAGCGCTTGCAGCAGCGGGGTCAGTAGCACGTAGTGTGGTTTCGCCGCGGCATTGAGGCCGCATGAGTCCAGGAGTCAGACATGAGATTTGACACCGTCGAGCGGGCGATCGCCGACATCGCGGCGGGCAAGGCCGTGGTTGTCGTCGACGATGAGGATCGTGAGAACGAAGGCGACCTGATCTTCGCCGCCGAGAAGGCAACGCCGGAGCTGGTGGCCTTCATGGTTCGGTACACGTCCGGTTACCTCTGTGTGCCGCTCGTCGGCGAGGATTGCGATCGCCTCGGGCTGCCGCCCATGTACTCGACGAACCAGGACAAGCACGGCACCGCATACACGGTCACGGTCGACGCCAAGGAAGGCATCGGCACCGGTATCTCGGCAGCCGATCGCGCGGTCACCATGCGCCTGCTCGCGGATGCGAACACGCACGCCTACGACTTCACGCGCCCCGGACACGTCGTGCCGCTGCGGGCCAAGGAGGGTGGCGTGCTCCGCCGCCCCGGCCACACCGAAGCCGCTGTCGACCTCGCCACCTTGGCCGGGCTGCGTCCCGCCGGCGTCATCTGCGAAATCGTCTCGCAGAAGGACGAGGGCGCGATGGCCCAGACCGAGGAACTGCGCGTTTTCGCGGACGAGCACAACCTCGCGCTCATCTCGATCGCCGACCTCATCGCGTGGCGTCGCCGCAACGAGAAGCAGGTCACGCGCGTTGCCGAGGCGCGGATTCCCACCAGCCACGGTGAGTTCCTCGCGGTCGGATACCAGAGTCTCTATGACGGCGTCGAGCACGTCGCACTCGTCTGTGGTGACATCGCCGGACCCGACGGCCTCGGCCGCGACGTCCTCGTTCGCGTCCACTCGGAGTGCCTGACGGGTGACGTGTTCGGTTCTCTGCGCTGTGACTGCGGACCGCAACTCGATGCGGCTCTCGGCCTCATCGCGCAGGAGGGGCGCGGCGTCGTGCTCTACATGCGCGGACACGAGGGTCGCGGCATCGGCCTGATGCACAAGCTGCAGGCCTACCAGCTGCAGGACGCGGGTGCCGACACCGTCGACGCGAACCTCAAGCTCGGGCTGCCGGCGGATGCGCGCGATTATGGAACCGGCGCGCAGATCCTCGCCGATCTCGGCATCTCGACCATGCGCCTGCTGACGAACAACCCGGCCAAGCGCGCCGGCCTCGACGGCTATGGATTGCACATCTCTGAGCGGGTGCCGATGCCTCTCCGTGCAAACTCTGAGAACCTGCACTACCTGAAGACCAAGCGTGACCGGATGGGTCATGATCTTGCGGGGCTCGACGAGTTCGAGAGCGAGGACCGGTGAGCGGGCCGGGTGGCGTCTGGACTGAGGAGTCGAGGGCTGCGAGGAACGAGCAGCCAGAGCGACGAGGGAAGATGACGCCCGTAGAGCCCGCGAACACCCCGAGCGGAGCGAGGGAGATGGTCCAGTGAGCGGAGAAGGCATTCCCCAGATCGATCTCGAGGGCGCGGCTGACGTCCGCCTTGCGATCATCGCGTCGCGCTGGCACGACAAGATCTGCACTGCCCTGATCGAAGGGGCACAGCGCGTCGCCGACAAGGCGGGCCTGGAGACGGTCGACCTCTACCGGGTCGCCGGCTGCATGGAGATCCCGGTCGTCGCGCAGGCGCTGGCCGAGAAGTACGACGCGGTCGTCGCGCTCGGCGTGGTGATTCGTGGCGGTACCCCGCATTTCGACTACGTGTGCGACTCGATCACCAGTGGCCTGACCCGCATCGCGATCGACACCCGGACGCCGATCGGAAATGGCGTGCTGACGACGAACAACGAGGAGCAGGCGCTCGACCGTGCCGGCCTCCCGGGTTCGGCGGAAGACAAGGGAGAGCAGGCCTGCTCGGCAGCCATCGACACCGCGCTCACGCTTCGCCGGATCGCGAACCAGTGAGCGAGCCGGGTGGCGCTTGGACTGAGGAGTCGGGCGCTGCGAGGAACGAGCGGCGGGCGCGACGAGGGAAAGCGGCACCCTCGGGGCTCGCGAACAGCCGGAGCGAAGCGGAGGCGATGTCACAGTGAACGAGCCGGGTGGCGCCTGGGAACTCGACGTTCGACCGCGCCGGATTCGGGTCATCGCGTGGATCAGTGCGACGGTCGTGATCGTCGGCATGACGCTCGGCGGAGTGCTGGCCAGAATTCACTCCACGGGTCCGCGGATCGAGGTATCCGACCAGATCTCGATCGCGGGCGTGGGATTCGTCATCGCCGCGGGCATCCTGCTCCTGACGCGTCCGCGGCTGCGGGCGAATGCCCGTGAGATCCGCATTCGAAACGTCTTCGTCGACCGGGTCTACGGCTGGAAAGACGTTCTGGGCGTGACGTTCCCGGAGAAGTCACCATGGGCGCGGCTGGAACTTCCCGCCGACGAGTACATCCCGATCATGGCTATTCGTGCCGATGACGGAGAATCTGCGGTCAACGCGATCGAGCGGTTCCGCGAGCTCGGCCGACGGTACTCGACCAACACAGACTCCGCCTAGCGTCACTTCCGCGGTGGCCGCAAGACGTTCATGGCCAGGCGCATGATGGGGCCGGGAACGGAGTCCTTCGCCGAGAGTGCAGTGTCGGCGACTTTGCCGCGGACCGGAGTGCCGCGCCCGAACCATTTGTTCAACGGACCACCGGTCGGGTCCAGGCTGACGTGCAGCGGCGGCTTGCCGGCCGCGGCGCCCAGCGCGTTCGAGATGACGACCCGCTGAATCTCGCTGGTGCCCTCGAAAATGGTGTACAGCTTCGCGTCTCGGTACCACTTCTCGACGGGGTGATCGGTGATGTAGCCCCATCCGCCCATCGTCTGAATCGCACGCTCGGTGGTCCGCACGGCGACCTCACTGGCGGCGAGCTTGGCCATCGAGCCCTCGCCACGCTCGAACGGCACTCCGGATGCCGCCATCCAGGAGGCCCGCCAGGTGAGCAGGCGTGCGGCGTCAATCGCGGTGGCAAGGTCAGCCAGCGGGAACGAGATTCCTTGGTTGTCGATTATCGGCCCACCGAAGGCCTCGCGCTGGTTGGCGTAATCGGTGGCATATTCCAACGCGGCCCGAGCGATGCCGAGCGCCTGCGCGGCGACCATGGGACGGGTTTGTTCGAAGGTGCCCAAGGTGGCCGAGCCGGACTTCTTGGCGCCGTTTCCTTCTCGGATCTTGGCGAGTTTGTGTTCGAGCTTGCCTTCGCCGCCGAGCAGGTTCTCGCCCGGAATCCGCACACCGTTGAATTTCAGCTCCGCGGTGTGCGAAGCGCGGCAGCCGAGCTTGTCGAGCTTGCGCACGAGCTCAAGACCGGGGGTGCCGCCCGGCACGATGAATAGCGCCTGCCCACGATGTCCGAGCTCTTCGTCGACCACCGCGTTGACAACGTGGACGTTCGCGATGCCCCCGTTGCCGATCCACATCTTGTGGCCGTCGATGATCCAGTCATCGCCGTCGCGGCGTGCCCGAGTCCGCAGGTTGCGAACGTCGCTGCCGCCCTCGGGTTCGGAGATCGCCAAGGCGGCGAGCTTGAGATCGCCTGGTGTGCCAAAGCATTCCGGCGCCCATTGCAGCATCTGTTCCGGTGACGCGGCTTGGCCGATTGCGGACAGCGCGAGCGCGGGCATGACGATCGCGAGGCCGATCCCGGCGCATCCCCAGAACAGCTCTTCCATGAACATGGGTAGAGACAGTCCCGTCGGGTCGCCGATGAGGTCGCGATAGAACAGCGGGCTGTAGAAGCCGCGCTTGGCGGCCTCCTCCAGGACCGGCCAGGGAAATTCTTGACGCTTGTCGTACTCGAGTGCCACCGGCCGAACGACCTGCTCGGCGAACTCGTGGGCGCGTCGGGCGAGGTCGTGCTGGGCAGCGGTGGGGGTGATGTCGAAACTCATGCGTGATCGGGTACCCATATCCGCGCCGGCGAAATATTCAGCCTGATCGCAACCATTTCGGACGACGGCGTGGCTTTCTACGCTCGCGGCATGAGTAGCGAGAACTGGTCGTTCGAGACCAAACAGATCCACGCCGGCCAGACTCCCGACGGCACGACGAACTCGCGTGCGTTGCCGATCTATCAGACGACGTCGTACACGTTCAACAGCACCGATCACGCGGCTGCGCTGTTCGGGCTGGCCGAGCCGGGCAACATCTACACCCGGATCATGAACCCGACGCAGGACGCCGTGGAACAACGGGTCGCCGCGCTCGAAGGCGGCGTTGCGGCGTTGCTCGTCGCGTCGGGGCAGGCCGCCGAGACGTTCGCGATCCTGAACATCGCCGAGTCGGGCGACCACATCGTGTCGAGCCCGCTGCTGTACGGCGGCACGTACAACCTGTTCCATTACACGCTGCCAAAGCTGGGCGTTGAGGTGTCGTTCGTCGAGGATCCGGATGACCTCGACCAGTGGCGTGCGGCGATCCGGCCGAACACGAAGGCGTTCTATGGCGAGTCGATCGCCAACCCGCGCAACCACATTCTCGACATTCCGGGGATCTCCGGAGTCGGGCACGAGGCGGGCATCCCACTCATCGTCGACAACACGGTCGCGACGCCGTACCTGATTCAGCCGCTGTCCCTGGGCGCCGACATCGTCGTGCACTCGGCGACGAAATACCTCGGAGGACATGGCAACGCGATCGCAGGTGTCATCGTCGACGGCGGCACCTTCGACTGGACGCAGGGGCGGCACCCGAACTTCACCACTCCGGACCCGAGCTATCACGGCGTGACGTTCGCCGACCTCGGTGCGCCGGCGTTCGCGCTGAAGGCGCGCGTGCAGTTGCTGCGCGACCTCGGCTCGGCGGTGTCACCGTTCAACGCCTTCCTCATCGCACAGGGACTCGAGACGCTGAGCCTGCGCGTCGAGAGGCATGTGTCGAACGCGCAGAAGGTCGCCGAGTTCCTGGAGGGCCATTCAGGCGTTTTGTCGGTGTCATATGCCGGGCTGCCGTCGTCGCCGTGGTTCGAGCGTGCTCGCGAGTTGGCGCCGCGCGGCGCAGGCGCGATCGTCGCGTTCGAGCTGGCTGGGGGAGTCGACGCGGGCAAGCGGTTCGTCAATTCGTTGGAGCTGCACAGTCACGTCGCCAACATCGGAGACGTGCGGTCGCTCGTCATCCACCCGGCCTCGACCACGCACTCGCAGCTCACGCCGGAGGAGCAGTTGACTGCCGGAGTGACGCCGGGCCTCGTGCGGCTGTCGGTCGGTATCGAAGGGATCGAGGACATTCTCGCGGACCTGGAGATCGGGTTCGCGGCCGCGGAGTGAGGCACCTGCTCGTGGGGGCTTGTCGGCCCCCACGACTAGGGTGGTGATGTGCCCGATCCCATCACCTACCGCCCGGCTGCCGGCTCCATTCCGGTCGAGCCCGGCGTGTACAAGTTCCGGGATCCGCATGGCCGGGTGATCTATGTCGGAAAGGCGAAAAGCCTTCGGAGCCGACTGAATTCGTACTTCGCCGACATGTACTCGCTGCACCCGCGGACGCGGCAGATGGTCACCACCGCGGCGAGCGTCGAGTGGACCGTCGTCACGACCGAAGTCGAGGCTCTGCAGCTCGAGTACAACTGGATCAAGGAGTTCGACCCGCGGTTCAACGTCCGCTACCGCGACGACAAGAGCTACCCGGTTCTGGCCGTCACGCTCAACGAGGAATTCCCGAGGCTCTTCGTCTACCGCGGTGCTCGGCGCAAGGGAGTGCGCTATTTCGGGCCGTACTCGCACGCGTGGGCCATTCGCGAAACGCTGGATCTCCTACTCCGGGTGTTCCCCGCCCGCACGTGCTCGGCGGGCGTTTTCAAACGGCACCACCAGATCGGTCGCCCGTGCCTGCTGGGCTACATCGACAAGTGCTCGGCGCCGTGCGTCGGCAAGGTGAGTCCCGCGGAGCACCGTCAGATCGTCGACGATTTCTGCGACTTCCTCGCGGGTAAGACGGACCGGTTCGTGAAGTCGATCGAACAGCGGATGCGCAACGCGTCGGATGATCTCGACTTCGAACTCGCGGCCCGCCTGCGCGACGATGCCGCGGCGCTGAAGCGGGCGATGGAGAAGCAGACGGTCGTCTTGGGTGCCGGCACGGATGCTGATGTCGTCGCGTTCACCGGCGACGACCTGGAAGTCGCCGTTCAGGTCTTCCACGTGCGCGACGGTCGAGTGCGGGGCCAGCGCGGCTGGGTCGTGGAGAAGACCGGTGACGTTCTGGAAGCGGGGGCGGATCAGGACGCGCTTCTCGTCGAGCAGTTCCTCACGCAGTTCTACGGCGCGTCCGCGGACGAGACTGGTGGTTCGGTGCCCCGTGAGGTGCTCGTTCCGGCGCTGCCGCCCAACACGTCCGAAGTCGAGGAATGGCTGTGTTCGCTCCGTGGGTCAGCGGTCAAGGTCCGGGTACCGCAGCGCGGCGACAAGAGGGCGCTCATGGAGACCGTGCAGCGCAATGCGGGTGAGGCGCTGACGCAGCACAAACTCAAGCGCGCCTCGGATTTCAACGCGCGGTCCGCAGCGCTGCAGGGAATTCAGGATGCGCTCGAACTCGACACCGCGCCACTGCGCATCGAGTGCGTGGACATCAGCCACATTCAGGGCACAGAGGTCGTCGCCTCGCTTGTGGTGTTCGAAGACGGACTCCCGCGCAAACAGGACTATCGCCACTTCGCGATCAAGGAAGCGGCCGGCGACGGGCGGTCGGACGACGTCGGCAGCATCGCCGAGGTGACCCGCCGGCGATTCTGGCGGTTGAAGCAGGCCGAGCCGACGATCGACGAAAAGACCGGCAAGCCAAGACGATTCGCTTATCCGCCGAATCTCTACGTCGTCGACGGCGGGGCGCCCCAGGTCGAGGCGGCAGCGGCGGTCCTCGACGAACTCGAAATTCACGACGTCGCGGTCATCGGCCTGGCCAAGCGACTCGAAGAAGTGTGGGTACCCGGTGAAATCGATCCGGTGATCCTGCCGCGCAACAGTGAGTCGCTGTTCCTGCTTCAGCGCGTTCGTGACGAGGCGCACCGCTTTGCGATCACCTACCACCGCAACAAGCGGTCGCGAAAAATGACCGAATCCGCGCTCGACTCCATTCCTGGACTTGGCGAGACTCGAAAGAAGGCATTGGTCGTGCATTTCGGCTCCGTCGCCCGGTTGAGCAAGGCCAGCGTCGCCGAAATCACTGCGGTCCCTGGGATTGGTGAGACCACTGCGCGCACTGTGCTTGCTGCGCTTAGCGGCGGCGGGACAGAAGCAAGCGCAGATGCTTGCAACGGGGACTAGAGTTTCTGACGAACGCGCCATAGGGCGAGCGAAGCGACGGGAAGTGTGTCTGGCGATTCCAGGCACTTGCTGGTTCAGCGATGGAGGCGGTAGATCTGGACACCCAAGCGGGCCTCAGCGGCTCTGAGCTGACGGCTCCCGTCGAGGTCGTCGTGGTGACGGGCCTGTCCGGGGCAGGACGCAGCACCGCCGCAAAAGTGCTCGAAGACCTTGGTTGGTATGTCGCGGACAACCTGCCGCCGGAGCTCATCCCGGGCCTCATCGACATGAGCCGCCGGGCGGAGCCGAGCATCACTCGGCTGGCGCTGGTCATGGACGTGCGGAGCCGGTTCATGGCGCCGGACGAGCTGTCGCGAGCCATCGAGGGAATGCAGCAGCCGGGCGTCCACCTGCGGGTCCTGTTCCTTGAGTCGTCCGACGACGTGTTGGTCCGCCGCTTCGGCTTCGCTCGACGTCGCCACCCACTGCAAGACAGCGGCATGGTCGACGGAACGCTGTCGGACGGCATCGCGGCCGAGCGCAAGTTCCTCGCTCCGGTCAAGGCAGCCGCGGACGTCGTCATCGACACGACCGCACTGTCGATCCATGATCTGAACCGCCAGATGGACGAGGAGTTCGGCAGCGGTCGCAAGCGCCAGCTCGAGATCACCATCCAGTCTTTCGGCTTCAAATACGGACTACCGCTCGACGCAGATTTCGTCTTCGACGTGCGCTTTCTGCCGAACCCCCACTGGATTCCGGAGCTCCGCCCGTTCACCGGCAAGGATGCTCAGGTGCGCGATTACGTCCTGTCCCGAGACCGAGCGACCGGCTTCATCGAAAGTGCGCTCGAACTGCTGAAGATCGTGGCCGGCGGATACGTCGACGAAGGCAAGCGATACATGACGGTCGCGGTCGGCTGCACCGGTGGAAAGCACCGCAGCGTCGCGATCACGGAAACCCTCGCTGAGCAGCTGTCCAGCTCGACGACGCACGTGGTGCTTACTGCGCACCGTGATCTGGGTCGCGAATGAGCGGGCCAGCCCGCACAGAACCGTCGATCGTCGCTCTTGGTGGTGGTCACGGCCTGTACGCGACTTTGACTGCGGTTCGCACGCTCAGTCCGAACATCACCGCGGTGGTGACGGTCGCCGATGACGGCGGCTCCTCGGGCCGGCTTCGCCGCGAGCTCGGCGTCATCCCGCCGGGCGACCTCCGTATGGCGCTGGCCGCGCTCGCCGGCACCGACCCGCATGCCCAGCTGTGGCGATCCACGGTTCAGCATCGTTTCCGCGGCGACGGTCCGCTCGCGGGCCATTCGGTCGGAAATCTGATCCTCGCCGGACTGACCGAGGTACTCGGCGATCCGGTCGTCGCGCTGGAAGAGCTGGCGCGGATCCTCAACCTGTCGGGCCGTGTTCTGCCGATGTCGACGATCCCGCTCGCCATCGAGGCGGACGTGTCCGGGCTCGAGTCAGACCCCCGGGTGAGCCGCGTGGTCCGGGGGCAGGTTGCTGTTGCCGTGACGCCGGGTAAGGTTCGGCGGGTACGGCTTGTTCCTGCAGATCCACCGGCGTGTCCGGAGGCGCTCGACGCGATCGAGTCTGCGGACCTCGTCGTGCTTGGCCCGGGCTCTTGGTTCTCCAGCGTCATCCCGCATGTGCTGGTGCCAGAAGTGCGCAACGCGCTTGCGCGCACCCGGGCACGGAAGGTACTGGTACTTAATTTGGGCGCCGAACCGGGAGAAACCGCTGGTTTCTCGGCGGAACGGCACCTGCACGTTCTGTCGCAGCACGCGCCGGAACTTGCGGTCGACCACATTGTGGTCGACGCACCCTCGGTCGAAGGAGACCGGGAACGAGAGCACTTGCGCCGCGCCGCGGCGAATTTCGGAGCGGTGGTGAGCTTCGCGGATGTCGCGGAGTCCGGCGCACTCAGGCACGACCCAGACAAGCTGGCCGCGGCGATCGAATCGCTGCGAACTGCACCGAATGCCACCCCAGCAACGATGCAGATGGACGACGGGGACGATCGGGCCGGAGCAGATGCCGGTCCCGGACGGAAGGAGAGCACCTCGTGGCGATGACGACCGAGGTAAAGGACGAGCTGAGCCGCCTGAACGTGACGCAACAGTCGTGCCGGCGGGCTGAGCTCGCCGCACTGTTGCGTTTCGCCGGCGGTTTGCACATCGTCGGCGGCCGCGTCGTGGTCGAGGCCGAGGTCGATCTCGGTGCCATTGCTCGGCGCCTGCGGCGCGAGATCCACGAGCTGTACGGCTTCACGTCGGACGTGCACGTCATCGGTGCCGGGGGACTGCGCAAGAGTTCGCGGTACGTCGTTCGCGTGGCCAAGGAGGGCGAGGCTCTCGCACGTCAAACGGGACTGCTCGATCTTCGTGGTCGCCCCGTGCGTGGACTTCCGGCACAGGTCGTCGGCGGCAGCATCGCCGACGCCGAGGCCGCCTGGCGTGGTGCGTTCCTCGCGCACGGTTCGCTCACCGAACCCGGCCGTTCGTCGGCTCTCGAGGTCAGCTGCCCGGGTCCGGAGGCTGCGCTCGCACTCGTCGGAGCTGCGCGTCGTCTCGGGATCTCGGCGAAGGCCCGCGAAGTTCGCGGTACCGACCGCGTCGTCGTCCGTGACGGCGAGGCCATCGGAGCCCTCCTCACCCGCATGGGCGCGCAGGACACCCGCCTGCACTGGGAAGAGCGCCGCATGCGCCGCGAGGTGCGCGCAACCGCGAACCGTCTCGCCAACTTCGACGACGCCAACCTGCGTCGGTCCGCTCGTGCCGCCGTCGCGGCCGCGGCACGCGTCGAGCGCGCGCTGGAGATCCTCGGCGAGGAGGTCCCGGATCATCTCGCTGCGGCCGGCCAGCTACGGGTACAGCACCGTCAGGCTTCGCTCGAGGAACTCGGTCAACTCGCCGACCCGCCGATGACGAAGGACGCTGTTGCCGGCCGTATAAGGCGTCTTCTGTCGATGGCCGACCGTCGCGCCGCCGACCTGGGAATTCCGGACACCGAAGCCGTGGTCACGCCGGAGCTGCTCGACGAGGCTTGATTCGACCCGCCCACGGCCGGGCATCGTCAACGCACGACCTTCCCCACTAAGGTGATTTTCGTCTCATCAACGATCTCTTGAGGAGTGAACTGTGACGGTCCGTGTAGGAATCAACGGCTTCGGCCGCATCGGGCGGAATCTCTTCCGTGCGGTGGAAGCTCAAAAGGCCAAGGGCACAACCGATATCGAGATCGTTGCCGTGAACGACCTCACCGACAATCACCACCTTGCGCATCTGCTCAAGTTCGACTCCATCCTCGGCCGCCTCGACAAGCCGGTGAGCCTCGAAGGCGCGGACACGATCGTCGTCGGCGATCAGAAGGTCAAGGCGCTGTCGGTCAAGGAAGGGCCCGCGGCGCTCCCATGGGGAGACCTCGGCGTCGACGTCGTGGTCGAGTCGACGGGTATCTTCACCGCTCGCGCGAAGGCACAGGGCCACCTGGACGCCGGCGCCAAGAAGGTCATCATCTCGGCCCCCGCCACTGACGAAGACATCACGATCGTCATGGGCGTGAACGACGACCAGTACGACGGCAGCCAGAACATCATCTCGAACGCCTCGTGCACGACGAACTGCCTCGGCCCGATCGCGAAGGTACTCCACTCTGAGTTCGGCATCGTCAAAGGCTTCATGACGACCGTTCACGCCTACACGCAGGACCAGAACCTGCTGGACGGCCCACACAAGGACCTTCGCCGTGGTCGTGCCGCTGCGCTGAACATCGTGCCGACCAGCACTGGCGCGGCAAAGGCGATCGGCTTGGTGCTGCCGGAGCTCAAGGGCAAGCTCGACGGCTACGCCCTGCGCGTGCCGGTGCCCACCGGTTCGATCACCGACCTGACCGTCCAGTTGACGAACGCCGCGAGCGTCGCCGACATTCACGCCGCCATGCGCGCGGCCGCGGACGGTCCCATGAAGGGCATCCTGCGTTACTACGACGAAGAGATCGTGTCCAGCGACATCGTCACCGATCCGCACTCGAGCCTGTACGACTCGGGACTGACGAAGGTCATTGGCGACCAGGCAAAGGTCGTCTCGTGGTACGACAACGAGTGGGGCTACAGCAACCGTCTGGTCGACCTCATCGGCCTCGTGGGAAAGTCGCTCTGAGCAGTAATCCTGGAACTTCGGACAGAGAGTAGAGCTGGTGGCAGTCAAGACCCTTGCGGACCTGTTGGCAGAAGGCGTGGAGGGCCGTGGGGTCCTCGTTCGCTCTGACCTGAACGTGCCGCTCGCCGATGGTGCGATCACCGACCCGGGCCGCATCCTTGCGTCGGCACCGACCATCAAGGCGCTGGTCGAGGCGGGTGCAAAGGTCGTCGTCACCGCTCACCTCGGCCGCCCCAAGGGCGAACCGGACCCGAAGTTCTCGTTGGCGCCGGTCGCGGCGAAGCTGAGCGAAGTCCTCGGGCGCAACGTCCAGCTCGCCGGCGACGTCGTCGGCCAGGATGCCCTTGCCCGGTCGGAGGGCCTCACCGACGGTGACGTCCTCCTCCTGGAGAACATCCGTTTCGACGCTCGCGAGACGAGCAAGGACGATGCCGTGCGCAAGCGCCTCGCCATGGCGCTCGTCGATCTGGTCGGCGACGACGGTGCGTTCGTCTCTGACGGGTTCGGCGTCGTGCACAGGAAGCAGGCTTCCGTCTACGACGTCGCGCAGTTGCTCCCGCACTACGCGGGCGGACTGGTTGCGGCCGAGGTCGACGTGCTGTCGAAGCTCACGGAAGACCCGGAGCGTCCGTACGCGGTCGTTCTCGGTGGTTCGAAGGTGTCGGACAAGCTCGCGGTCATCGAGGCTCTCGCGCCGAAGGTCGACACACTCGTCATCGGTGGCGGTATGTGCTTCACCTTCCTTGCGGCGCAGGGCTATTCGGTGGGGAATTCGCTCCTCGAGAAGGAGATGATCGAGACCTGCAAGGACCTGCTCGATCGCTACGGCGACGTGCTGCACCTGCCGCGCGACATCGTCGTCGCGGACGGGTTCGCGGCCGACGCGCAGTTCAAGACCGTGTCGGCCGAGGAGATCCCGGACGGCTGGATGGGCCTGGACATCGGACCGGAGTCGGGCGAGCGCTTTGCGGCAGTGCTGCGTGCGGCAAAGACGATCTTCTGGAACGGCCCGATGGGTGTCTTCGAGTTCCCGAACTTCGCCGCCGGTACGCGCGCTGTCGCTCAATCGCTCATCGACGCGACGAAGGACGGCGCGTTCACGGTCGTCGGCGGCGGTGACTCCGCGGCGGCAGTTCGCTCGCTCGGACTTCCGGAGGACGGCTTCAGCCACATTTCGACCGGTGGTGGTGCTTCGCTGGAATACCTGGAGGGCAAGGAGCTCCCGGGTATCTCTGTCCTGGGCTAGAACAGTTCTCGGTTAGAACTCCTACAAGCGCGACGGAGGAAGATCTCGTGGCACCCAAGCGGCTCATCGCGGGCAACTGGAAGATGAACCTCAATCACCTCGAGGCCATCGCCTTGGTGCAACAGGTGGCGTTCTCACTGCCGGACCGGTTCTACGACCTGGTCGACGTGTCGGTCATCCCGCCCTTCACCGATATCCGCAGCGTGCAATCGGTCATCGAAGGTGACCGCCTCCGCCTGACGTTCGGTGCGCAAGACGTCTCGATGCACGACTCGGGTGCCTACACGGGCGAAGTCAGCGGTGCGATGCTCGCCAAGCTCGGCTGTACGTACGTCGTGGTGGGTCACTCGGAGCGGCGCGCGATGCACGGCGAGACGGACGAGATCGTCCTCAACAAGGCCAAGGCAGCGCTGCGCCACGGCCTGACCCCGATTGTGTGCGTCGGTGAGGCTCTGTCGATCCGGCAGTCGGGTGAGCACGTGGCCTATTGCGTCGCGAGCTTGAAGGGGTCGCTGGCGGGCCTCAAGGCGGACGAGATCGCCAAGGTGGTCATCGCCTATGAACCCGTGTGGGCGATCGGTACCGGTGAAGTCGCGACTCCGGAGGATGCACAGGAGGTGTGCGCGGCGATCCGTTCAACTCTCGTCGAGCTAGCAGGTGCCGAGGTTGCTGGGGGAGTCCGTGTTCTGTATGGCGGCTCGGTCAACTCGGCGAATGTGGCCGACCTCGTGGCCCAGCCGGACGTCGACGGTGGATTGGTCGGCGGCGCGTCGCTCAAGGGCGACGAGTTCGCGAAGTTGTGCGCGGCCGCCGCAACGGCCGAGGTCGCTGGCTAGAGCACAGATACGAACCCGGTAAGGTATCCACCATGACGCTGTTCCTGAACATCGTGCTGGTCATCACCAGCGTTCTGCTCATCCTGCTGGTTCTTCTGCACCGCGCCAAGGGTGGCGGTCTGTCGAGCCTCTTCGGTGGCGGTGTTCAGTCGAGCCTCTCGGGTTCGACGGTCGTGGAAAAGAACCTCGACCGTGTGACGTACTTCGTCGGTGCGATGTGGCTCATCGCGATTATCGGCGTCGGCCTCGAGATCAAGTTCAAGTAATCCTCTAAACCCAAAGAAGCGGCCAGTCTCAGACTTCTGAGACTGGCCGCTTCTTTGTGTGTGGCGTCAGACCGTCACGGCATTGAGCGGCAGCGTGTGCTCAATCCACGGGAACACGTAGAACCACAGCAGCGCGAGGGCGACCGCGACGAACACGAGCACCTGCACCGCCTTGAGCGCCGTGGTTCCCGGCAACTTGTGCCAGATCCATCCGTACATGTCGCTATCCCTTCAGTGCAGGCGGCAGGCCCTGCGACTTCGGCCAGGGGGCTCCGTCGAGCTCGCCGTGGATGATCAGGCGGTTCTCGCCGGACCACCAGGGATCGCACGTCGTGAGGGTGATGAGGGGCCGCGTCGGCTGAGCCGTCGGATTCTCGGGCACCGGTGCGACGACGTCCACGTGCGACGGGTCGACGATCACCTTTCCCGGTATTCCTTGGGCATCCGGCACGGTGGCATCGCCCGTCGCCCGGTCGCCGAGGACTCGGTACGTGTAGTAGTAGTCCTTCATTTCCACGACGATGAACGCGCCGGCTTTGAGGTTCGGCAAGTCGTCGAAGGGAGCGCCGTTGCCGGTGCGGTGGCCTGCCACCGAGAAGTTGCCCACCTCGCCGGGGCTCGCGCTGCCGGGGTAGTGGCCGGGCCCGAGTTCGAGGTCGGAGAGGTCGACGCCTTCGACGATGGTCTGGTGGTAGTCCTTTCCGAATGACGGAATCCAGATGACCGCCACAGGGGAGCCGTTCGGGGTGTCCGGGGAGATGACCGCGGGCGGTCCGTCCGGAGCCGCAGGCGTCATCCACGCGTTGTGAAGCGCCGAAGACAGGTCGTTCTGATGTGTCGCGTTCCGGAAGTCGGTACCCCACGTGACATAGCCGGCGAACAACAGAACCAGGGTGCCGAGCGTCATCAAGAGCTCTCCGACACCCTGCGCGAAAAGAGAAAGCCGGGAGCGGCCCTTACGGGCTCGCTCCCGGCTCTCAACCGAGTGTGCGCACACGCGGGTTACTTACGCCTCGCGACGACGAGCGAGGTAGGTGACACCAGCGCCAGCGGCGATGGTGGCGATTCCGGCACCCGCGAGTGCAGCAGCCGGAACACCGGTCTGCGGCAGCGACTTGCTGGCCGAGGTGTAGACGACCGTCGTGTCCTTGGCCTTGGCCTCGGTGACAACGTGAACCGGCTTGCACGGGGCAGGCTCGTGGCCGTGACCGCCGCCGTGGAGGATGAGTCCGAACAACCCAGCGAGGAGGGCGCCATCCAGGTGCAGACCACCGTGGACGCCACCGTTAATACCGCCGTTGATACCCCCGTGGAATCCGCCGAAGTCGTGCGTCGGAACGGTGACGCCGAAGTCGAAGCCCGGGTTCGGAACCGTGACCCCGAAGTCGAAGTCGTGGGTCGGAACCGTGACTCCGAAGTCGGCAGCGCCACCGGCGGCAGCAGCGCCGCCTGCGAGCTGGCCACCGGCGGCAGCAGCGCCGCCTGCGAGCTGGCCACCTCCCTGTGCTCCAGCGGAAGCGGCCGTAACGATGCCGTCGTCTCCGGCGTCGTCGGCAGCCTTGGCCACGTCAGCGACCGCTGCCTGGACGTCTGCGTTACCGCCGGCCTCCAACGCCGGGTTGGGTGCGTCAAGCCCAACAGGCACTGCAACTGCGGCGCCGGCACCAATGAGAAGGAAAGCAGCGGCGGCAGGAACAGCGGCGGCCTTGATCAGAACGTTTTTCATGTTGCCCATAACACTCTTTCGCTTTGAACTGGGTTGGTGTTAACGACCCCCGCCCCCAACCACAGAGAAAGCTAGTGCGATAACGGGTCGGTTGCAACTTCCTCGCGAACTAACCACAGCGGTGTCGCACGGACCTCGTGAGATGACCTTGAAAAAGCGAATGGCTTACTGGGACAGAAAAAGTCAAAAGACAGCGCGTCCTCAGACCACGGTATGGGTCAGCACCGCGGAGTAGGTTCCGGCGACCGTGAAATTTGAAACGGGGGTCGACACCGAGGCTTTGACGATGGTTGCTGTCTTCCCGGTCAACGCCGAGGACGATGCGACGTTCGTACTAACGTTCGAGAGCGTGAGTGTATTGCCGGGGATTACCGCGGGAGCGTAGAGGTGCAGAAGGTCGTATGGCGACGAGTCGGCGATACCGGCCTGACTCGTGTACGTGACGTTGGAGGCGGCTACTGACGCAGACCCGTTGACGAAGTTAGTCATTTTGACGCTCAGTGTGTAACTGACGAGAACCCCACCCCGGTCGTCGATGATTTCAATCGCCATCGTCGGTGCTGAAGTCGGGTTCCCGTACTTCAGCGAGTTTGCCGAGTTGTCCAGGGTGACCCCCGCGGGTACGTTGATGTTCAGTGCGCCCGAGGTGAAGGAAAACGTCAGGGGCGTACCCACCGGGGTTTGAGCCACGGCGGCGGGTCCGCAGGCTATCAACAGGAGCGCTGTCAGTCCAGCGCTTCCAATCGAACGCCGTGTAGCACTCACGAGATTCGCTTCCTATCAGATCCGTTCTGTCGCGACGATGCCGTGACGACCAGACTAGCTGCTTCCCGCGGCGACGGCGGACGGTGCCAGCAGGCCGATGTCGTGCTCGACAAGTGCGTTGTACGTATCTGCGACCGCCGCTCCCACGGATGGTGTGATAACAATCTGGACCGCCCACGAGGTAGAGCACGGTCCTGCAGAGGTTTGAACCGGGGTCTGGCTCGCGCTGAGCGGTATGTTCCCAGCCGATGTACTGCATGCCGTGGACGCCGAAGAATATACCGTGCTCGCGTTGATGACCGTGGCTGTTGACCGTCCCGTGATGGACGAGATGCGTGCAGTTACTCGCCAGCCGGGCCCGGACGGCCGCGGGTCGTTCACGGTAATCGTGAATGTCAGCACAATGGGGCTGCCTGGCTCGGCGGAGCGAAGCAACGTGGCAGTGCTTGTCGACAGTGAGAGATCCGAAGTCGCTGCCGTTGTTGGTGTTGATGATGTTGGGGTCGCCGTTTGAGTAGTCGTTTCAGCACCGGTGCTCGAAGCCGATGTATCGGACGGCGCGGTCGACGCCGTCGTTTCTAGTGGCCCGGTTGACGCTGGGGTCGGTGTCGTAGTCGTCGTGACCTCAGTTGGCGTCGTCGGCGATGTCGTGGTCGTCGTGACCTCAGTCGTCGATGGCGACGTGTCCTGCGTCGGCGATGAGGTGGGTTCGGCCGACGTCGTAGGAAGTTCGGCGGAGGTGGTTTCGGTCTCGGGGGGCGCCGTGGTCGGCCCAGCGGGCAGGGTTATCGGCGAGTTCGGCGGGGCAGTGGCCGCAGTCGCTTCACAGGCGTGGGGGTTCACACCGCAGTCCTCGCCCGCAATCGCCAGCGGCGCGGAAACCGTTGTGGTCAGTCCGACAATCCAGATCGCAATGGCGACCGTAAACGGATGTCGGGCGGGCATTTTAGGGTCCTTGAGCGGCGAGTCGGACGGTCGTGTCTATTCAGTGTCGGGCGGATGCCGCAGTCGTTTTGTGCGCAGCAGGAGGAACACAATCAATGCGATCGCCGCTGCACTGATTGATCCGAGAACCCAGATCAGCCAATTGAGCGTACCGCCGGAAGGTTGCGTCCCGACGGTTTCGCCTGTGCCGGAAGCGGGGAACGTGATCTTCGCTTGCGCGTCGTGGCTGATGAGACCACTCGTGATCGTTGCCTTCGCCGTCCAAGGCCCCGCAGGCAGTTCGCTTTCCATGTCGAACAGGACGTCACCGGACATCGTCAGTCCGAGAGTCGGGCCTCTGCCCTCTTTCGTTGGGAGCGACAGGCCTCCTGGGCCGTCGGTGAGCGTTATTTGACCACTCAGGTCAAGGGCGCGCCCCCCGGTGTTCGTCACATGGACGAGGACTTCATGATGTCCGTTGGGATTCTTCCTCGGTGTCATCGACTCGATACGGAAGTCCGGGCTGGGTCCGTTGCCCGGGCCAACGGACAGATACATGCGAATGCCGACGCGATTGACGACCTTGACACCCGTGCCGGTTGGAGCGCCCGAAGAAACCTCGGCCAGGATGGCACCGTAGCGTTCGCTTTCGGTTGCAGTCTTGGGAACCGACACCGTGACGTTGACCGTGGCCTCTTGCCCGTTCTCCAGTATGAGGACGGGTGGGTTGACCGTGGTCCAACTGGACAGTTCGTTTGTCTGGGGATCGATGACGGAAAACCCGCCGTCTGAATCGATCTTTGCGGCTACCGGATACACCTTGATCTCCCGGGTCCCCCCGGTGTTGTTCTCTACAGCTATTCGGCGTTCGAGTGTGGTTCCGGGGGGAACGTTGTCAATGATGTACGACTGCGCTCGCGGATCGTCGACGAGATTCTTCGGGACTTCGACGATGCGCACTCCGATGCCCATCGGATCGCCGAGCGCGACACCGGGCAGCATTGCCGCCGCGAGTCCGAGGAAGACCGCGATCTGCAGTCGTATCAGCCAAGAGTCGCGAGGCCGCCTTCGTGCAACTGCTGTGTGCTGCGAGCGTGGGACTCGGGTCCTGGTCGACACTGACGGGATCCTTCTCCGGCCCTCGGCGGGCCTGCGCTGAGTTGACTAGACGGCGGTATGCGTCAGGGTAGCTGTGTAGTCACCTACGGCGGTGTAGTTAGACGCGTCCGTTGTCAGTACCCAGGGGACGACGGTTCCTGTCTTGCCAGCGGACGTCCCAGTCCCGACGGCGAGGTCAGTGTTCGACGCGGCGAAGGCGGTGGCCGCTTTCCCTACAATGACTGCGACGAGATAGCCATTGGCGAGGTCGTAGGGTGCGGGCGCCGCGACCCCTGCCGTGCTCGAGTACTTGACCTTGTCGGCGGTAACCGGATGTGTGGGGTCAGCCGTGTTGACGAAGTTCGTCAGCTTTGCGTTGAGTGTGAAGGTTTTGGCTACGCCAGCGCGCGCGTCGACAATGGTGACATTGGGCCCTACGGCGGTTGCGTACACCGTTCCAGTCAGAGTGAGAGTTGCAGTCGCGGTTGCATCGCTGATCGCCAAACTGCCGGCGGGGATCGTGAGCGTGAGGCTGGTGTCGCCAACCGCTGCGTTTGCGAAACCACCCGGCAGCATGACCGCTACGGCACTTGCCAGAACCGCACCACCAGTTAAAAATTTCCGCATTTGATCCATCCCATCTAGGCGTCGTCGTTGCCGCCAAGGCAGCGCGTCAGTTACTTTGACGTGCTGGATTAGCATAAACAAGACCGGTCGGTTTGTGAATACTCGCAATGCTAAAAGTCGCCTTGAATGTTTTAGGCTTTTCGATCTTTGGGCAACCGGTAGATTCGCCAAATTTCAGCCTGCTTGGGTTGTGAATGACGATAAACGCAGCGAATCCGTCGCCATTTGCGCGTATCACGATCAGGTATCGTGCCGGCACTTGATTGTTCCGTGATTCACGCTCGCTAATACAGACGTCCGCACGCGACGAGACGACGAAAATCGCGATAAACAGACCGGAAGTTATGTTTCTGGGCCCGAGATCAGGCCAGCGCGCTCGCTGCAGCGTCGTCGACGAACCACACGGTTGCTACCGACCCCGTCGCGCCGGCCGCTGGCCAGTCGTCCGAGCTGGCTCCGTTGAGGCACGCCGCTGTCGCCTCGGCCTTGCCGGCGCCGGATACGAGCAGCCAGACCTGCTTCGCGCGGCGAACCGCGGGCAGCGTCAGCGTGATGCGCGTCGGCGGAGGCTTGGGTGAGTCGGTGACCGCCACGACGTACGCCGAGTCCTCGCGAACCGCGGCCGTGTGCGGAAACAGGGAATTGATGTGTGCCTCGGGTCCCATCCCGAGCAGATGGACATCGAACTCGGGGCAGCCGTCGCCCCCGGCGTCGAGCACTCGTGCGTACGCCGCGGTGGCCGCCTCGATGTCGTCGCCGAACTCGCCGTCCGAGGGAGCCATCGGGTGCACTCGGTTCGGATCGACGGGTACGAAGTTCAACAGCGCTTCCCGTGCCTGCTTCTCGTTCCGTTCCGGATCGTCTGCGGGCAGGAACCGGTCGTCACCCCAATAGATGTCGACGTTCGCCCAGTCGATCGCGTCCGAGTGATCGCGCAGACGCTGCAGCATCGCGATGCCGGCACCGCCCCCGGTCAGTGCCACGCATGCCGATCCGCGCTCGGCCTGGGCCGCGGCCACGATGTCGACGAAACGCTCGGTTGCCGCCACCACCAGTGCGTCGACATCGGGGTGCTGCGACACGATCAACTCAGCCATAGTTCACTTTCTCCAGACCACGCAACGCACTCTCGTAGATCTCGTCGGCGTCGAGTCGCCGCAGATCCTCGGCGAGACACTCTCCGGTTTCGCGCCTCGCCAGCGCCACGATAGTGTCCGGCTGACCCGTCCGACGGAGGATTCCAGACGTGGATCCCGCAGGTCGGGACAGGGAAATGGCCGTCGTCGCGCGGACCAATTCGGCGCGGACGCCACCCGACAGCCGCTTGACCGGGCAGCCGAGCCGTTCGGCGAGCCAACCGGCCATGAGATCGATCGCAGGTTCCGTTGCCGGGCCGCACACGAGCACGGATTCGACGTCCTCGTACGGCGGCTCGTCGAGTGCCGAAGCGAGAAGTGCACGCCAATAGGTTCCGCGAGCCCAAGCCATGTCTGTGTCCCCGGGCGTGTAGCTCGCCAGCCGACCACGGATCGTCGACATCGGATCGGCCGCGAGCGTCGCATCGGTGATCCGCCGCGTGGCGAGCTGGCCCACAGGTGAGCTCGCGGGGTGTTCGGGCGCGCTTCCAGGCCACCACACGACGACCGGCGTATCCGGCAGCAGGAACGGGATGATGACCGAATTCTCGTGCTGGGCGAGCTCCCCGTGCAGTGTGAGCAGCAGTACCTCGGAGACTCCGGTCTCGCCACCGATGCTCAGTCGGGCATCGAGATGCGGACGCGCGTCGGGGTCTCCATGGGAGAGAACGATGATCCGGCACGGATGCTCACGGGCTGCCTCGACCGAGGCCGAGACGAGGTCATCGGTGGCGGCGTTGTACGCGCAGACCACGAGGGTCAGAACTCGGCCGGCGGTGACGACGCCGGCTTCTTCGCGCAGCTTCAGGAGTGTGCGCGCCACCATTCCGGTCGTCGTATCGGGCAGTTCGATGATCATGGCCGCCGCCATTCACGCCCGGTGCGGCGAAGCATCTCGTTCGCGGACTCCGGACCCCAGCCGCCGGACTCGTAGGCCTCGGGCTTGCCGTCGGCGGCCCACCGTTCGATGACCGGGTCGAGAATCTCCCACGACAGCTCGACTTCCTCGTTGATCGGAAACCACGACGGGAAGCCGAGCAGAACATCGAGGATCAGGCGTTCGTATGCCTCGGGAGACGACTCGGTGAACGCCTCGCCGTAGTTGAAGTCCATGTTGACGTCCCGGACCTCCATGCTCGACCCCGGCACTTTCGAGCCGAAGCGCATCGTGACGCCTTCGTCGGGCTGCACACGGATGACCAGCGCATTCTGGCCGAGGTCCTCAGTCATGGTGGCGTCGAACGGCAGGTGCGGAGCACGTTTGAACACCACCGCAACCTCGGTGACCCGGCGCCCGAGACGCTTGCCGGTACGCAGGAAGAAGGGCACACCTGCCCAACGGCGGGTCTGGACGTCCACCGTGATCGCCGCATAGGTCTCGGTCGTCGAGTCGGGGGAGAAGCCGGCTTCCTCGAGCAGACCGACGACCGGTTCCGCGCCCTGCCAGCCCGCGCTGTACTGGCCCCGGGCGGTGGTCTCGTCGAGCGGCTGGACGAGCTTGGTGGCGGACAAGACCTTGACCTTCTCGGTCCGGACCTCGCGTGCGCTGAAGCTCACCGGCTCTTCCATGGCGATCATCGCGAGCAGCTGAATCAGGTGGTTCTGGATGACATCGCGGGCAGCGCCGATGCCGTCGTAGTAGCCGGCGCGGCCGCCGAGGCCGATGTCTTCGGCCATCGTGATCTGAACATGGTCGACATAGTGTGCGTTGAGCAGTGGATCGAACAGTTGGTTGGCGAACCGCAACGCCAGGATGTTCTGAACGGTTTCCTTGCCCAGGTAGTGGTCGATGCGGAAGACCGAGTCCTCACCGAACACGTTGTTGACGATCTTGTTGAGCTCTTTCGCACTGGCGAGGTCGTGGCCGAACGGCTTTTCGATGATCACTCGCCGCCACTGGTTGCCAGTCCCGTTCGCCAGACCGGATCCGCACAGTTGCTCCAGCACAACCGGGAACGCACTCGGCGGAATGGACAGATAGAACGCGTGATTGCCGGCGGTGCCGCGGGTCGAATCGAGTTCGGCGAGGGTCTCGGTCAGCCGTTGGTATCCGTCGGTGTCACCGAAGCTGGAATTGACGAACCGCATGCCCGAGCACAGCTGTTCCCAGACGTGTTCGCGGAACGGAGTCCGAGCGTGGTCGCGGATCGATTTGAGGGCCTCAGCGGCGAAATCGTCATGAGACCAGTCGCGACGGCCGAATCCGACGAGGCCGAAACCTGGAGGAAGTAGTCCGCGGCTCGCGAGGTCGTACACCGCGGGAAGAAGCTTTTTGCGAGCGAGGTCGCCGGTGACACCGAAGATCACCACACTGCAGGGCCCGGCAATCCGCGGCAGCCGCTTGTCACGCTCGTCCCGGAGTGGGTTGATCCACTCCGGGACGGCGGGATTGGTCGGCATGATGCGCGGTATTAGAGCGCGGCCTTTGCTTCCTCGACAGTGGCACCGACACCGTCGAGCACCTGCTGCCAGGACTTCATGAACTTGTCGACACCTTCGTCCTCCAGAACCTGGAAGACATCGACGAGGTCGATACCCACCGCGGTCAGCTGGTCGAAGACCTGCTGAGCCTGGGCGGAGGTGCCGGTGACCGTGTCGCCGTTGACGACGCCGTGGTCAGCCAGCGCGTTGAGCGTGCCTTCGGGCATCGTGTTGACGACACTCGGGCATGCGAGCTCGGTGACGTACATGGTGTCCGAGTACTCGGGGTTCTTGACACCGGTCGAAGCCCACAGCGGACGCTGTACGTTCGCACCGGCCGCGCGCAACGCCGAGAAGGCGTCGCCGTTCTCGAAGATGTCCTGGTACGCCTTGTAGGCGAGGCGGGCGTTGGCGACACCAGCCTTACCGCGAAGGTTGAGGGCCTCCGCCGAGCCGGTCTTCTCGAGACGCTTGTCGATCTCCGTGTCGACGCGCGAGACGAAGAACGATGCGACCGAGTGGATCTTGGACAGGCTGTGGCCGTTGGCCTTCGCGAGTTCCAGACCCTCGAGGTAGGCGTTCATGACCTCGACGTGCCGCTCGACCGAGAAGATCAGGGTCACGTTGACGCTGATGCCCTCAGCGATGACGGCGGTGATTGCCGGCAGGCCGGCCTTGGTCGCCGGGATCTTGATGAGCAGGTTCGGACGATCGACGATCTTCCACAGTTCCTGTGCCTGGGCGATGGTCTTCTCGGTCTCGTGTGCGAGGAACGGGTCGACCTCGATCGAGACGCGTCCGTCGAAGCCGCTCGACGATTCGTAGATGGGCATCAGGATGTCGCAAGCGTCACGAACATCGTCGGTGGTCATCGCCTGGATGACCGCGTTGGTGTCAGCTCCACGCGAAACGAGCTCTTTGAGCTGTGACGCGTAGAAGGTGCCGTTGGCCAGCGCGGCCTGGAAGATCGACGGGTTGGTGGTGACGCCCACAACGCCCTTGGTGTTGATCAGCTCGGCCAGGTTGCCGGTCTGGATCCGTTCGCGGGAAAGGTCGTCCAGCCATACGGATACTCCCGTGGCTGCAAGCTGGGCGACGATGGGGTTCTGCGTCACGGTGCTTATCCTTTCGCTTTTGCGAGCGCGCGCTGCGCGGCCGCAGTGACTGCCTCTGCAGTGAATCCGAATTCGCGGAAAAGCGTGGCGTAATCGGCGGAAGCTCCGAAATGTTCAATCGAAACGATCTCGCCGCTGTCGCCGACGAAGCGGTACCAGGGCATCGCGATGCCGGCTTCGACCGCGACGCGGGCCTTGACGGTCGGCTTGAGGACGGTGTCGCGGTAGGACTGGTCCTGCGCGTCGAACCACTCGACACACGGCATGGAAACCACGCGGGTCGGGGTTCCGTCGGCTTCGAGAGCCTCCCGGGCCGCCACGGCAAGATGCAGTTCCGAACCGGTCGCGATGATGATGACCTCGGGGTCGGAGTTCGACGCCTCGGCCAGGATGTAGCCACCCTTCTGCACGCCTTCGAACGCGTCCTTGGTGCCCTCGAGCACTGGCAGGTTCTGCCGCGTGAGGGCGAGGCCGCACGGCTGGTGCTTGCCCTGGTCGGTGCCCTGTTCGATGACCGCACGCCACGCGTGTGCGGTCTCGTTGGCGTCACCCGGGCGAACCATGTTGAAGCCCGGGATGGCACGCAGTGCGGCGAGGTGCTCGATCGGCTGGTGGGTCGGACCGTCTTCACCGAGACCGATCGAGTCGTGCGTCCACACGTAGGTGACCGGCAACTGCATCAGTGCGGCGAGGCGGACCGATGGGCGCATGTAGTCGCTGAACACGAGGAACGTGCCACCGAACACACGCGTCGGCCCGTGCAGTGCGATTCCGTTGAGGATCGCGCCCATGCCGTGCTCGCGAACACCGAAGTGCAGGACGCGGCCGTACGGGTTGGCCTTCCAGGTCTCGGTGGAGATCGACTCCGGGCCGAAGGACGCCGAGTTCGGGATCGTGGTGTTGTTCGATTCGGCGAGGTCGGCAGATCCACCCCACAGCTCCGGCAGGGCCGCACCGAGGGCGGCGATCGCCTTCGCCGATGCCTTACGGGTTGCTTCGCTCGCGCCGGCATCCCAGCTGGGCAGACCGTCGGTCCAGCCGTCCGGGAGCTTGCGGCCGATGAGGCGGTCGAACAGCGCCTTGTTCTCCGGCTCGCGCTCGGCCCAGGCGTCGAAGCCCTTCTGCCACTCGGCCTTTGCGACCGCGCCGCGGCTCAGCGCCTTACGGGTGTGGCCGAGGACCTCGCCGGCGACCTCGAACGTCTGCTCCGGGTCGAAGCCGAGTTCTTCCTTGACGAGCTTGACTTCGTCGGTGCCGAGAGCCGAACCGTGCGAAGCCCCCGTGTTCATCTTGTTCGGTGCCGGGAACGCGATGACAGTGCGCAGGACGATAAGGGACGGGCGCGACGTTTCGGCCTTGGCGTTTGCGAGGGCTTCCTCGATCGCGCGGACGTCTTCGCCGCCGTTGACCCGCTGCACGTGCCAGCCGTAGGCCTCGTAGCGGGCGCCGACGTCCTCGCCGAAGGCGATCGCGGTGTCGTCCTCGATCGAGATGTGGTTGTCGTCGTAGACGCAGATAAGGTTGCCGAGCTGCTGCGTTCCGGCGAGCGAGCAGGCCTCGCCGCTGACACCTTCCTCCATGTCACCGTCCGAGGCGATGACGTAGATGTGGTGGTCGAACGGGCTCTCGCCGAGCTCCGGAGCCGGGTCGAACAGACCCCGCTCGCGACGAGCGGCCATCGCCATGCCGACCGCCGAAGCGATGCCGGAGCCGAGCGGACCGGTCGTGATCTCGACACCGGCGGTGTGGCCGTGCTCGGGGTGGCCCGGGGTCTTGGAGCCCCAGGTGCGCAGTGCCTTGAGGTCGTCGAGTTCGAGACCGAAACCAGCGAGGTAGAGCTGGATGTAGAGGGTCAGGCTCGAGTGGCCGCACGAGAGAACGAAGCGATCCCGGCCGACCCAGTCCGGATCCGCGGGGTCGTGGCGCATCGTGCGCTGGAAAAGCGTGTAGGCGAGAGGCGCGAGACTCATCGCCGTGCCGGGGTGACCGTTTCCGACCTTCTGAACGGCGTCGGCGGCGAGGACACGCACAGTGTTCACTGCGCGGGTGTCCAGTTCGGTCCAGTCGGCGGGGTAGTTGGCCCGGGTGAGCGTGCTCAGATCGTCTGTCGTCGACACGAGGAAAGAATCTCCTGGAGTTCGGTTGGGAGCCCTGCTTGCAAGGTGACGCCATTGGCTGATCTCGCAGCCGTCTTTCACGATGTGAAATCGAGCACTGTGAGTTCACCCGAGAGCTTAGTCCCCGGTATACGGGTCGGCTACGCGGGAGGCCTCAGCGTCCTAGGTGCCGAGTCCATTGATGGCGATGTCGTGAGTGAGAACCGCGGTGTAGGAGTCGGCGATCAAGCCGGCGTCGGGAATCCGCACGTCGAGATGAACCGTCCAGGATGCTGTGCACGGACCTGTCGACGCGTGGATCACCACCGGGACGGTGGTCACCGTCACTTTCTGAACGGCGTGACTGCATTTGGTCGTGTTCGAGGAGTAGACGTTTTCGGCCGGAAGGACCACGCCCGTCGAGGTCCCCACGAACGCCGTGATCGAGCTGGTCGCGGTCCATCCGGTGCCCGTCAGCCGCAGATCGGTGACGGTGACCGGAATGCTGAACTGTCGTCGGTTGCCCGAGTCGCTGCCCGTAGGGGTCGCGACGCCCGCGGTGACCGCCACCAATTCCGCCGCCGCAACCTGCACGCTCTTCCCGGAAACGGGGGTCGTGGTCGCCGACGTGCTCACCGGCGTGGGCGTTTCGAGTGCTGCTCTCCACGAGGCTGACGTCGGGCTCGGTGTGGATGACGTCGCAGTTTCGCTGGGCGGAGTCGTCTGGGTCAGTGGAGTCGTCTGGGTCAGTGGAGTCGTCGGGGTGGGTGCGGTCGATTCGGCCGGTGGTGTCGTCGGCGTCGTCAAGGCGGTGGTCGTGGTCGACGTGGGTTGGACCTGCTCGGTCGATGTCGCAGTTGTCGATGTCTCAGCTGTCGAGGTGGCGGTCGTCGACGCGATGGGCACCTCGGCGACCGAGACTCCAGGTGCGCTGATCGTCGCGACGATCAGTGGAAGTGCGATGTGTCGGCGCGCCATTTCCAGCTTTCACGAGAGGACTGTCGCCAGCAGAAGGTTGCCGACTCAACCAATCGTGGGGAACGACGCATGGACTGTTCGTGCACATCGCGAAGGTGCAGACCTTCGTCGCGGGATTCGGGTCCTAGGTCCCGAATCGGGCAGACTGGACGGCAGTAGGTGTACCTGAACGTGGTCGTGAGGCGGTTCCGCGCAGGCCACCCATCGGCCTCGGATAGCATCTGGTGAGGAATGCGCTTGGGGGATCGATGCGCACGCGCTCGGAGTGATCACTTCCGGGCCCCACAACGGCGAGGGAGCTATTAGTGCGGATTGGCCACCAGTCGGCCCGTGACGTGGCCGTCGGGCACGGAACCAGCGGGTCGGTCGAGGTCTCGGCCGACGCTCCGCAGGCGCCGTCGGCCGCACCTTCGCCGTTCAGCAGGGTGCTCGCGTACATCGCCTTGACCAAGCCTCGCGTCATCGAACTTCTGCTCGTCGCCACGATCCCGACGATGTTGCTCGCGATGCGGGGCGGTTCGCTCGACATCGTCCTCATCGCCAGCACTCTGTTCGGTGGATGGCTGGGCGCGGCGAGTGCGAACACGCTCAACTGCGTTGTCGATGCGGACATCGACAAGGTGATGAAGCGCACCGAGCGCCGACCACTGGCTCGCCAGACCGTGCCGCGCCTCAACGCGCTGATCTTCGGCATCGTGCTCGGCGTCGGATCGTTCGCGTGGCTGTGGTGGCGGGCGAACCTGCTCGCCGGTTCGCTCGTCGTCGCGACGATCCTGTTCTACGTCTTCGTCTACACGATGGGACTCAAGCGCCGCACGTCGCAGAACGTCGTGTGGGGTGGGGCAGCGGGCTGCATGCCGACTCTCGTCGGATGGTCGGCCGTCACCGGTTCGATCGGCTGGCAGGCCGTCGTTCTGTTCCTGCTCATCTTCTTCTGGACGCCGCCGCACACGTGGGCGCTCGCGATGCGTTACCGCGAGGACTACAAGGCCGCCGGCGTCCCGATGTTGCCGGTCGTCGCGACCGAAGAGCACGTCACCCGGCACATCGTCTTCTACACGATCGCCACGGTGCTGACGAGCTTCGCGCTCATCCCGGGCGCCGGTGTGGTCTACGCGGGCGTTGCCGCAGCCGCTGGAATCTGGTTCCTGGCCATGGCAATTCAGCTATTCAACGGCGTCCGCAACGGTTCTCCGATCAAGCCTTTGCGGTTGTTCCTCCAGTCGAACAACTACCTGTCGATCGTTTTCTGCGGCCTCGCAGTCGACTCCGTGCTCGGCTGGCACACCGTTTCCTCGCTGCTCTAGACGTGCGTCAGCACCCGCAAGGTTTCGGCGAGATCGTGCACGATTTCCTGCTGCGGTAGCTCACCCCAACCGGGTCCCGCGGCGATGGCTCTGGCGTGTTCGGCAATGCGTCGCAGCGTCTCGGGTTCCGCCGTTTCCGGGCTCCGCGCCCACACGAACACCGCGTCCGGTTTCAGTTCTTCCGCCAGTGCCACGACGACATCGCCGGGCACGCGCCCGAGGACCCGGCTGGTGATTCGCCGTTCGGCGAACCCGCTGGCGGCCGCGTAAAGCGGAAGCGTGTGCTGTTCGTGTGAGGTCGATGCCAGTAGCACCCGGGGGCGATCGTCGGACATTCGCTGGGCCGTTTCCTGCAGGACGAGCAGTATGGCGTCGCTGAGGACATGTTCGACGGCGATGCCGGACGCATGCGAGAGCCAACGCTCGCCGGCGTCTCGCAACAGCGGTACGAACTGCGTCATCCACGCGTACTCGGTCCCGTACCGCGTGATGAGCAAGCGCGCCTGATGGGTGATCGCGGAGGAGTCCATGCGGTCGATGGCGGCCCAGAGCCCTTGCGGGTCGGGTTCGAGGAGAAGGTGTTTGGCGGCATCGCTCGTCGAGGCGCCGGCCCGGATCAGTTCCTGCATGTGCTGCAGGCTGGCCACGTCGGCGCTGGTGTACCGGCGATGTCCGCCTTCAGTTCGGTGGCTTGGTGCGATGCCGTAGCGCCGCTCCCAGCTGCGCAACGTCGGCACGCTCAGTCCGAGCTTGGCGGCGACGGCGGTGACGGTCCAGGTCGGGGTGGTCATCGAGCCGACTCGGGTGGGTCGACGATGGGGTTCGGATAGTCGATCGCCTTCCGGTGGGCCCCGGCGAGAGTCCAGGGCATCCGGGCGTACTTCGCCGGTAGTGACGACAATTCCGGAACCCATCGCTGAATGTAGGCCGCGTCGGGGTCGAAGCGTTCGGCCTGCCGGATCGGGCTGAGTCGCCGCGCCGGACGGGTGTCGGTGCCCGTGCCGGCGACCCACTGCCAGTTCATGATGTTGTTCGCGACGTCCGCATCGACGAGCTGCCGAGCAAAGACATCTGCACCGAACCGCCAGTCTTCGCCGAGCGTTTTCGTGAGGAAACTGCCGACGAGCATGCGTGCACGATTGTGCATCCAGCCCGTCGCCGTAAGCTGCCGCATACCCGCATCAACCAGGGGATAGCCGGTCATGCCGGCGGCCCAGGCCGCGCGAACGTCGGCATCGTCGGCCCAGTCCCGGTGCGCCGGGCGGTAGTCCGTCTTGGTGAGTTTCGGATTGTGCGCCAAAACCTGATGGTGGAAATCGCGCCACGCGAGTTGTCGCGCGAAATCCTCGGCACCGACTTCGCGTGCCCGCACTGTGAGTTCGAGCGCGGAAACGCATCCGAAGTGCAGGTACGGGGACAACTGGGATGTTCCGTCGACAGCGAGGATGTCCCGTTGGTCGGTGTAATCGTGGACTCCGTCGCGCAGCCACTTCGACATGCGGCGGCGGCCGGTGGACTCGCCGCCGCCGATCGGTTCGCGGACTTTGGGCAGGCCGAAGGAGTGGACATCCGGGGTGTCGAGTTTCGACGGTGGGCGCAGCACCGATCGCACGGGTGTGTCCGCCCACTTTCGCCAGTACGGGGTGAAGACCGCGTAGTGATCACGGCCCTCCGGGTGTAGATGACCCATCGGGACGACAGTGTGGACGGCCTCGTGCTCGACGAAGCGGCACGTCAGTGCGGAGTGGAGCCGGCGCACGCGCTCGCGCGCGAATTCGGTGACATCGGCAGCGATGTGCACTTCACTGGCGTCGACCTCGGCGGCGAGGCGGCAGGTCTCTTCGACAGTGTCTCCGCGCCGGATGATCAGGCGGGACCCACGTTCGTTGAGCATGTGGTCCAGATCGTGGAGAGCATCGGCGAGGAATCGGCGCCGCGAACCCTCCTGGACGTGATCGAATGCAGGATCGAGCACGAAGAGCGGGACGACGCGTTCGGATTTCGCTGCGGCGTTCAGGACGGGGTTGTCGTGAACCCGCAGGTCTCGGGTGAATAGAGCAATTGCGGTCTTCATCGACATCTACTCTTCCACTCTGCATAGGATTTGCATAGATTTAAGGCATGAGTTGGGAATCGTCAGACATCGTGGACGCGCCCATCGCCGATGTGGTCCGCTGGCATGAACGCCCGGGTGCTCTGCATCGGCTGATGCCGCCGTGGCAGCCGCTCAAGGTGCAGCAGGAAGCGGCGAACGTGTCCGACGGACAGGCGATTCTTCGGCTGCCGGGCGGGCTCAAGTGGGTGGCCCAGCATGGTGATCACGTGCCTGGTGAGCGATTCACCGATGAGCTGACGTCGCTTCCGTTGCCATGGCGGCATACGCACGAATTCTGGGCCCTCGGATCGCATCGAACCCGAATCACCGATCGCATTGCGACACCGGTTCCAGGACGGCTCTTGCGATCGACCTTCGAATACCGCCGCCGCCAACTTCGGGACGATCTCGCAGTTGCCGCGCGGACGAAAGGACCCGTCATGACCGTTGCGGTGACCGGTGCATCCGGTCTCGTGGGGACCGCCCTGTGCGCCCAGCTGACAACCTGCGGGCACGACGTTGTCCGCCTGGTACGGCGCACGCCGAGCAATCCCCTCGAGCGACAGTGGAACCCAGACGACCCGGCCCCGGATCTTCTTCGCGGAATCGATGCGGTCATTCATCTCGCCGGCGAGCCGATCGCTGGGCGGTTCACCGATTCGCACCGAGAGGCGATCTACAACAGTCGAATCGGGCCGACCCGAGCACTTGCCGAAGCCTCTGCGCGGGCTGGCGTGAAGGCGTTCGTGTGTGCGTCTGCAATCGGCATCTACGGCGCGGACCGGGGAGACGAAGTCCTGACGGAAGAGTCCGAACGCGGAACCGGATTCCTCGCGGATGTCGTCGCCGACTGGGAGAAGGCGACGCACCCGGCGTCGGAAGCCGGGGTCCGAGTGGTCAACGTACGGACCGGAATTGCGCTATCGCCGCGAGGGGGTGCCCTCCAACTGCTTCGTCTTGTGTTCCTGACCGGCCTGGGTGGTCGTCTCGGCGATGGCCGGCAGTGGATGTCCTGGATCGACCTCGACGATCTGACGGACATCTACCTCGCGGCCCTCACCGAGGACAGCTGGCGCGGGCCGATCAACGCGGTCGCTCCGAATCCGGTTCGGAACGAAGAGTTTTCGAAGACGCTCGGGAAGGTGTTGCACCGGCCGTCATTCTTCCCGGCCCCGTCGTTCGGGCCGGCGTTGCTGCTGGGACGCGAGGGTGCCAAAGAAGTCGCCTTCGCGGATCAGCGGGTGGTGCCTGCACGGCTGACCGCACTCGGACACCCGTTCCGGCGTCCAGATCTCGAGGACTGTCTGCGTCATCAGTTGGGTAAGTTCAAAGAGTGAGGTTGCAGACCGCAGCACGACGGCTGGTCTCGTTCAGCGCATTCGGAGTCGCTGCGGCCGTTGCCGTTTCGACCCTGTGGGTGGTGTGGCAGAGCTCGTCGCGGATCGGCGGCGAGGGCCACCGAAAGTGGGTAATCGTGCTCGGCGACCGCGTCGAGCACGATGGTGCACCCTCGCCATATTTGCGGTCACGCCTCGACACGGCCCTCGCGGTCATTCGCGACGGTCGGGCTGAACACGTCCTCGTGTCCGGAAACGCGAGATCTACGAAGGGCGACGAGGTCGCCGCGATGCATGAATACCTGGTGGAACGCGGTGTCGTGCCGTCGTTGATCGCCGATGACCGCTTCGGCGTGAACACCTACAACACCTGTTCCCGGGCGCGCACGGTGTTCGGCGTCGACCATGCGATCGTCGTGACGCAGGATTTCCACCTGCGGCGCGCAGTCGCGCTGTGCCAGGCACAGGGCATCGATGCGATCGGAGTCCAAGCGCCGGCTGACGTTCGCCCCTATCTGACGGTTCGGAACTGGGTCCGCGAACTCGTGCTGTCTCGACCGAAGGCGATGCTCGAGGGAACGATGAATCCGGGGCCGAAGACGCTGGAGCGCTAGGCCCACGCGCTCACACCAGTTTGTGCTCGAACGCGAAAGCGGCTGCCGCCGTGCGCGATCCGACGCCGATCTTGGTGAAGATGTTCGACAGATGGCGCGCGACCGTTTTCTCGCTCAGGAACAGCGAGCGAGCGATGTCGGGGTTCGATAGGCCCGCGGCGACGAGGCGTAGGACTTCGACTTCGCGGTCCGACAGGCCAGCCGGAACCGAGCGAGACGAGACGCCCAGTCGGTCGAGGAGCGTTCGACGCCGGCCCTCCTCGATCACCGCAGACGCTGCATCGCCCGCCTTGCGGAAAGCGCTCGCCAGGGCATCGGCGCAGCGGGCGGCCTCGTAGGGCACATCGAGCGAATGCCACACTGCGCTCGCGCGGCGCAACAGCGGAATGCCGGTCGAATCCTCCACGACGACTCCGCGGACGTAATCCGCGGTGGCCGACAGTTCGGTGCAGCCGAAGCTTTCGGCGTAGCCCGACAGTTCATCGCTGAGCGTTCGAGCGTCCGCCGCGTCGCCTGCGGCGAGAAGGATCTCGATCGCCGATGGCAAGAGGCGCGCGCGGGCAATCGCCGGACGATGCTCGCCGAGAAGTCGTCGAGCCGCCGCGGTCGCGGCGTCGACCCGGCCCTGGGCGAGCCAGACCAAGGCGAGCCCGGGATGGGGATCCACGCCGCGTTGTTGCGCGCGATCGAACTCGGCCTCGGATTCGGACAGACGCCCGAGGATGCGCAGGATCTCCCCGCGTTCGAGGTACACGGCTTCGACCGCGGCTCGGGGCCCCATTTCGCGGTATCGATGTTCGGCCAGGTCGAGTTCGGCCAGCGCGGCCTCGAAGTTTCCGTGGATGCGCATGAGCTGCGCCCGATGCAGCGACCTCGAGCCCGTGAATGCGACGAGTCCCGGTTGGGCATCGCACCAACCGGAGAGCATGCGAGTCCACTGCTCGGCACGATCGAAATCGCACATTTCCTGGCACGCTTCGATGAGCGAGCAGTATGTGTGGCCGGCCACGATCGGGCCCACCCCGCCGTCCGCGAGGATGAGCATCGCCTCGTCGAGGTACGACAGGCCTTCGCTCACCCGACCCGAATAGATCGCGATACGACCATTCGCGTTGAGGCCCATCGCGAGCAGTTCGGGATCGTTGAAGCGGTGCCCGAGTTCGAGGGTCGTCGCCGCATGCCGAGAAGCGGTCTCGAAATCACCACTCTGGATACTGCTGAACATCAGGGCCTGCGCGACGAGCCCGGCCTCGGGGACATCTTCTCCAGTCGTCTCGAGGAGACGCTGCGCGCGGCGATTCCACCCACCTGCGACCGCGTGTTCGCCGCCGGCCGCGAGCATCATGCCCAGGTGAAACGCGCACCGGATCGCGAAGCGTGGATTGCCCTTGTCGAGATAGCAGGTGTACGCCCGTTGCAGAGCCTGGATGCAGTCGTTGCGCCGGCCCGTGAGGAACGCCGAGACCGCGAGCCGGAGAAAGTCGTCACCGGACAGATCGTCGGGTTCGGACGCGCTCAGGTCGACGTACGCGGCGAGCCAATCCCGCCGCTCGTACGCCTCCTGCGCTCGACGCAGATCCTCGACGATGCCCACGTCACGAATTCTGCCCGTCACGCCGGTACTGCAACACGGCGACGTGCGATCTGCTGGGCTATGAACTCGGCGTCGCGGCCGGCGCCGGAAATCATCGAGGACGAGAACGCGAACTGGAAGAACAGACCGCAAAAGAACAGACCGGGCTGATTCTCGACGACACCGCGGTATTCGATAGGCCAGCCGTGGTCATCGAAGACCGGTAGCTTCAGCCACCTGTAGTCGTGGTGGAAACCGGTGGCCCACACGATGTTCGTGACGTCGAGAACGGTCCCATCGGCGAGTACGGGCTTTCCGTCGGCAACACCGATGACCCGTTCGACGTGCCGTTCGACGTTGCGTGCGGCCAGGTCTTCGCGTTGCACCCGAAGCATTGGTCCGCCGTGATGTGCCATCATCTGGGCCCGAACCTTCCGGCCGATCGGCGTACGGCGGGTGAGGACGTGCTTGAAGGCGAAGAGAACGAACGGGAACAGATGCCGTCCGCGCCACGATTCGAGCGGCGCCGGGAACTGGCCCGGGTCGCGTCCCACGAGGATCGTCGGGTGCTCTGCGGCAATTTCGTACGCGATGTCCGCGCCGGAGTGCGAAGCGCCGACAACGAGCACCGGGCCCGGCTGCATCTGACCGGGGCGCTTGTAGTCGCCGGAGTGCAGTTGGCGAATTGCAGGATCGAGCTCCTTGGCGAACTCCGGGACGTTGGGGAGCCGGCCGTAAGGTCCCGTCGCTACGACGACGTTGTCCGCGGTGATCGTCTCGCCGTCATAGCTCGCAAGGTAGCGAGTGCCGTCGAACGTCAAGGAATCGATTCGTGTGTTCAGCCGAACGGGGAGATCGAACTGTATGGCGTACTGCTCGAGATATTGGCCGAGTTCGTCCTTTGTCGGATAGCTGTCGGGAGCGGCGGGGAAGGGCAGCCCCGCGAGGCCGGAGACCTTCGCGGGTGTGAACACGCGCAACGAGTCGTAGTGGATCCGCCAGTTGTCGCCCAGGCGGGAGTTCCCGTCGACGATGAGGCATTCGCGTCCGAGCCGACGGAGGTGATATCCCGTCGAAAGACCCGCCTGACCTGCGCCGATGATGAGGGTGTCAATGTGTTGAGTAGCCATGTCATGACAGTACGAAGTCCGCGGTGCGGGCCGCGTCGGGCGCGATGCCCATTTGCCGCCAGGAGTTGATGGGTGGATCTGCGCATCGTCGAGATCACGCGTGCGCGGAACCGACGATCAGCGACCCGTCGGCCCGGAACAGAACGCAGATGGCCTTCGTCGACGTCACGTGCGACGAACTCGCCGCGGTGAACCAGTTGTACGTGTACTTGGTCTGCTCCATTGGAACCCCCACGTACTCGGTGAACCCAACTCCGCACGCATTCTCGGCGGCGGCATCATCGGATTGGTCGGCCAGCGGCTCAACTGCGAAGACCTCGGCCTCATGCGAGGAGTCGCAGTCGACCGTATCGACCATCGTGAAGGTTTCGCCCTGGCCCGGAAGGTGTGCGATGCAGTCACCGGAGATCAGCATCGACCAGTGTTTGGACGACGTCGAGGTGGGCCGGCTGGTCGAGGTCGTCGCCGTGGGCTGGGCTGTCGTCGTGGTCGCTACCGCGACGTCACCTGGCTTGCTTTTCGCGACACCGTGAACGGTTGTGCTGCATCCCGCGAGCGCCACGCACGTTGCGGCCATTCCGATGAGGGTTCGTGTGTTCACCAACATGCACGTTGGATGCCCGCCGCACGCCGAATGTTCCCTAGTCGCCCGCGTGCCGCATCAGCAGCGCGTACTGCGCGGACGTGCGCTGGCGAACTTCGGACTCGCTGCTTCCGAAGGTCTGAATCATGAATCGTCCGACATGCGCGTAGCACGTGAACGTCCCCGGTTCCGTCGAGCCGGCCGCGGCGGCCCGCGAGAAGCACGTCGCCGAGTCCAATCCGACCGGTGAGCTGACCCGGGAGCCGGCTTCGAGGCTGGCGAAATCGGACTGCAGCTGCGCCGCATCGCCCTCTGACGCCGCGCGGGTGAGCGTGGTGCTCTCGTCGTAGGTGATCAGCTCGACGTTGTTGCGCTTCATCTTGTCCGACAGATCCATGCCCTGACCATCAGTGATGACGAATCGCGTGGCTCGCGCACCGAAGGTGCCCGCCGTCTTCAGGTCGGTCGACTTGTCGTTGGGGCTGGCGACGACCAATTTCAGAACGCCGTCCTTGTCCATGTCCATGGACGCGAGGTCGCTGACCGGCGTGGGTTCGAAGTTCTGCAAGAGCTTGAGCTGTGCGTCGAAGATGCGCGACACCAGATTGCCGAGTGTCTCCTCGGTATTGCCCCACGTCGTGATCTCGATGATGAATGGACCGCTCGTGAGAGTCGCGCCGATCGCCTTGCTTCCCGCATACCACCGCGCATCGGCTTGTGAGTAGCCCGGGATCGAGGACTTTCGCATCGACGAATCCCGGCTGTTCGCGGCGATGATGTCCTTGGCCGCGGCGTTCGCGGCACTGGCGTCGGGGAACCGGAGCAGTGCGACCGACAGCAGTCGATCGCCCGTCTTTGATTCAGCCTTCGCGGGGAAGGTCGTACCCGAGGTGGTCGCCGCTGCGACGAAGTTGTTGCGGGCCAGCGTCGCCGAAACGCTCGAGTTCGGTGTGCCGGTGTCGGCACCCCAGGCACTCATGTTGTCGCTCGCGTCGATGTGCCAACTCGAGGTTCGGTAGTTGAACGACGAGTCGAGGTCGCGTGGGTCGGCGACGACGTCGAGCATGCGGTGCGACTCGAGCCACTTACCGCCGTCCACCGAGCCGACTTTCGCCGGCAGGTCGCGCGGGTCGGTCGAAAACGCGCCGATGTCGAGGTTCGCCAACGCGGCCTCGACTTCCGCATTGTCCGATGAGCTCTTCCACTTCCAGATTCCGAACGCGGCGATGAGCAGGACGACGATTCCGACCGTGACCGCAGCGAACAGCCGTCCGCGGCCACGGCGTGCGGGCGGTGGAGTGCTCATGAACCGGGGAGGCGTCGACGTCGGCGGCGGCGTGGGCTGACGCGGCGGCGGCGGAGTCGTGACCCGCGGCGGCGTCGACACTCGCGGCGGTGCCGGCGGAGGGGTGGGCTTACGCGGCGGTGCCGACGGAGGGGGAGTCGGCGGCGTGGGCACTCGACGCGGGGGCGGCGGCGACTGTGCCCCGCGAGTACCGAGCCAGGCGGTGATCGCGCCCTTCGCGACGACGGTCTTCGGGTCGTCGAGCGTCGCGATCGGCGCGACCGAGGTGAGCAGCGTGTGCAGGTGCGGGATGTGGCTGGTGCCGCCCGTGAGGTAGATCCGGGTCGGTGCCGGCGGTCCGGACTGGTTGATGAGCGTGTGCGTCAGTTGCACCGCTTTCGACAGGTCGCGGGTGATGAGTGTGTTGAGTTCGTTCCGCGTGAGCGTGAGCACGACATCGCCGGCCTTGCCAGTCACCGGGATCGGCGCGGTGGGGTATTCCGACAGCGACTCTTTCGCTTCGCGGATGCGGTCCTGGGTGCTCAGTTGAGTGCGAATTCCATCGGCCGAGGACAGCTCAGCGGCCAGCGCGGGGTTGGAGCCGGCGAGTTGGTGCGTCACCCAGCTCCAGATGTGGGCGTCGATGTCGTTGCCGCCGAGACCTTCGTGACCATCGGCGACGAGCACGCGGAATCCCACCGCGTTCTTCTCCAGAACGGCGACGTCGCAGGTCCCGGCACCATAGTCGAGTACTGCGAGGCGCTCGCCGGGGCTCAGCGGAGTTCCGGTGGTGGTGTAATGCCACGCTGCCGCATGCGCCTCGGTGACGAAGGCGAGCGTGTGTTCCGGGATTCCGGAAGCGAGGGCCGCGGTCTTGAGCTGATGGATCGTGGCGGGGCCCCAACGGTCCGGGTGGGTCAGGATGACCGTCGCGACCGGCTGGTTGGTGAACCGCGCAGCCTTCTTGAGGACGTCCTTGAGAACCTCGGCGGCGAGGTCGGTCGCCGGCAGGAACCGGTCACCGAGCATGACGGTGCCATCGCTGAGGCGACGCTTCGGGGATGGCTCGTACCGCGTCGGATCGAGCAGCGCCGAACGGGTCGCGGCTTCGCCGATGAGGAAGCCGCCATCGGTCAGCATGACTGCCGACGGCATCAGGTCCGAGCGATTTCCAAGCCGGAGAGTGCGGACCTGGCCGTCCGGGGTGTACAGCGCCGCAGCGGTGTTGGACGTACCGAAGTCGATCGACAGAATCACGCCGGGATACTGCACTGTTTCACCCCATTCGTTCTGTTGTCGCGTGCAGCGTCGGCCACGTGAACCATCTGAGCGTACGGTTCGCCAACCACTGTTTGAAACCGATTGCACGTTGCGCGCACTCGTTCTCTCCTTCGTTGCGACAAGCACATTTGTGTCACGACCCTGATCTTGGAGCCGCCTCACAGATGAGAGTTCGCCAGGGTCGCAGAAAGTTCCCACCAGGTTGTCGGGAACATTCCGGGGCCCTCCGCCCTCCAACGGTCTGACGCGCACTTCCATGACAAGGAGCGGACAGTGACATTCGACGAAGGCAGCAGCGACGCGGAGTCGCTGGTTCGTGAGCTCCTACGCAATGTAAGCGATGCGCCGATTGGACTATGGACCCAGGTCATGCACAAGATCTCGGACCCGCTGACCCCTCTGGTGAATCCAGCGCTTGTGCCCGATGCGTTGTTCGGTTGGGGAGATGATGTTCTCGACGTTCTCGATTGGGGACCCGATGACGACAACCACGACTCATCGGACGACGACCACCACGAGTCTTATCAGGACGACGGCGACTTCGGCTTCGATGACGATGACCCAGATTTCGACGATTTCTGACCCGGTGGGAACCTTTGCGTTCCCACCGGCATCTCACGGACGAGCGCAATTCCTTGAGGAAGGAGCACCACGATGGCGTTTCTCGCTGGAGAGCTGATCCGCGTCATTCTCGTTCTCACGCTGGCCGTGAGCGCCGGGATTCTGGGCGCTTGTCTGTGGCAATGGAGGGCTCGTCCCTCGCCGGATCATGGCCTGCGGCGCGACGTGAACTCGCCGGAACACGACCACTACACAGGCCCGGACGAATCGGCGAACGCCGTGATCCCGAGTCTCGTCGGGGTCTACGACACCGCGGGTGAAGCGGTGCGGCCGCAGTTGCGGTCCGTGCTCGGGCAGCTGTCGGTGACCGAGATCCCCGCCGGACCGGGCGAAGCCTTCGATCCGCACCTCCACGAAGCGGTTGCCACAACGCCGGCGGCGCGAGCCGACCTCGAACACCGCATCGCCGAGATCGTGCGTCCCGGCTGGATCCATCGCGGTCACGTCGTGCGTCCGGCCCAGGTCACTGTCTGGACCTATCCCACGAACGTGGAGGAACTGCCATGAAATCGACGTCTCTCGCGATCACCACGGGTGTCGCGGCAGCCATCGCGTTCGTGTCCGCACTGCTGCTTCTGTTGTCGCCGTCATCGGTGGCGACCGACTCGGTCTCTGGATCTGTCGAGGTCACGACGTCGGCGCCGGCGGGAGATTCGCCGATCCACGAAGGTCAGGACCCCATGCTTCCGGGCGTCACCACCTCACCCACACCAACCGACTTCATGCAGATGCCGGACGAGAACGGGCCGGGCATCGGCAGTGGCGGAGTCGGCGGCGGTTCTCAGCAGGGTCCGGCTCGGCCGTCCCCCTCGCGCACGAGGTAACCGTCGAGCGCGCGAATACGGCCCTTGACGTGTTCGATCGTCTGATCCAACTGCGCGATCGTTTCCGCGCGCTCGGCCGCGGTCGCAGCGCGCGCATCCTCGATGGCCTTGAGTTCTCGCCGGACGCGCGCGGTTTGCGAAATGAGCAGTTTGCGGTACGTCTCGGTCATCGCCGAGCGGCCGGTGTCGATGGATTCATCGATCTCGAGCGCGATCTGCTTCCGTAGCGTCAGGGACGTCGAGTTGATCCAGTCCATGTGCGCCTTACGGCCCTGTTTGATCCGCTTGTAAGCCATCACCGCGCCCAAGGCGATGCCGCTCACGGGAAGTGCGACGAACGCTGCGGCGCTCGCGCTGACGGCGGCGGTCGTGATCATGCCACCGCCGATCATGATGGTCTGCGGGTCGACGAGTCCCTCGGTGAAGCGCAGATCCTTTTCCGGGATTGTCAGCCTTCCGATCTCGGCGTACTGCTCGGTGCCTTCGATCTTGCGGTCGGTCCCGATGCGCTTGAGCCCGGCCGTGAATTCCGTGGAGACCGTGGTGAGCACGTTCTCGAAATCGGCGGTGATCTCACCGACGAACAGCTGCGACGACCGCTTGAGGAACTGGAACGTGGTTTCGTCGGTTCGCCGGAGCCACTTCTCCTTCAGTTCGTCGAGACCCTTGTCGACTTCCCGGTTCAGATCCCGCTGCAGCAATCGGAAATCGCGCTGGATCTTCTCGCGCCACGTGCCAGATTTCTGCGCACCCTCGAGCGCCATCAGTTGCTTCTTGAGAGTCTCGAAGCGCTCCGCGGACTCGACGTTCTCCACGGACGCGCGTTCGGCGGTCATTCGTGATGCCAATTCCTCGAGTCCCGCCCGCGTGACGCGCACTGCCCGCCGGGTCGGCGTGTTCTTGGTGTCGGCGATGAGGTTGTCGAGGCGTTGATACAGCGTGGCGATGCCGGATGCCGACAGCACGGCGTCCTGTCGCGGCCCCGGTGGCATGAGGTGGGCGTGCCGAGCGTGCACGCTCGAGACACCCAGTACCGAGAGCGACGAGATGCCGGGCGCTTGAGTGCGGATCAACCGCTCGTTCTCGGTCGCGATAGTGCGCCAGAACCGCATGTTCGTGTCGATCTTCGACATCACCAGGATGACCGACTCGATGTCTCGGCTCGCCACCTGCAGATACTCGAGCTCGGGCTTGGAAATCGGGGCGGCCGAGTCGCAGACGAAGATGAGGATTCCGGCATCGCCGACGGTGCGTCGCAAGGACACCGCGTCATTCCGGGCGAGGGCTCCGTGGCCGGGAGTGTCGACGATGTCGGTTCGATGGGTGAGATCGGAGTCGACCGCCACCTCCACGGCGACCGGCACGTCGATTCGGTCTGGATCGGACACCTCGGACCCAGTGGTGGTGGCCCAGTTGATCAACTCTTCGCCGCCCACCAGACGAGCCGGACGGTCGGGGAAGATCAGCAATGCGTTGCCGGCGGGCAGGTCGACCCGCGGCCGGGTGAACTTGAGTGGCACGGACGTACTGAAGTCTTGGCTGTCTGGCGAGAGCGTCACGCCGATCAATGCGTTGATCAGTGCACTCTTCCCGCGGTTGATTTCGCCGGTCACGACTATGGCGGGAAAGGCGCTCGGCGAATCGAGCAGGGTTCGACTACGGGCGGCGAAGTCGCCGAGCCCGTGCTTGACCAGGAGTTCGGCCGCTGCGGCGAGATCGTGCCGAAGGGCTGCCTCGCGACTGTCCGTGGAGGGGGTCGTCATGCGAACGCCACTCCCTGCAGGCGCATGGCCAACAGCTGATACGACCGCTCGAGCACCGTCAGGACTTCACCTTCGGCGGCCGAGCGAGCGATGAGTCGGCGGGTCCGGGTCTCGCCACATTTGCGCATCGCGGCGGCGGCGAGTTCGGAGGCCGGCGTCGACGCCGGCAGATCGAGGGCGACAGCGGGGTCACCGCTGATGGCTTTGTCGAGCTCGGCGACGAGTGGGTGCGTGGCGGACCACCGCAGAATCAGATCCATCGCTTTCAGTTCGCGCAGTGCGTGGAAGGCCGGGTCCATTTCCGCGGAGTCGATGAGCGCCGATACCTCGAGCGGACGTGGTGCGTGGCGGGCTGCATTCCGAAGAGACTCGAGGAGATTCTTCACGCGCCTCAGATTGGCGCGCCGGCGAACGACGGGCCGAGCCGTGGAGATGAAGTCGCCGATCCCGGATCGCGTCCGCAGGTGTTCGATGACCACATGCGCGCCGAATTTCGCCAACGAGCGACTGCTCACGATGCCGTACTCACCGATGCGCTCGAGGAGGTCGAGGATCGCGCAGTCGTCGGTCGAGGCGAGTTCGATGCTGAGTTCGAACGGGTCGAGATCGGCGAGCGACGCGAGGACGCGCGCATCCTGCTCCCGGAACGAGCCGGTCAGCGCCGCTTCACCGAGAAGCCCGGAAACGGCGATGACCTGGGAGAACTTGTCGCGGTGCTGCGCCGACAGTTCATCGGCCTTCTTCGCGGCGTCGTCGATCGGGTCCGAGCCGCCGAAGGGACCGGAACCGTAACTGTCCGAGTGCGACAACAACGCGAAGGTGTTCGCGCGGTGCGCGCCGATGGCGTGCAGAAGTTCGAGATCGTCCGGTCGCAGGACACCGTCGAAGAGCAGGAACACGACATCCGGACCGTTTGCGCCGGTCATGAAGGCGGTGCCACTCGATGTCGTCGGCGCCGCGTGGCCGCCGTGGCCCGACGTACCCGGGGTGTCGATGAGTTCGAGGCTGCGCAGCGCTGCGTTCGGCAGGAAGACGTCGACGTGACTGATCTTGTCGATCGGCCGGCCGAGGTTGTCGGGCAGACGATCGCCGATCGGAATCGTCGCCTCGGCACCGTCGGTCCCGGCCACGACCGCGCGGGCCGGAACGCCGTTGCGGTAGATGGTCGCGACGCGCGTGCATTCGGTGGCGTTCGTGGGCGCCACACTCTGTCCGACGAGGGCGTTGACGAGCGTCGACTTACCGGAATTTACGCGGCCCACCAGAGCGGCGCGCACGGGAGCCTCGAGGATTCGTCGCAACTCGGCGATAGTGCGCTGGTGTTCGGAACCGAGCAGCGGTTCTGCTTCGGCGCACAGTCGCCACGCTCGTTGCAGGAGCGGGTCGACGTCTGCGCCGGAATTACCGCTTCGGGTCACCATCACCTCGAGAAATCTGGCGAGAATTGTCGTATCAGAGCGACATAACACTATCGGATGTGCGGATTGGCCCGGACGTCGATCTTCGAGTCGAGCGATCCGCTGGTCAGGCAGAACGTTAGGATCGGGGCAACTGTCGGGGTGCGAGATACGGGGGAGCCGTGGACGATCTCAGCGTTGCGAGTCTCCTCGCGCGCGCACAGTCGGGCGACACCCGGGCGTTCTCGGAACTCGTTGCGACGCACCGGCGGCCGATGTGGGCGGTGTCGCTGCGCATCACCGGAAACGAACACGATGCGCAGGACGCGATGCAAGACGCGCTCGTCGCGGCCTGGCAGAACCTGGACAAGTTCCGCGGCGACTCGGCGATCGGGACGTGGCTCTACCGGATCGCGGCCAACGCCGCGCTCGCTGTGGTGCGAAAGCGGCGGGAAACGCCGGTCGACGAGGTGCCGGACTATGCCGGCGGCGGCCGGGACGTGGGCGATCGCGTGGCCGATCGGGACATGGTCCAGGTTGCGCTGCGTGCCCTGCCCGACCAGTTCCGCGAGGCGATCGTCCTGCGCGAAGTCGGTGATCTCACCTACGACGCGATCGCGGCCCACCAGGGAGTCCCCGTCGCCACCGTGAAAACGCGACTGAATCGCGCACGCAAAATGCTGTTGGAGGAGCTGACAAAGCTCCGGGCAGGAGCTTGACCTCATGGCATACGGTGACGAATTCAGCGACGCGGACCTCGGCGCGATGCTCGGTGAGGTCGGCGACATCCCGGCGTCGGTTTTCGAATCGATGATCTCCTACGCGACCGACCCCAGTACTCCGCTCGCGGACGTCGCGCTCATCCCACCTGCCGACGAGTACCTGGTCGACGACGAGTGGGATGCCGATGACGAGGACGGATCGCTCGGTTCGACCACGAATGACGATGACGACCACGGGGACTACGCCCACCATCACGATGATGGGCACGACGATTCGGATGACGACTACTCCGACGAGTACTAGTCCTACTAGTCCTACTAGTCCTACCAGTCCTACTAGTCCTCGAAAGAAACCTGCTCGAGGTCTCCATCGCTGTCGGTGTCGGCGTAAGCGGTGTCATAAGCGCCGTCTGCGTTGGCGTCGAGGAGAACGACGTCGGCCGTACCGTCCGCGTTGAAGTCACTCACCGAGACGTCGAGGATGCCGTCGCCGTCTTCATCGATCTGCACCGTCTCCAAGCTGCCGTCGTTGTCCGTATCGCTCGCAACCGTGTCGAGGTTTCCGTCAGCGTCGGTGTCGCGGTAGAGGTTGTTCACCCACCCGTCGTGGTCGGTGTCCTCGACCATGAGGTCTGCCTGCCCATCGGCGTTGGTGTCCTGAACGATGGTGTCCGAGACCTGGTCACCGTCGGTGTCCATGAGCACGGTGTCGATCGCGCCATCGGCGTTGGTGTCGTAGCCGACGGTGTCGATGATGCCGTTGCCGTCCGAGTCGTACATCTCGGTGCCGCCGGGAGCCGTGTAGGTCGTCGTGGTGGTGGCGTCCGTGGTACCGGTCTGGGTGGCGGTCTGCGGCTCGGTGCTCGTCGAGTCGGTGGCGGTCTCGTTGATGTACATCAGGACTCCTATCAGGTGTTTCTGTTGGTCTAGTAGGTAGATGCCGCTACCAACGGGAAAGTTCCGAGGTTCTCCGAAATTATTATCCGCCGTTTCAACCTGCCCGTTTCGGGCAATTTCGCGCGCGGCTCATCGGGTGTATATGCGTCAGCCGTCCGGCATACGGTCGATTTCCCGGTTCTCCCCCGACTGGGACGTGACCTGCGTCACGATGGGCAACGAGTGTGCAAATCTCGAAATCCTGACGGGGAAATCATGACTTCAACGGTTGTCCAGACCGATATCGATACGACCAGCGTCAACACGATCCGCACGTTGTGCATGGATGCCGTCCAGGCTGCGAATTCGGGCCACCCCGGTACGCCGATGGCGATGGCCCCGGTGGTCTACGAACTGTGGCAGAACCACCTGGCCTTCGACCCCAGCGACCCGATCTGGCCGAACCGCGACCGATTCGTCCTGTCAATGGGACACGCGTCGACGCTTCTGTACTCGATCCTGCATCTGACCAACGTGCAGGCTGTCGACGCCAAGTACGAAACCGTGGGTCAGCCATCGGTGGGACTCGACGACCTCAAGAAGTTCCGGCAGTTGGACTCGAAGTGCCCGGGCCACCCGGAGTACCGTTGGACGTCGGGCATCGAATGCACGACGGGCCCGCTCGGTACCGGCTACGCCACGAGCGTCGGCATGGCGATCTCGAGCAAGTGGCTTGCCGCGAACTACAACAAGCCCGGCCACGAGATGTTCGACTTCAGCGTCTACGCCCTCGGCGGTGACGGCTGCATGATGGAAGGCGTTGCGTCCGAGGCGGCCTCGCTTGCTGCGCACCTCCAGCTCGACAACCTGTGCTGGATCTACGACAACAACAAGATCACCATCGAAGGCTCGACCGATGTGGCCTTCACCGAAGACGTCGCCACGCGGTTCGTCGGTTACGGCTGGAACGTTCAGCGGGTCGGCGACGCCAACGACCTGAAGATGCTGGCGCGCGCCTTCAACACCTTCAAGCGCGAAACCGGCCGTCCGACGCTCATCATCGTCGACAGCCACATCGCCTACGGTGCACCGACCAAGCAGGACCACCACTCGGCCCACGGTGAACCGCTCGGAGTTGAGGAGATCGCCGGCACCAAGCGCTTCTACGGCTTCCCGGAGGACGAGCAGTTCTTCGTGCCGGATGGTGTCTACGAGAACTTCGCCGACGGAATCGGCGCCCGCGGAAAGTCGAAGCGCGAGGCCTGGGAGTCCGCGTTCGAGGCGTACCGCGCGGAGTACCCGGAGCTCGCGAACCAGCTCGAACTCATGCAGACGCGCGACCTTCCGGAAGGCTGGGACAAGGATCTGCCCGTCTATCCGGCGGACCCGAAGGGCATCGCCTCGCGGCAGTCGTCGGGTGAAGTGCAGAACGCGCTCGCCAAGAACTACCCGTGGCTCATCGGCGGATCGGCGGACCTCGCACCGTCGACCAAGACCTATATGAAGGGTCTCGGCGACTTCCAGGCGGACAACTACGCGGGCCGGAACCTGCATTTCGGTGTCCGTGAGTTCGCCGCGGGAACGGTGACGAACGGTCTCGCCGTATCGAAGATCCGGCCGTTTTGGTCGGGCTTCATGATCTTCTCCGACTTCGCCCGAGGTGCCATCCGCCTCTCGGCGATCATGGAGATCCCGACGATCCACATCTTCACCCACGACTCGATCGGTGTCGGCGAAGACGGCCCGACCCACCAGCCGGTCGAGCAGTTGCTGTCGCTGCGCGCAATCCCTGGCCTCTTCACGATCCGGCCGGGCGACGCGAACGAGGTCGTCGAGGCGTGGCGGTTCATCGCCAACCTCAAGCACGAGCCAGTAGCACTCATTCTGTCCCGCCAGAACCTGCCGACCCTCGACCGCGAGGTCTATGCGCCGGCGTCGGGTCTGTCCAAGGGTGCCTACGTCCTGGCCTCGGCTGAGGACCCCGAGATCATTCTCATGGCGACCGGCTCAGAGGTCGACCTCGTGGTCAAGGCATACGAGCAGCTCACGGCGGAAGGCATCCGGGCGCGCGTCGTCAGCATGCCGTGCCTCGAGCTCTTCGAGCACCAGAGCCAGGAGTATCGAGACAGTGTTCTGCCGCCGAACGTTCGCGCTCGCGTCGCGGTCGAGCAGGCGTCGACGCTGGGCTGGCACCACTACGTCGGCCTCGACGGTGCCGTGATCGGTATGTCGACGTTCGGTGCCTCCGCACCGCTCAAGGAACTGCTCACCAAGTTCGGCTTCACCCCGGACAAGGTCGTCAGCACCGCGCGCGAGGTTCTCGAGCGGAACCGGTAGTCGCTTACGATTCGGTGCTCTCTCGGCGCCGTCATCGAAATATGTCGATGACGGACCCGGGGGAGCACCGAATCGTTTTTCACCGCAGGTGGTCGCGCCGTCGGATCAACGTGAGGATCGCGTCCCGGGTCTTCGGCCAATCGTCCATGACCTGCGAATAGCTGAGTCGCACGGGCAGGTATCCGAGTTCGTGCAGTGTGAGGTCGCGGCGGTAGTCATGTTCGCGGTCTGGATGGAATTCCGCGCCGTCAGTCTCGATCACCAGTCGCCGGCCGACCAGAATGTCGACGTAACCGACACCCGGGATGTGCACCTGGATCTCGAGCTGGATGCCGAGGGCACGAAGTCTGAGCCGGACGATGGTTTCGAGTCCGGATTGGGCACGCCGATCACATCGATCGGCCAGGGTGCTCGGATGAGGCGAATCGGCAACGATCGTTCGCGCATCCGCCATCTCGATCATTTGCTTGTTGAGCATCGAATCCAACACGACGACGAGGTCTTCCGCGTCGAGGCAGTTGGCCGCCGCCTCCAGTGCCACGTCCGCCGTATCGATCGCTGCGTCTATCGGGGGATTCGATCGGTAGGGCTGACAGTGCCGACCGACGCGTCGCTGATGAGCCGGATATCGGACATGTGCGTCCTGCGCGGTACCCGGTACCCATACCCCGAAGCGGCGCAGGGCGGATGTGCAACTGACGACTCCGCCACCCTTCACCACACTCACGACGGCGCTGTCTGCGTTTCGTGTCTGGTACCAGCCCTTGCGGATCGCTGCGAGATTGCCCTCGCAGAGCTTCCGGACCGTCTTGTAGTTGATTCCGCAGTGTCGCAACTGCTTCGCCGAGACCACACCTCCGTTGGCCGCCGCGATCCGTTCGATGTCGTGCATTCCGACCATGCAAACGGTGAGTACGGCCCGCGCCCAAGTTCCGGATCCCGCTGCGAAACGGTTCCGTGCTCTGCTGGCTGTGTCAGCCATATATTTCGATGACGGTCTCGGTAGAGCACCAAATCGTCGGCAACCCGCGACCGCCATGAGACGTTGACCAGGCACTATCGGACCGTATGGCCCGACTTCCGTTGTCGATGCTCGTCGCAGCTGCGGCGGCTGCGGTGCTTTTTGCGCCCGCGCAGCAGCCCGATGTCCAGCTCGTCAACAACGTCCGGTCGGAGACCGACGGGCTCAATCCGGTGCTGAAGTTCGCGTACACACTGGCCAAGCAGGATGCCGTTAAGCACGGTGTGCCGCTCGCGATCACCTCCGGGCACCGAACGTGGGGACAGCAGCAGGCGCTGTGGCAGCAGGGACTCGCCGAATACGGATCGCCGCAGGCAGCGAAACGATGGGTCCTGCCGCCAGCAGAGTCCGCGCACGTCAAGGGCCGAGCGATCGACGTTCGGCCGATCGAGGGCGCGCGGTGGCTCGAGCGGAACGGCAACAAGTACGGACTATGCCGCCGCTATGTCAACGAGTGGTGGCACTTCGAAGTGGCCACGCTGCCGTACCAGCCATGCCCCGCGATGCTCCCGGATGCCTCCTATGGCTAGGGGAAACTCGGCACGTTGAAACTCGGGATGCTGACGTTCCCGCCGCCCGGAACGACGTTCGGGATGTTGTTGAGCACCTGACTTCCGCCGATGTCGATTCCAGGCGTTCCGGTTTGGACGTCGGACTGATTGAACCCGAACGCCGAACTGCTGTTCCCGTTGGTGAAGACCGAGCCCGCGGTGTTGTCGAATCCCCACGCGTTGTTCGAGTTGTTGTTGCCCGTCGGGTTGACGGTTACGTCCATGCCCGTTCCCGGGAGATCCAGCGATGCGCCGGGAGTGCCCAGCGTGTAGGCCTCGTTGCCAACGCCCCATGCGTTGTTGTTGTCGTCGTTGCCGAGGACTGTTCCGGACAGGTTATTGGCGCCAAGAGCGGTGTTGTTGTTGCCGTTCCCCGTCGGGTCCAAGGTGAACGTCGTCCCGGTCAGCGGGTCGGTGACCTGGCCGCCTGGGGTTCCGATTGTCGCAGCCTGGTTGCCCAAGCCGCCCGCGAGATTGTTGTTGTCGTTGCCGAGGACCGTGCCGGCGGTGTTGCCCACCCCGACGGATGTGTTGTTGTTTCCGTTCCCGGTTGGATCAACGGCGAGCACATCGATGAATTGACCTGGGTGGAGAAGGTCCGGGACGGTGGCCTTCGCTCCTGGCGTCCCGACCGTGAAGGCCTGATTCGCGGCACCGATCGCGGTGTTGTTGTTGTTATTGCCCAGGACCGTGCCGGTTGTGTTGGCCACGCCCAGCGCTGTGTTGTGGTTGCCGCTTCCCGTTTGAGTGACGGTGAAGATCGGCGGGTCATTGGGTCCCAGACCGGGGATCTCGGTTCCTGGCGAGCCCGCGGTGATCGCCTGGTTGAGGATGCCGCCTGCGGTGTTGGTGTTGTTGTTTCCGAGCGCCGTCACCGCCGCATTGCCGAGCCCGACCGCCGTGTTCGTGTTGTTGTCGCCGGTCGGCGTGACGTTCAGGACCGGGGAGTGTGCCCCCGGCGTCCCGACGCTCTCGGCGACGTTGAGCAATCCGGCTGCGGTGTTCCGGTTGTTGTTGCCGAACGTGGAGCCGGCGACGTTCGCGAGTCCGAGGGCCGTGTTCGTGTTGCCGTTGCCCGAGGCGTCGGTGCCGATCGTCTCGTTGCCGAGCGCCGGAACTCCAGTGCTGTGCGCGAGGTTCCCAACCCCGATCGCGGTGTCGTTGTTGTTGCTACCCAACACATTCAACGCGGTGTTGCCGACGCCGATCGCGGTGACGTTATTGCCGTCGCCACCGGCCGAGATAGCGGTGTTGTCGATTCCGATGGCGGTCGCGTGGTTGCCCGAGCCACCTTCCGCTGCGGCCGTGCTGGAGCCGATGGCGAGCGCGGTGTTGCCACTGCCATCGGCGGTGGCGTTACTACCCGGAAGGATCGCGAGGGCGACGGCGCCGGGGCCCGTCGCGGAACATTGCGAGTCGGCGCCGAGTTGGATCTTCAGCCCAGCGGTTGCGCCGCAGATCAGCGCGCTGGCGGGTGCCGCTGCGCCGAAGGTGAAAGTGCACGCCGCCATCGCCCCGATGGCGAGGGTGGCTACGGTGTGCCGTGCGGTGATTCGAAGCGGTTGATGGGTAGGACGATGCTTGCCCGTGGACCGGTTCCGATGATGTGCCATGGTGCCTCACTTCGTCGTGTCCTAGGAACAACGGACAATACTCACGAAGCAAGATCAAGATGGTTGAACTGCCAACCATCTTGTGTACGTGGCAGTTACGCCAGAATCTGCTGCACCCGCTCGGACTCGAAAAACCCGGCGTGAAGTCGGCGAACGATCTCTTCGAACTGTCCGTTGCGGACGAGCAGATCGATGATCGGAGGGGCGTAGCGACGGGCTTCTTCGGCCATGTCGTTCTGGCCGACGCCGATATCTTCGAGAAGGTCGGCCAGCGTCCAGGTGCCGTACTTCTCGAAGAAGTACTGGACGCCTTCGCTCACGACGCTGCGGAAGTACTCGGTCTGCCGGAACCGGAAGAAGAACTCGAAGGCCAGAACCAGGAAGTCCTCGATGTCGTCCGGCGTCACCATCTGGCCGATCTCACTCATCGGGGTGTCCGCATGCTCGGCCCAGAGGTCGACGGCGGCGTCGGCCAGCGCGCTGTCGTCCAACGGACGGCCGCCGCGGTTCTGGAAGTACGTCACCACGAGTTCGGCGAGTTCGCGGATGCGGATCTCGGCCTGAAGCCGAGTATCGGGGGCGAACCGGTTCATGAGCAGTTCAGCGGCACTGAGAACCGATCCGAGTCCGGGCACCTGCTCTGCCTTGATCCGACTCGCGAGCACGGTGGAGCCAGCGGCCTGGCAGATGAGCTCGACGGCCCATTCTCGGGTCAGGGGGCTCTCGTAGATCAGTCGACGGAACGCGGGCAATGCGATGAGGCTGCCCGTGAATTCCTGAATCTGGTTCTGGTCGAAAACGTTCCGGAGCGGAACCGCGTCGTGTGAGGTCGTCTCGTAGAGGCGGGCCGCGATCTCGCCGACAAGTTCCGGGATCGACCCCTCGATCGTCCAGTGTGACGCATATTTCAACGCCGTGGCCGTGACCTGCTCAGGCGTGACCACCTGATCGAGGGTCAGCTGACCGACCGTACGAAGTGCAGTGTCGATCTCGCGGTCGATAAAAGCGACGAGCGTGTCGCCGGTCAGCTGATGACGCCAGTGATCGACGAGGGCATCGAGAAGCAGGTCGGCTTTGGACGGTCCGGTCACGTGGCCAGAATACGGAGTGTTGGACGAAAGGGCCGAGTTGTCGGCTCGGTCACGGCACCAGGACGATCGATCCCGTGGTCTTTCGGCCTTCGAGATCGCGGTGGGCTTGTGCGGCCTGGGTCAGCGGATAGGTGGCCCCGACCCGGATGTCGAGCGTTCCCTCGGACATGGCGTTGAGAACATCGCCGGCCCGCCAGAGGAGTTCGTCGCGATTCCGCGTGAAGTCACCGAGCTTCGGGCGGGTCAGGAACACCGAGCCCAGCGCGTTGAGACGTTGCGGGTCGATGGGGTCGACCTTGCCGCTCGCGGCGCCGAAGAGGGCGACCATGCCGCGCACCCGCACCGACTTGAGGCTTGCCTCCCACGTGTCTTTGCCGACGCCGTCGTAGACCACCGAGACGCCTTCGCCCCCGGTGAGTTCCCGAACCCGCGCGGGAATGTCATCGGTGTAGCGGAGGACCTCGAACGCGCCGGCCGCGCGCGACAATTCGGCCTTCGCATCGCTGGACACCGTCGTGATGACGCGAGCGCCCTTGGCCACCGCGAGCTGGGTGAGGATGAGGCCGACACCGCCGGCCCCTGCATGCATGAGGATCGTGTCGCCCGCCGTCACGGGATACACGGAGTTGATGAGGTAGTGGGCGGTCATACCCTGCAGAAGCGCGGACGCGGCCTGCTCGGCGGGCAGGTCGGCAGGGACCGGAACGGCGTTGGCGGCCTTCACGACGACGAGTTCGCTGTAGCTGCCATTGGCCTCGGCCCAGGCGACGCGTTCGCCCGGCGAGAATGAACACCCCGGGCCGACGGTTTCGACGATGCCGACGCCTTCACTGCCCGGAACGTACGGCGGGGGCTTTGGATACGCGCCGGTACGGAAGTACGTGTCGATGAAGTTGACGCCGATCGCCTCGGTTCGAACGACGAGCTCGCCATCGCCCGGCACGGGGTCCGGCAGTTCGACGAGCTTGAGGACCTCGGGGCCGCCGTTCTCGGCAACTTGAATCGCACGCATGCGTCCAGTCTTACCCGACGGCGGTGAGTTCCGTTCGAGCGGCAGCGACTGTCTCGGAAGATCTTTCGGTTCCTGCGCACCACAGGGCCGCAGTGCCGATCGTGCACAGTGCCGCGCCCGCGACGTGCAGCGCCACCAGGGCGGCCGGCACGCCGGTGAAGTACTGGATGAGGCCGATCGACGCCTGCGCGACGACGAGACCGACGACGATCCACAGTCGGCGCCACACGACCTTCGACACTCCGACGGCGGCGAGGCCGAACCCGAGTGCGATGAGCAGCGCCAGGTACCACGTCAAGAACTGCGAGTGCGCGTGGGCCAGCGTCACGATCTCGATCTGAAGGCGAGGCACCGTGCGAACGATGTCCTTGTCGCCCGCGTGTGGACCGGCGGCCGTGACCAGAGTGCCCGCGACGAGCGTGCAAGCCAGGGCCACGCCGGTCAGCGCGGTCAGGGCACGTAGCGGTCGCGGCATGGCCGGTTGCATTACGGCGTCGTCCGGCTCACTGATCTTGAAGAACATGACCGTGGCGATCCACACCATCGCCATCGATACGAGGAGATGGATCGAGACGGTCCACCACAGCAGTCCGGTGCGAACGGTGATGCCGCCGAGGATCGCCTGCACAACGGTGCCGCCGGGCATGAGCCACGCGTACACGAGCACCTCACGGCGACGGCGAGCGCGCAGCACGGCGAGAACGATGAGCCCGGCCGCAATCGTGACGACGAACGTCAGCATGCGGTTTCCGAATTCGATCGCCTGGTGGAACACCGGTACCTCGGCGACCCGGACGGGCGTGAAGCTACCCGGGAAGCACCGCGGCCACGTGGGGCAGCCGAGCCCGGAGGCGGTCACGCGGACGATCGATCCGGTGACGGCGATGCCCGCCTGCGTCGCGATGACGGCGATCGCGATGATCTGCTGGATTCGCAGCGTCGGGTTGGGGAGGCGGTCGAGAACTCGGTAGAAGGTGTTCATCTCACTACTCGAATCGGAAGGTACGGGCGGCGAGAGTACCGCAGATCGACGCCCAGATCAGCAGTACTACCAGGCCCAACGCATCGATCGCGTAGTTGACCGACGCCTGCGTGAGCGACTCCGCGAGAGCACCAGAAGGGATGAGCCGAGCACCGATCTCCAACGCGGTCGGCAGAGATTCGGTCGCGAACACCGCGCTGCCGATCGCGAGCATCACGAACCACAGGATGTTCGCAAGGGCCAGAACGATTTCCGCTTTCAACGTGCCGCCGAGCAGCAATCCCATCGTCGAGAACGTGATGGTGCCGATCGCGACGAAGATCAGCATGAGGACGAGTCCACCGATGCTAGGTCGCCAGCCCAACGCGAAGCCGAGTCCGCCCAGGACGAGCACCTGAATCGCGACGACTCCGGCGACCGCGACGCTCTTGCCGACGATGATTCCCCAGCGCGGTAGCGCGGTGGCACCCAGCCGCTTGAGGGCGCCGTAGCGGCGGTCGAATCCGACCGCGATCGCCTGGCCCGTGAAGGCGGTTCCCATCACGGCGACCATGAGCGTCGCGGGCACGATCTTGTCGATGCGGTGGTCGCCGAACTCGCCGATCGGCAGGTAGGTGAGACCGATCAGCATCGTGATCGGGATGAGCATCGTGAGCAGTAGCTGCTCCCCGTTGCGCAGGAAGAGCGTGAGTTCGAGGCGGGACTGCGCCGCGAGCATCTTCAAGGGTGCGCTCGGCCGCGGGTCGGCGGCGAACGTGTCCGGGGCGAATCGGTTGGTCATCCGCGCAGCTCCCTGCCGGTCAGTTCGAGGAAGACGTCTTCGAGTCGGCGCTGGTCGACACGGATGTCGGTGGCGAGGACGCCGAGCCGGGCGCACCACGTGGTCACCGCGGCCAAGACGGCAGGCGTGATCTCACCGTCGACGAGATACGTGCCGGGTGAGTTCTCGGCGACGGTGAAGTCTCCCGGGAGTTCTTTTCGCAGGCCGGCGAGGTCGAGCTTCGGACGCGCCGTGAAGCGAAGGTGCCCGGTCGCACCGCGCGTCGTGATTTCCGCAGGCGTCCCCGAGGCGACGGTCTTGCCGTGGTCGATGATGACGATTTCGTCGGCGAGCTGTTCGGCCTCATCCATCATGTGGGTCGTCAGCAACACGCTCACGCCATCGCGGCGAAGAGCGTCGATGAGGTCCCACACGAGCAAACGGGCCTGGGCATCGAGGCCGGCGGTCGGCTCGTCGAGGAACACGAGTTCGGGGCGGCCGACGATCGCGCAGGCGAGCGAAAGTCGCTGCTGCTGACCACCGGACAGGCGGCGGTAGGGAGTCTTGCGGGAGTCGTTGAGACCGAGCGTCCGGAGCAGCCACTCGGGGTCGAGTGGGTTGGCGCTGTACGACGCCACCAGCTGCAACATCTCCGCCGCGCGGGCGCCCGGGTAGGCTCCGCCACCCTGCAACATGACGCCGATCCGCGGCTTGAGCTTGGCGCGCTCGGCGATCGGGTCGAGTCCGAGAATGCGGATCTCGCCGGCATCCGGACGACCGAACCCTTCGCACATCTCGACGGTCGTCGTCTTGCCGGCACCGTTCGGGCCGAGCAGGGCGAGGACCTTCGCCGGCGGCAGTTCGAGATCAAGACCGTCGACGGCGGTGATCGCACCGAACTTCTTGACGACGCCGCTCAGCTGCACCGCTGGAGCATTGTTCACGATCAATCAGGGTACTGGAGTGCGGGAGTACGACTGAGCATCGCAGGGAGTACCGCAGCGACGGAGGAGCGAGGAACGCACCGAGGAGCGGAGGGAGGACGGAGCACTCAGTGTTGCCGAGCGGTTTGGGTGTCCTGCTCGTCCTCTGGTTCGCTTACCTGGGCCTCAGGAATCGCGTGGCTCGACCAGGGCAGTCGGTTCACCGTCGAGATGATGATCACGCCGATGACGCAGATCGCGGCGATCGCCGCTTCCACGATGACGAACGGTTTGAACTCGGCACCGTTCGGCATGAGGATCACCGCGACGATCGTCGAGAACACCACGGTCGGAACGCGGAACGCCGGAGTGGTTGCCCAGGCGGCCAGCGGGATGACACCCCACAGCAGGTACCACGGCTGCACGACCGGGAAGAGAAGAACCATCGCCCCGAACGAGACACCGAGTGCTCCGACGGGGTGCAGTCGGCCGGTGTAGGTGGCGACGAGCATGCGCATCACCACGAACGCGGCGACCGTGGCCGCGATCGGGCGCGTGAGGCCGAGAACAGCAGTCGTGTGGTCGCCGAGGCCGAGAAGTACGCCGCCGAATCCGGTGATGACACCGATCGCGGTCGGCAACGACATCCAGCTTCGAACGGCGCTCGCGGTGTTGAGCGTGCTGACCCAGCCCATACCGAGCCCGGTGCCGACGCTGATCGCCGCGATGACGATCGCGCATATCGCGAGCAATATCGCAGCGGAGATGACGACCCCGAGGAAGCCTCGTCCGATCTTGCGCGCCAACGCCATACCCAGGAATCCGAGCGCGATCAACGAAGTGATCTTGATCATCGTCGACGCCGACATCAGCACCGTGCCGGTGACCAGGAGCAGGAGCGGTTTCCCACGTAGGGGGTGTGCGGCGTCCAGACCGCGTAACGCGATCTCGAATCCGGCCATCATGAAGCCGATCATCAGGGCTTCGTTGTGCACACCCGCGACGAGGTGAAAGAGCACGAGTGGGTTCGCGGCACCCAACCACAGTGCGGCCACCGGCGCGACGCCACAGCGGCGCGCAAGTCGGGGGAGTGCCCACACGATCATCGCGAGGCCGATGAGGGCGAGCGCTCGATGCAGCAGGATTCCGGGCACGATGTTGTAGCCCGTGATCGACGAGATTCGCTCACCCATCCAGAGGAACAGCGGCCCATAGGGAGCCGGAGTGTCCCGCCAGATCGTGGGAACCGTGCGCGAGAGAACGTTGTCGAGGCCGAGTGCCGGTCCGGGTCCGATCGCGTACGGATCGAGTCCGCGCGCGGCGATCTCGCTCTGCGCAAGGTACGAGTAGACGTCGCGGCTGAACATCGGTGGGCCGACGCTGAGCGGCAGAATCCACAGCAGCAGCGTGCGGTCGAGTTGCGATCGGGTCATGCGTCGACCCGTCCGGATGCCGAGTGCGAAGCGTCCCAGGAGCAGCCATGCGAGGACCACCATGACGGTGCCGGTGATCGTGGTGGTCAGCGCCGTCGTCAACATCCGGGCGGGCAGTCCGAGGAAGCGCAAGCCCGCGACGGGGTTCTGGAGCACCGGCTGAGCACCCGCGCCCAGTGCACCGATCGCCATGAGGACCGCACCCGTTGCACCGAAGAGCCGGATGCGTCGAAGCTGCTTGACCTCGAGCGGAAGAAGGCCTTTGGCCTCGGCTTCGAGGCCGTGGAGTGCGGCGACCGTGTGGTCGGGACCCGTGACGTCGAGGCCGAGAATGCGACGGCCGAGACTCACCAACCGGTCGACTGGGGAGGCCTCGGTTACCGTCACTCTCGCACCCTAACGGACTGGAAACCCTTAAGCCCGAATGATCCGCCGTTCGATCGCGGCGGCAACGGCGCCGGCTCGGGTATCGACGCCGAGCTTCGTATAAATGTGCGAAAGGTGCGACTTCACGGTCGCCTCGGAAACAAACAGCTCCCGAGCCATTTCCTTGTTACCCAGGCCCTTCGACAACAGTTGAAGGACTTCGACCTCGCGCTCGGTGATGGCGGGGGCGACAGTTCTTCGGACCAGCGTCGCCGCGACCGAGGGTGCCAGGACGGTTTCGCCGCGAGCGGTGGCCCGGATTCCGGCGAAGAGATCGGCGGGCGGAGTGTCTTTCAGCAGGTAACCGCGGGCCCCGGCTTCCAACACGCGGATGACGTCGGATTCGGTGTCGTAAGTGGTCAGGACGAGGACTTCGGGCGGGTTTGGGAGAGCACGGAGTCGGGCGGTGATGTCCGCACCACCGACGGCCGCATGACCGAGGCTCAGATCCATGAGAACGACGTCCGGAGTGACGTCGCCGACGACCGAAAGCGCACTGTCCGGGCCGTCCGCCGCACCGACGACCGACAGGTCTGGCTGTCCGTCGACGAGTGCGCGAAGTCCCGCGCGGACGACTGGGTGGTCGTCGACGATGACGATCCGGATCATCGAACCTCCAGCGGGAATCGCACGGACACAGTGGCACCTTCGCCCGGCGCACTCTCCATCTCAGCCTGACCGCCGAGTTGTTCGGCACGCTCGCGGATTCCACGCAGACCTCGACCTCGAAGTCCGTCCGCGCGAATGTCCTCGGGCGCAAACCCGCGACCGTCGTCCCGAATATCGAGGCGAATCTCGTCGGCGTGATAGGTGAGGGTCACAACGGCGCGGCTCGCTTCGGCGTGCTCGCGGACGTTGGCAAGTGCTCCACGTGCGGTCCGGACCAGCGCCGACGCGACGGCGGGCGGCACGGGTCGTGACGTGCCGTCGATTCGAACCTCCACTGGGAAGCCGAGCGCGGCCTCCAGCGCCACCTGTTGGAGCGCGGATTCGGCGTTGGAGAAGCCGGCGGGCGCGAGGTCGCGCACGACCCGCCGAACTTCATCGAGTCCGTCTCGCGCCGTCGCGGCGGCGGTGCGGACGTGCTCGCGGGACGCCGGGGGATCGGTGTCCCAGGATTGCTCTGCAGCTTGGAGCAGCAGGTTGATGCTCGACAATCCCTGGCCGACCGAATCGTGGATGTCGCGCGAAAGCCGCGTGCGTTCGGCGAGAACACCGCTGCGATGCTGCTCCTCCGCGAGGTCGGCCTGCGTCCGTTCGAGGGCCCGATAGGCCATCGTGGTCACCAGCGCGATGCCCAGAGGACCGGCCACCAGCGTCGGGTCGAAGGTGCCGGTGATGCGCAGCCACGACCCCGCCACCACCAGGGTCATCAGCGCGACAACCGCCGTCGCGGGCCGGAACGGGATGATGCGCAACACCGCGAAGGCGACCGGGACCGCACACCACGCGAAGGAGGGAGCCACGATCGTGAGCGCGGTCCACAGCACCACGATTCCGGTGACCCAGGTCGCCGGCCACCACACGCGGCCTGGCAGCAGAGAGCGCGCGGAGTAGGCGAGAACGAGGCCCGCGGCGCCCAAGAGAACGAGCACACCCGTCAGGCCGAGTCCGTGCCGCATGACATAGCGAACCGCGGACGTCACGACGAGGACGATGAGCACGATGTGCAACCAGAGATCGAGCCGGGCGGCGGGCGCGAGAATCCCGCGGACTCCGGAGGGCTGACTCTGTGCACACATGATCGTTCCAGCTTAGGGAGAGTGCCGGGGGCTCGGCATCATCCGATTGGCTATCTGATGGTGACCGGTTGCCCGACGTCGGCGAGGGGTCCCGAACCGCACCGTGGAAGGCATGAAACGCACACTCGCCCTCACCTCCGCACTGCTGTCGATCGCCATCCTGAGTACCGCGTGCCAGAGCGACGCCCAGTCCGCATCGGCACCGAAGCTGCCGTCGACGTACCAGTTGACGGCCGACGCGACCGGTTCGACATTCGAGGGAATCGGCGCGGACGAAGCGCGTGGGGTCTTCTATGTCAGCGAGGTGAGCGGTGGCGAAATCCACCGCGGCACCTCCGGCGGCGCCACGACCGAGGAATGGCTCAAGGGGGACGGAACCGATGGCCGGACGACCGCTCGCGGCATCACGGTCGACAGCGAGGGGCGCATCTACATCGCCGGCGGGCCGAACGGAATCGGCAACGACAAGCCGGACCTGTGGGTCTACAGCCCGGAAGGCAAGTTGCTCGCGGCTCTGCGGGCGCCCGGCAACCAGGTGTTCCTCAATGACGTCGCGATCGGACCTGACGGTGCCGCGTACTTCACGAACTCGAACGACCCCCAGATCTTCCGCGTCGCGCTCGATGGCTCGGCCTGGAAGGCGACCCTCTGGGCAGACGCCAAGGGCCAGATCGAACGCAAGGAAGGCTTCAACCTCGGCGGCATCGTCCTCAGTGCCGACCGGTCGGCGTTCGTCGTCGCTCAGGGCAACACGGGAATGCTGTGGCGCTTCGACGTCACGTCCGGCGCCGCGACGGCCGTCCGAGGCGGAACGGGACTGAACAACGCCGACGGCCTCATCCTGCAGGGAGACACCCTCACGGTCGTTCGGAACTTCGACCACGTGCTGACCACCCTGCGCCTGGCCGCCGATGGCTCGGCCGTGGAGAAGGTTCGGGAAGAGCAGACCGACCCGAAGCGTGTGTTCACGACGGCCAAGCCCCTCAACGGACAGGTCCTGTTCGTGGACAGCAACTTCAAGGAGGAGCCGCCGACCGGCCCGTTCGAGGTCGTCACCGATCCGACGGTGTGAAGAGCACCTGCGGTGAATCAGGCGGAACTCGACGGCATGCTGCTTTCCGCAGCTGCCGCGGGGGACGTCGATCGGGTGGTCAGCGCTCTCCGACGTGGTGCGAATGTCGAGGCCCGCGACGATCACCAGCGAACTGCTTTGTTGCTCGCCGCGACCTACGACCTCGTCGACGTCGCACGGGTTCTCATCGCGCGGGGAGCCGATCCGAACGCGCTCGACGACCGTCATGACACTCCATGGCTCGTCACCGGCGTCACGGGAAGTGTCCGGATGCTGGAGGTTCTGCTTCCGGCGAGCCCGGACCTCGAGATCGAGAACCGGTTCGGTGGTCTTTCGGTGATTCCGGCGAGTGAGCGTGGGCACGTCGATTACGTGCGCCGGGTGGTCCAGACGGGAATCGACGTCAACCACGTCAACGATCCGGGCTGGACAGCGTTACTCGAAGCCGTTGTCTATGGGGACGGCAGCGCGAAGTATCAGGAGATCGTCCGGATTCTCCTTGGTGCCGGCGCCGACAGGCAGGACCGCAACGGCATCACCGCGCTGGAGCACGCGCAGGCAAAGAGACAGACTCAGATCGTGAGCATTTTGCGAGGTTCGTAGCCGAGAGCGCACGCGGCTCGTAACTTGGTGATCGTGGCCACCGAACGAGCGCATCGAGGCCGTCGCATCTTCGCGGCGGCCTCAGTCATGCTCGCAGCCGGTTGCGCGAGCGAGTCACCCGAAGTGCAGAACTACGGAGACGCCAGGCCACTTGTCATGGCGGCGGCGCCCGCGGTTCCGGCCCCGAAACCGTCGCCGGGACTGGCGTATTCGCCATGTTCCGCCAACACGGATCCGAAGTTGATCCAGGTCAGCCTGTCGAAGCAGTTCGCATGGATGTGTGAGGGGTCGCGTGAGGTTCGCACGTCGCCGGTGACAACGGGCGCGGTCGCCTCCGGGCAGGGGACACCCACTGGTACGTGGTACGTCGAAGCCAAGGAGATGGACCGCACTCTGGAGGGGCCGGGCTACAGCGATTTCGTGCACTACTGGATGCCGTTCTTCGGTGACTTCGGGTTCCACGACGCGTCGTGGCAAGTCATCGCATTCGGTTCCGCGAACTTCGTGACAGAGGGCTCTCACGGTTGCGTCCGCCTGCCTGATGACGCGATGCGATGGCTCTTTGATTGGACCGACGTCGGCACCACGGTCACCGTCGCGCCGTGACGGCGTGTGACCCTTGTCTCAAGGGCTGCTTAGGCTATCCTTTCTAGCCACCCGGCCGGAATTCCGTCACACTGTTGTTGTGAAATCCGCGGAGAAGCTGATTGATGCGCGTGACGGGGTTACCGTCGCCGCCGATCCGCTTGCGCCGATAAGCACCGAGGGTCGAACCCGCGCTGCCGTGGTCAAGCTTCTTCTCGAAGAAGGTCCGATCACTGCTCCCGACATCGGCGAGCGCCTCAACCTCACCGCAGCGGGCGTGCGTCGCCATCTGGACGCACTCCTGGAGTCGGGCGAGGCGCAGGCCATCAACGCCCCGGCGTGGGCACACCGCGGCCGTGGCCGCCCACCCAAGATGTTCCAGCTGACCGCGACGGGTCGTGGCAAGTTGGTCCACGCCTACGACGATCTCGCCGGCGCAGCAATGCGCCAACTGCGTGAAATCGGCGGCGAGGAAGCCATCAAGACGTTCGCGCGCAAGCGCGTTGCGGCGATCGTGGGCGGTGTCGAGCCGCTGCACGAACCCGGCCAGCTGGAAGCCAAGGCCGAAGAAATCGCGGGCGCGTTCACCTCGAAGGGGTTCGCCGCCAGCATTCGTGAAGTTGGCTCGGGCGTACAGATCTGCCAGCATCATTGCCCGGTTTCCCACGTAGCTGAGGAATTCCCGGAACTATGTGAAGCCGAGCTCGAAGCATTCCGCGAGATCCTCGGTACCCATGTGCAGCGCCTCGCCACGATCGCCAACGGCAACTGCGCCTGCACCACGAACATCCCACTGACCATCAAGACCGGTAACCGCACGGAAGAGGGGCTCGCATGAGCGTCACAACTGACCAGGCCACGCCGCTTACCCAGGAAGAGACCATCGCGTCGCTGGGTAACTACGGCTATGGCTGGCATGACAAGGACGTCGCTGGCGCCAGTGCGCAGCGCGGTCTCTCCGAGGCTGTGGTCCGGGACATCTCGGCCAAGAAGAACGAGCCCGAGTGGATGCTCGAGCAGCGTTTGAAGTCGCTCCGGATCTTCGACAAGAAGCCGATGCCGAACTGGGGCTCGGACCTCGATGGCATCCACTTCGACAACATCAAGTACTTCGTGCGCTCCAGCGAGAAGCAGGCTGCGACGTGGGACGACCTCCCCGCGGACATCAAGAACACCTACGACAAGCTCGGCATCCCGGAGGCGGAGAAGCAGCGCCTCGTGTCGGGTGTGGCGGCTCAGTACGAGTCCGAGGTCGTCTACCACTCGATCCGTGAGGACCTCGAGAAGCAGGGCGTTCTCTTCCTCGACACCGACACGGCGTTGCGCGAGCAGCCCGAACTCTTCAAGGAGTACTTCGGCACGGTCATCCCGGCGGGCGATAACAAGTTCTCCGCATTGAACACCGCGGTGTGGTCGGGTGGCTCGTTCATCTATGTGCCGAAGGGTGTCCACGTCGACATCCCGCTACAGGCCTATTTCCGAATCAACACCGAGAACATGGGCCAGTTCGAGCGGACTCTCATCATCGTCGACGAAGACGCCTACGTGCACTACGTCGAGGGCTGTACGGCGCCGATCTACAGCTCCGACTCGCTGCACTCAGCAGTCGTCGAGATCATCGTGAAGAAGGGCGGCCGCTGCCGCTACACGACCATCCAGAACTGGTCGAACAACGTCTACAACCTGGTCACCAAGCGCGCGAAGGCCGAGGCCGGCGCGACCATGGAATGGATCGACGGCAACATCGGCTCGAAGGTCACCATGAAGTACCCGGCGGTCTGGATGATGGGCGAGCACGCTCACGGTGAAGTGCTTTCGGTCGCGTTCGCCGGCGAAGGACAGCACCAGGACACCGGCGCGAAGATGCTGCACCTGGCCCCGAACACCTCGTCGACCATCGTGTCGAAGTCGGTTGCTCGTGGCGGTGGCCGTGCGTCTTACCGCGGTCTCGTGCAGATCAACAAGGGTGCCTACGGCTCGAAGTCGACCGTGAAGTGCGACGCACTGCTCGTCGACAACATCTCGCGGTCGGACACCTACCCGTACGTCGACATCCGTGAGGACGACGTGACCATGGGTCACGAGGCCACCGTGTCGAAGGTGTCGGAAGACCAGTTGTTCTACCTGATGAGCCGCGGCATGACCGAGGACGAAGCAATGGCAATGGTGGTGCGCGGCTTCGTGGAGCCGATCGCCAAGGAACTGCCCATGGAATACGCGCTCGAGCTGAACCGGCTCATCGAGCTCCAGATGGAAGGATCGGTTGGCTAAGTGGGGTCCGTATTGGGAGGGCACAAAGCTGGCCACAGCGCGGTTGTCGAGGCTGTAGAGGCCAACGGCCGCGGATCGACGAACCAGCCCAAGAACAAGGGCGAGGTCTTCACGTCGTTCGACGTGAACCAGTTCGAGGTGCCGGCGGGCCGCGACGAGGCATGGCGTTTCACGCCATTGCGTCGCCTGCGTGGCCTGCACGACGGCACCGCTGTCGTCGACGGTGAGGCAGTCATCGAGGTTTCGGCTCCGGAAGGCGTTCTCGTCGAGACCGTCGGTCGGGACGACGCGCGCCTCGGTGCAGGCGGCGCTCCGTCCGACCGCGTTGCCGCACAGGCGTACAGCGGTTTCTCGAATGCCACCGTTATCGAGGTGCCCAAAGAGGTCGAGGCCAGCGAGGCGATCATGGTCACCGTGACCGGCGATCACACCTCGTACGGCCACCTGCAGATCCGCCTCGGCAACTTCGCCAAGGCCACGGTCGTCGTGACCTACGTCGGTTCCGGCACGTACGCGGAGAACGTCGAGTTCGTTCTTGGCGATAGCGCTTCGTTGACGGTTGTCGTGGTGCACGACTGGGCGGACAACGCCGCACACGTCACGCAGCACCACGCCAAGCTCGGCCGCGACGCCGTGCTTCGCCACACGGCGGTGACGCTGGGTGGCGACGTCGTCCGCTTGAGCGCAAACGTTCGTTTCGACGGACCGGGCGGTGACGCCGAGCTTCTCGGCCTGTACTTCGCCGACGCGGGTCAGTTCTTCGAGAGCCGACTCCTGGTGGATCACGCTCAGCCGAACTGCAAGTCGAACGTCATGTACAAGGGCGCGCTGCAGGGTCTCGAAGGCAAGCCCGACGCACACACCGTGTGGGTCGGCGACGTCCTCATCCGCGCAGCCGCAGAAGGCACGGACACGTACGAGGTCAACCGCAACCTGCTCCTGACCGACCATGCGCGTGCCGATTCGATTCCGAACCTCGAGATCGAGACCGGTGAGATCGCAGGTGCGGGTCACGCGAGCGCGACCGGAAAGTTCGACGAAGAGCAGCTGTTCTACCTGCGTGCTCGTGGTATCCCGGAGGACCAGGCGCGACAGCTTGTCGTCCGTGGCTTCTTCTACGAAATCATCAGCAAGATCGCGGTCGAGTCGGTGCGTGAGCACGTCGCCGAAGCGATCGAACTCGAGCTCGCAGCTATCAACGCCTGAGAAACAGACATAGGACATCATGAGCACCCTCGAAATCAAGGACCTGCACGTCGAGATCACGACTGCTGAAGGCGAGACCAAGCAGATCCTGAACGGCGTCACCCTGACGATCAACTCGGGCGAGACGCACGCGATCATGGGCCCGAACGGCTCGGGTAAGTCGACGCTGAGCTACGCGATCGCCGGTCACCCGAAGTACACGATCACCAAGGGTTCGATCACGCTCGACGGCGAAGACGTCCTCGAGATGAGCGTCGACGAGCGCGCCCGGGCCGGCCTGTTCCTCGCGATGCAGTACCCGGTCGAGGTTCCGGGCGTCTCGATGTCGAACTTCCTGCGCACCGCGGCGACCGCGGTTCGTGGTGAGGCGCCGAAGCTGCGTCACTGGGTCAAGGAAGTCAAGGCCGCGATGACCGAGCTCGAGATCGACCCCTCGTTCAGCGAGCGTTCGGTCAACGAAGGATTCTCCGGTGGTGAGAAGAAGCGTCACGAGATCCTGCAGCTCGGCCTGCTGAAGCCGAAGTTCGCGATTCTCGACGAGACCGACTCGGGTCTGGACGTCGACGCGCTGCGTGTCGTGTCCGAGGGTGTGAACAAGTACAAGGAGCGTGAAGAGGGCGGACTGCTTCTCATCACGCACTACACGCGCATCCTGCGCTACATCAAGCCTGACTTCGTGCACGTGTTCGTCGGCGGCCGCATCGTCGAATCCGGTGCTGAAGAGCTCGCCAACGAACTCGACGCGAACGGCTACGTGCGCTTCACCTCTGCTGCTGCAGGAGTTTGATATGACCATCTCAGCCGAGACCATCGACGTCACCAGGATCCGGGCGGACTTTCCGATCCTGGGCCGTACGGTGCGCGATGGGAAGCGGCTGGTCTACCTGGACTCCGGTGCGACGTCCCAGCGGCCGGTCCAGGTTCTCGATGCCGAGCGCGAATTCCTGACGACGAGCAACGCCGCGGTACATCGCGGTGCCCACCAGCTCGCGGAGGAAGCGACCGACGCTTACGAAGGCGCGCGGGAAGCGATCGCGCGCTTCGTCGGTGTGACCGCCGGCGAGATCGCGTTCACGAAGAACGCGACTGAGGCACTCAACCTCGTGACGTTCGCGTTTGCGGATGACCGGTTCCCGTACTGCCTGAAGCCAGGCGACGAGATCGTCATCACCGAACTCGAGCATCACGCGAACCTCGTGCCGTGGCAGGAAACTGCACGCAAGACCGGTGCCACGCTCAAGTGGTACGGCGTCACGGACGACGGACGAATCGATCTGGATTCGCTCGAGCTGACCGAGAACACCAAGGTCGTCGCGTTCACGCACCAGTCGAACGTCACGGGCGCGGTCGCGCCGGTCGAGGAGCTGGTTCGCCGGGCGCGTGCGGTCGGTGCACTCGTCGTTCTCGACGCTTGCCAGTCGGTGCCGCACATGCCGGTCGACTTCAAGGCTCTCGACGTCGACTTCGCCGCATTCTCGGGCCACAAGATGCTCGGACCCTCGGGCGTCGGTGTGCTGTACGGCAAGCGTGCGCTCCTCGAGGAGACGCCGCCGTTCATCACCGGTGGCTCGATGATCGAGACCGTTTTCATGGAGAAGAGCACGTTCGCACCGCCACCGCAGCGCTTCGAAGCCGGTGTGCCCATGACCTCACAGGTCGTCGGGCTGGGCGCGGCCGTCCAGTACCTCGAAGCCATCGGTATGGACGCGGTGAACGCGCACGAGCACACGCTCGTCGAGGCTGCGATCAAGGGCTTGAGCGAGATCGAAGGCCTGCGCATCGTGGGTCCGACCGACACCACCAACCGGGGCGGCGCGGTGTCGTTCGTCGTGGACGGCATCCACGCACACGACCTCGGGCAGATTTTGGACGACGAAGGCGTTGCAATTCGTGTGGGTCACCACTGCGCGTGGCCGCTGCACCGCCGATTCGGCATCGCAGCTTCGGCGCGCGCGTCGTTTGCGCTGTACAACACGCTCGACGAGGTCGATGCGCTTGTGGCGGCGATCAAGCGAGCCAAGTCGTTCTTCGGAGTTGCGTAAACGTGCGAATGGAACAGATGTACCAGGAGATCATCCTGGACCACTACAAACACCCACATCACCGCGGACTGCGTGAGCCGTTCGGGGCCGAGGTGCACCACGTCAATCCCACGTGTGGTGACGAGATCACCATGCGCGTTGCATTGAACGATGGAGTGGTCGAGGACGTCTCGTACGACGGCCAGGGCTGTTCGATCAGCCAGGCGTCGACCTCGGTGCTGACCGATCAGGTGATCGGCCGCCCGTTGACTGAGGCGCTCGAGATTCTCGACGCGTTCAACGAGATGATCTCCAGCCGTGGGACGATCGAAGGTGACGAGGATGTCATCGGCGACGGCATCGCGTTCGCCGGTGTTTCGAAGTACCCAGCCCGTGTGAAGTGTGCGTTGCTCGGCTGGATGGCGTTCAAGGACGCAGTTGTGCGGATTTCGTCGGATGACGTGAACGGAGCCGGGAAATGACCAACGAACCCGAAGACACTGAGCTGGCCGAGGTCATCGAAGAGGCCATGCGGGACGTCGTCGACCCGGAACTCGGCATCAACGTCGTCGACCTGGGGCTCGTCTACGGACTGACTGTCATCGAGAACGTCGCCGTTCTCGACATGACCCTGACCTCGGCGGCGTGCCCGCTGCAGGACGTCATCGAAGATCAGTCGCGCAACGCACTCGTTCGCAGCGGGATCGTCGAAGACCTCAAGATCAACTGGGTGTGGCTCCCGCCGTGGGGTCCGGACAAGATCACCGACGACGGACGCGAGCAGCTGCGCGCGCTGGGCTTCACTGTCTAACGCTCGTTGAGCCGGATGACCTGACTTCGGTTGAGGTCGCTGATGAACACCGCGCCGGTCAGGTCGACCGCAATAGCCTGAGCGTAGGTATTGTCGTCGAGTTCAAGTTCGGACAGTTTCATGCTCGCAGCCTCGAACTTCGCAACGCGGTGCTGGATCGATGCGTCGGTGACGTAGACATCACCTGCGGTGTTGACCGCGACCGCATTCGGCGAAGCGAGGCCGTTGAACGGCAAAGTGGTCTGAACATGATTGAGCAGGTCGTAGCTGACGACTCGGTTGGCGTTCGTGTCGGCGATGTAGAGCATCTGTCCATGGACCGCGAGTCCATTCGGCGAGCTCAGATCGTTGATGTCCAGCCTCTCGAACACGTCGGACTGCGCGTAGGCGACCCACACCGACTTGCCGACGTAGTCGCTGACGTAGATGTCACCACCGGGACTCACGGCCACTGCGACGGGTTCCGACAGGCTGTCGAACGGGAGTTTCTTCGGGTCCTCGCCGGGTAGTTGCTGCCACACCTGCCGGGCGATCGCGTCGGTCACGTAGATCGCGCCGTCATGGAGTGCGAGGCCGCTCGGCGCATTCAGTTCGTTGAACGGCAATGTCGTCTGCTGACCTTGATACAGGCGGACCACCCGGCGATTGTTCGTGTCTACGACCAGAACTGCGCCGTCTTTATCGATCGCGAGCCCGTGCGGCCCGGAAAGACCAGTGAAGCCGAGAACCTCGGGCGCCGGACCCGCCGTGTCGCGCTGCCAGTACAGGTATCCACCCACCGTCGCCGCAGCGAGCAGAACGATGAGGGCGAGTCCGGCGGCGAGGGCCTGTCTGTTGCGCGGTCGGCCGCGAGGCGCTGGGGGCGCTGGGGGTCGGACGTGGTGCTGGGTCGTCGGCATCGCCGAGACCGGCCGTCGTGTGGTGGCGGGAGCGGTGGTCGACGCAGAGAAGAACGCTTCGCGCACGGCGTTCGCTAGCGCCTCACATGTCGGATACCGGTGTTCGCGGTTCTTTGCCAGGCCTCGGGCCATCACCGCGTCGAGTTGCGGCGGGAGGCCGGGGCAGAGGTCCGAAATCGTGGGTATCGGCTGATTGAGGTGCCCCTGGATGATCGCCGCACTGCTCTCGCCTCGATACGGCGGATAGCCCGTCAGCAGGTGGTAGAACGTGCAGGCCAGCGAGTACACGTCGGCCCGGCCGTCGAGGGGCAGTCCTTCGAGTTGCTCGGGAGACGCATACCGCAGGGTCGCCACGAGGGACCCGGTCTGCGTGAGGCTCGTTGATTCGTCGATCGCTTTCGCGATGCCGAAATCGGCGAGCATGACGCGCTCTACCTGTCCCGGAGCCCCGGGTGCGAGCAGGATGTTCGCGGGTTTGACATCGCGATGAAGAATCCCGCACCGGTGTGCATAGTCGAGAGCACTGGCAGTCTCGGTGAGGATGTGCACCGCACGGCCGACGGGAAACGGGCCGAACGTGAGCTGGTCGGCCGCGTCGCTGCCCTCGACGTATTTCATCGCGATCCACAACTGATCGTCGACGCGTCCACGGTCGTAGACCGCCACGATGTTGGGGTGATCGAGACGGGCCGCGTGCTCGGCTTCGAGTTCGAAACGCTTCCGGATGTAGTCGTTTTCAGTCAGGCCGCGGTGCAGGACCTTCAAAGCGACGAGCCGCGGAAGCTGTGGGTGCTTGGCCACATAGACCGCGCCCATTCCGCCTCGGCCGAGCAGACGCACGATGGAGTAGCCCGCGAAGCTGCTGCCCGGAGCAAGGACATCGTTCGCCATGCCGAGTATTTTGCGCCGGGGCGTTTGATCTTGCTGACCGATATGTTCAATTCCGGCGAGCATGTCCCGGCGCGTCACAGCGCACCCTCGAGTCTGCGCTCGGGGTGGTGGAAGTGGTTTCGGCGTGGTCGTCTCTGTGGGTCCACCGTTTTCGGTGGGTACCACACAGTGACCCCGTCCCGGGTGCGGGTTTTCCATTGGTTTGGCTTGTTGCCCGCCAGCGGGTGATGGATGTCGCAGGCGAGGGTTTCGTCGTCGATGTTGGTCAATCCGCCGTCGAGCCAGTCCCGGTTCGAGTGGTGGACCTGCGCGTAGTAGCCGCCCCGGTCGCAGCCGGGGAACGTGCAGCCCCGGTCCGAGGCGTGCAGCATCAGGCGTTGACCCGGGGTGGCGAGGCGGCGTGCTCGGCCCTCGTGCAGGCTGATCGGTTTGCCGTGGTCGAACACTGCGAGGTAGTTCCGGGCATGGCGCGCCAACGCCAGGACGTCGTTGATCGGGATCATCAACCCACCGCCGGTGCGGCCGGGCTGCGAGGCGCCCTGCGGGTCGAGGTCCTTGATGTCGGCGGTGATGACCACGCTGACGTGGAGGCCCCGGTGCTGGCCGATGTTCTCATCGCACAGGGTGTTGCGGGCCATCATCGCGATCGCGTCATGGCATCGCTGCCCGTAGGTGCGGGTGTCGGTGCGGATCTGCTCGTCGGTCGGGTCGTGGTCCACGGTGGGGTCGGTGTCGTCGGGGTTGCACATGCCGCGGCGTGCGAACTTCGCCAGGAGTGCTTCGATGCTGGCGGCGGCGATCGGGTCCAGGCAGAACCGACCGGACGTCATTTTGTCTGCGCCTTGCTTGTGCATCGTGAAGTGCCGCTTGCGTGCCCGGTCGCGTTCGTCGTCGAGGGACCCGTCGGGGTTGATCGCGTTCAGCAGGGCCTTGGCGAGTTTTTCCATCTCATCGGGCCGGAACTGCGCCGCGAAGTCGGCGAGCTGGGCTTCGGCGAACTCGACCGCGACCGGGTCGGTCTTGGCGGGCAGGTGGTGGAAGAAGTCCTTGACGACCTTCAAATGGCCGTCGCCGATCACACCACCACTGACGTGCTTGGCGATGTTCGGCCAAACCGGTGGCAGCGGCTCACCTTGCATCGAGATACGCGGGATCACCTTCGCTGCCATCTGCAAACGAGCCCGCGCATCCGAGGGGCGGATTCGTGCCTCATCAGCCACGACCTCGACCACGCGGCGGCCACCGAGCGAATCATCGACGGTGATCTCGGCTTCGGCCAGCATCTGATACTGCAGCCCCTGCAACTTGCGGATCGCGGCCTCGAGCGACGCCGAGCCGGCTACCAACTCGGCCCGCGATCCCGTCACCCTCTCGGGCAGGGCAGCCGTCACCGCGGCGAGGCTTGCAACGAGCTCACCTGCACTAATGACTGATCTGACCGGCACGTTCGAAAGTATATTCGAAGGGTCTGACAAGTTGGGTCAGCCGCTGTTTGTGATGTCTCAGGACATCGGTGACAAGTTCCGGGTAATCGACTTGAGCGCCGACGCGACCTCTTTGCAATAGCCTTTCGTCTGTGCGGAAGCTCCACGAATTCACGGTCAGCCGGCTTACGGAAGCGGAACCGTCGACGACCTGGAACGTGATTTCCGACCCCGACGTCATGGCGCGGTGGACGCCATACCGTCAAGTCACGCTCGAAAAGGCAGGTGCGCCGGAGCCGAACGGTGTCGGCGCGGTCCGTGCGATGCGCGGTTTCGGCCCGACTGTTCGCGAGCGGATCACAACATTCGAGCCACCGGCAAGAATGCGTTACGAGCTCGTCGCCGGGCTGCCATTTCGTGACTACACCGGCGAAATCACGGTCGAACCACACAACTCGGGGAGCCGAATCACCTGCGTCATCAGGTTCCGGACCGTTGTCCCCGGTTCTCAGGTCCTCGGTGCCTTCGCAGTTTGGTTTGCAACGACCAGGGCAGCCCGCGAAGCCACGCGACGAGCTTGAGCCTGTGCCCGCGCAGCCCGGACACCACATCGGCCCACGGCTAGCTTTGACGTGGGACGATCGAGAGTGAACTGTCATCGAGCGAGGCGCATATGATCCGGGGCCTGTTTCGGGAGGTCACGCGGACGTTCCAGGGGAGTACCGTCCGGTCGTCCCCGCTTGTCTACAGCAACTTCATGCAGACCACGACCGGTGCGTTCTATTTCGGCGGTGGCTCCGTCGGCCTGGTGGTCGCGCTGCTGATGGCGGATGGGCCGGGCAGCCGCGCGGCGGTCGTCGCGCTCGCCACCTTTGCCATGACGGCGGGCATCATCATGGTCCGGTGGGGCTCACGGATGCCGCGCCTGGTGGGCCGGGTCATGCTCGGTCTCGGGCCGTTCGTCATCGCGACGGCCATCGTCGTTGCGACGGATTCGTTTGCCGCGATAGCCCTTTCCGTGTTGTTCGTGCTCGTCGCCACCGACGCGGCGCTGTTCTGTCCGCCCGTCGAGGCCAGTCTCTACATCGCGGTGTCGATCGTGTGCAGCTTGTTGTCCGTCGCGTGGCGGGCCGATCTCGCGTGGTGGGTCGGTGTGGCGAGTGCAAGCACAACGTTGCTCATCGGCATCTCGACTCTTGTGCTGGCGGGGTGGGCCGGCAACGCCGAGGTCGATGGCTTGACCGGACTCCTCAACCGCCGCGGGTTCGACCGCGCGCTGCGCAATGCGATCTCCGCAGCCGATCCGGACGGCATACCGCCCGCTGTGGTGTTCTTCGATATCGATCACTTCAAGCGCCTCAACGACATCAACGGGCATAGCTACGGCGACGAGGTTCTCGTCCACGTCGCGCGTACGTGGAGTTCGCTCATTCCGCCGAATGCGAAGCTCGGACGCTATGGCGGTGATGAGTTCGCACTCCTTCTGGTCGGAATGCGTGAGGCTGCCGTGGTCTCGTGCGCCGAGGAGCTGCGCGATTCGGTCAACGTTCGATGCTCAGCCGGCGCGACGTCCTGGAACCCGGGGGAGTCGAGTTCCTTGATGACCGGCCGCGCGGACGTTGCGCTCTACCGGGCGAAAAACTCAGGCCGCAACCGGATCACTCTGGAGTCGGGAAACCGCACACCGATCGCCGCAGAGTTCCAGGCGACGATGTCGTCCGGGATGAAGCTGGCCTACCAGCCGATCGTGCGACTCGACCAGCCGAACAATCCGATCGTCGCGGTCGAGGCGCTCATCCGGTGGGAATCCGTCCTGAAGCCCGGCCTCACGCCGATGGAACTCATCGAAATCGCGGAAGCGAGCGGACTCATCGTCGACCTCGACTGTTTGGTCCTGCGCCGGGCATGCGAAGAAGCGCACGAACTCCAAGCGGCATTCGGAACGGAACCGCTGCAGCTGCATGTCAACGTTTCGGGTCTGACCCTCATCGATCCCCGGTACCTCGACACCGTCAGTCGTGTGCTCATGGAAACCGGTTGGCCAGCAACGCAGTTGATTATCGAGGTCACCGAGACCGTCGTCGATGCGGACAACAGTGCCGCGCTGAATTGCTTGGACAAGTTGCGTGCGGGCGGAATTCGAATCGCAATCGACGATTTCGGGACGGGCTACTCGTCCCTGAGTCGACTGCAGTCGCTACCGGCCGATCAAATCAAGCTCGATGGCGCGTTCGTCGCGGCATCCTCGACTCACGGTGCATCACTCCTCGGCGCCGTCGCCGTCCTCGGACACGGTCTGCATATGCCGACGATCGCCGAGCGGGTCGAGACTGCGGAAGAAGCCCGGTTACTGACGGAGTTGGGTTACCCCATGGCGCAGGGATTCTTCTTCGGGAAGCCCGTGAGCTGTGATGAGTTGGTCCGACGGTTCCGCGAGGACCTCAGCTCGGCAGCTGCGCGAAGCGTTCCACGTCCTGCGGTTTTCCGCCGACAATGAGGACGTCGCCCTTCTGGATCATGGTGCTCTGGGTGGCGTAGACGTACTCGCCGTCGAGGTGTTTGACGGCCACGACCGTGACACCGAAGTTCGACCTCTACGCGCTCTCGCCGAGCGTGGACCCGACCGCTGCGGCCGGCGCAATGGTCTTCACCATGGCGTAGTCCGGGTCGAACTCGATGTAGTCGAGGATCCGGCCGGTGATCCGGTGTGCCACGCGTGCGCCCATGTCATGTTCGGGCCGGACGACATAGTGTGCGCCAACGCGTTTGAGAATGCGCGCGTGCTGCGCACTCACGGCCTTGGCGAGAATTTTGGGAATTCTGAAGTCGACGAGCGCCGACGTGGTCAGGATGCTGTTTTCGATGTTCGTGCCGATCCCGACGACCACCTTGTCGAAGTCGGGGATGCCGAGTTGGGTGAGCGCTTCTGGGTCGGTGCAATCGGCGACTGCCGCGTGCGTGACGACATCGGTCATGCCCTGGATGATCTTGGGGTCGTTGTCGACGGCCAGCACCTCGACGCCGAGTTTCATGAGCTCGTCGCACAGGGACAGGCCGAAACGGCCGAGGCCGACGACGGCCACGCGGTTATGCGATGAATTAGCCAACGATGGGACGCTCCTCCGGGTACTCGAAACGGCGTTCCTTTCGGCGCAACGCTAGCGCCGACGCCAAGGCAATGGGACCCACTCGACCGAGGAACATGAGCCCGACGAGGACCAGTTGACCAGCTGTGGGCAAGCCTGGCGTGATCCCGGTACTCAGACCGACGGTACCGAACGCCGACGTCGCCTCGAAGAGCAGCGCTTCGAAGCCGAACGGGGAGACCAGATCGAGAATGATCGTGGCGACGACAACCGCTCCGACGCTCAGCAGGGTGACGGTGAGGGCCTGACGCTGCACATCAAGTGGAAGTTTGCGGCCCATCACGTGAACCGTGGGCTCGCCACGGATCTCGGCGAGCATGACGAACCCGAGCAGTGCGAACGTCGTGACCTTGATGCCACCTGCGGACGAGGCACTGCCTCCGCCGATGAACATGAGCACGTCGGTGATCAGCAACGATGACGAGTCCATGTGGGCGTAGTCGATCGAGTTGAAACCGGCGGTGCGGGCCGTGACGGAGGCGAAGGCGCCGTTGAGCAATTTAGCGCCGAGATGCATCGGTCCCAGCGTGCTCGGGTTTGCCCATTCGAGTGCGGTGATGAGCAGAAAGCCGCTGACGGCGAGCAGGCCGTACGTCCAGAGCGTGATCTTGGTGTGCACGGTCCATGCTCTGCGCACGCGGGGCCGGACGCGCGCGCGCGACGCAGCGCTCGGGATAGTTCGAAGATCACCGGAAAGCCGAGGCTGCCGAGCACGCAGCCGATCATCACCGGGATCAGCACCCAGGCGTCGTGCTGGAAGCCCATGAGGTTGTCGGAGAACAAGGCATAGCCGGCGTTGTTGTACGAGGTGATCGCATGAAAGACGCTGTAGAACAACGCCTTCATCAGTGGGTACTGATACCCGAGCAGAAACCGTGCGAACAGGAGAACGGCGACGACCGCCTCCACGAGAAGGCTGATCGCGATGACACCCGTGATCACCTTCTTGGTGTCGCCGAGTTGCAGCGCCTGCGCCTCCGAGGCCGCCACGAGTTGCATGCGAAGGCCGATCTTCCGCGAGACCAGCAACGTCAACAACGACGCCAGCGTCATGATGCCAAGGCCGCCGATCTGGACCAGGATCATGATCACGACCTGGCCGAATGTCGACCAATGCGTCTGGGTGTCGACGACCGCGATCGCGCCGCACGAAGCGCCGGTTGCCGTGAAAAGAGCGGTGACCAGGCCGGTCGAGCGATCCTCGGCGGTGGAAATCGGGAGCATGAGGGCAACCGTGCCGAGCGCGATCCAGGCGGCGAACGCGAGCGCGACGAGCTTCCCCGGATTGTGCGGGAGAAGCCTGCGATGCAGCGCAGACCGAGCCGAAATTGCCACGCTCGCTAGTTTGCGACACAAGATCGGTCACTGCGACCCCAATGCCGTCATTGAATGGTCACCCGATGTCGCACGTCGCAGGCGTAGCGTCGAACCCGTGGATTCCTTCGCTGCCACCCGCCGCAGTCTGCACGGCCTCGCCGAACTACTCATCGCCGGACCGCAGTTCCGAGATCTCGGAACGATCCGCCTCAAAGTGAGCGGCGATGGAGTCGAAGGAGCGAAGCTCGGAGTCCGCCTGACCGCGGATTCGCTGATCTCTGACCGGGGCCCGACGTCGCTGAGCGGTACCTATGCCGAGTTGGCCGCGAAAGCGGGCATCCGCGCAGGGGCTCCCACCGGGCTCTACCACGACACCAGTGGGGTTCACCTCGACGATTCCGTCGACGTGAACCTGAACGATGCGGCGGTGATCCTCGGCTGGTTCGCCGAAGGACAACGAGCCTTGAACATCTTCGCGCCCAGCGCCGAACCGGTGTTGTGGCCGGAGCACTTCGATCTCGGCGTCACCGTCGACGAGGTGAATTACGGGATCTCGCCTGGCGATTCGTACAGTCCGCGGCCCTACGCCTACGTCGGTCCCTGGAAGAAACGTGAGGGCGAGTTCTGGAACGCCCCATTCGGCGCCGCCCGCACGATCGACCAATTACCGACGGCAGACGCGATCGCCGACTTCTTCGCGCAGGGCCAGCGCCTCGCACACACGTGAATCAGAGCGTCATCTTGAGCAGCATGACGTTGTACTCCGACCACAGTGACAGCGTGAAGTAGAGCGTGTTGCCGCTCGACCACGGGTGGATGTAGGGCGCGTAGATGCCGCCCGGAATAGCATTCGGGCTCAAGACCGTCGTCGCGCTGCTCCAGGGTCCCTGCGGGTTGGTCGCCGTGCGCATGACGACGCCCGAGTTGTTCGTGTACATCGCGATGTACTTGCCCAGGTAGGCGTTCCAGGCAACGGAGAGTTCGCTCACCGGTGCACCGAAGACGGCCCGCGCATACCGCGGACTCGTCGACCACGTGCTGCCAGTCCAGTAGCGATACTGCGTGAGGTCGAGGATCGCGTTTTCCGGAACCCGGGCGAGGTAGGCCGAACCGTTTCGACCGTTGGGCGTTCCGTACTGGTACAGGTAGCCGTCCTTGCGAACGTAGGCGTTCATCTGGAACTTCTCGTTGCCGTACGCGTACTTGTACGTTCCACGCGTTCCCATGGACGTGTTCGCCCGGACGGTCTTCAGCGGAACCGACCAGGTCTCGCCGTTGTCACTCGAGAACGCGATGGCCGCGTAGTTCGTCGTCCAACTGCCGGGTTGGCCCCACTGTCGGACGGACATGAAGTTGATGTACTGCGTGCTGCCGATCGAGATCGCCGCGGTCGGGATGATCGTGATTTCCGGACTCGCGATACCGAGCTTCGGGATGATCTGCTTGCTGAAGTTCGTCCGTGACTGCAGCACCGGCGAACCCGCGTAGATGTTGCCGTAGGCCGGGTCCGGAATGGCGATGCCGTCGGCGAGGTTGGCGTCCGCGCTGCGGAACAGAATGTTGTTGCGCCACTCCTGACCGGACACCGAGCAGTTGCCGAATGTGTCGCCGAAGGCGTACAGGGTTTCCCGGCTCGAGCCGGACTGGCCGTTGTCCCAGGGAATGCCCAGATCAGAGCCGGTGACGCCGAACCGCTGTGCGGTGTTGTTCGGGCTGTTGCGCCCGCCGAGCCACTGCACGAAAGTGACGGGTCCGATGGCCTGGCTCGATACCAGCGGCTGCGGCTTCTTCCCGAGCATCGACTGGTCGGCGTAGGACGGCTTGCGTCCGATCGGGGCGTTCGGAATGACGATTTCACTACCGGTCGCCGACGTGCTCATCGCACCGTAGTTACACGGCGCGGCCGTCGCAGCCGGAGTGGCGACGAGGGGGAGAGCGATCGACGAACCGACGGTGGCGAGGGCAAGCGAGAGACGAGTCAGGTGACGCACTGAAGCGACGCTAGGACTTCGAAGGCCCGGATCGGGCGTGCCGGGCGGGCGTCGACCGCTTTCGTTATACGAAGATCATCGGCCGTTCAGAATGTGAACTGACCGGCGCGACAACGGAATACGCGGCAGCCAGGCGTTCCGCCGCAGTGCGCAGATCGGTCGCTGAACGGACGAACGGGAGCCGCACAAATCGCTCGAAGGCGCCGTCGACGCCGAACCGCGGGCCAGCGGGAACGAGGACGCCGTGGTTGACCGCGGCCGCCGACAGTGCCGTTGACACGGGCTGCGGTAGTTGGAACCACGCGGACAGTCCGCCTTCGCCGCGCACCCACGTCCAGTCGGGGAGGTGGGTTGCGATCGCATCGACGAGAACTGCCCGGCTCTCCCGCAACAGTTGGCGGCGGGTCTCGAGGTGATGCGTGTGGTGGGTCAGCAGTTCGAGCGCAGTGAGTTGTTCGAGCAGCGGAGTGCCGAGGTCGACGGAAGCGCGAGCCGTGGCCAGGCGTGCGATGAGGGTGTGGTGCGCCCGAATCCAGCCGATTCGAAGGCCTCCCCAGAAGTGCTTGGACATCGAGCCGATCGTGATGACCTCACTGCCGTGCGCGAACGAGGCGACGGGAAGCTTCTGTGGTCCGTCGAGGTTCAGTTCGGACATGACTTCGTCGATGACGAGCGTCGTCCGGGCCTCGCGCGCGATTCGAACGAGTTCCCGGCGACCGTCATCGTCGAGGCACAGGCCGGTGGGGTTCTGGTAGTCGGGGATGAAGTAGGCGAGTTTCGCCGCGGATTGCCGTGCCGTGGTGGCGATCGCACCCAAGTCCCAGGGCTGGGGGTGCTCCGGCCGGAGCGGCACCGGAACGGGGCGTCCACCCACGGCGCGGATCGCATCGAGTGCATTGGGATACGTCGGATGTTCGACGAGAACACGATCGCCTGGGGTGGCCAGTGCGATGAGGATCAACCTCAGCGCATACTGCGCGCCCGGAGTGATCAGAATCTGGTCCGGTGTCGTCGGCGCACCGCGTTCGGTGTATCGACGGGCGACCGCTTCGCGGAGTGCCGGCAGTCCGATCGGTTCCATGCCGTGGGTCGTCAGGTGCTCCGGCAGTGCCCGCAGTGCGGATTGGTACGCCTCGTCGACGCCGAGCGGCGACAGCACGGCCGCGAAGCTCATGTCGATCGGAGTCAGGTCGCCGGCAGGGCGGCTCGCAGGGAACATGAACCCGGTCGGCTTGGCGCCGGGCGGAAGTGTGACCGTCGACTTCGCGCCTTGCTTGCTCTGGAGATAGCCCTCGTCGCGGAGTTCGGTGTAGGCAGCAGTGATCGTCGTACGGCTGACACCGAGCGCAGTGGCGAGGTGGCGTTCGCTGGGCAGCGCGGCACCGAGGGGGACTCGACCGTCGTGAATGAGCACCTTCAGGCGTTCGGCGAGGCCCGCGTAAGCGCTTTGGTTTCCGGACTTCCAGTCACCCAGATGCGTCTGCAGGGAGGCGACTCCGACGGTTGTCTCTGCCATGCAGTCCACTATTTCGCAACTGGACCTTTATGGCAAGGCCAGTTGGGTGGAGTCTTGGTAACTATGACCGCTGTGCTCGTTCTCCTGCTCCTGCTCGCCGTGTACGTGGCCGCTCTGAAGTGGATTCCCGCAGCCGGTGTTAACGCAGATCAGGACCGTATCGACCGCGAGATTGCGGCGATGCGAGCGCACCACTGCGGATGGCCAGTCCAGTTCGGGAAAACTGGACTGGTTCCGGAGTGGCCCGCATCACGACGTTGTTGCCTGCCGTGGGGGCCACGGTAAGAAGCCGCTGGTGTGCCGAACGTATTCGGCGTAACCGGGACGGTCGGCCAGATGCCGTTCGAGCAGTGCCTTGCCGGAGACCCGAACCAGCAGCGTCGTCATCACGATCGGCGAGAAGACGGTGACCAGCACGATCGGACCCGCCGTGAGAGCCACGAGGTACAGACCCCACCACACGCACGCGTCGCCGAAGTAATTGGGGTGACGCGTGTACCGCCACAGGCCGCTGTCGATCACGCGGCCCTGGTTGTCCGGGTCGAGCTTGAAAGCTCGCAGCTGCGCATCGCCGACGGCTTCGAAGCCAAGCCCGACAAGCCAGAGGGCGACACCGAGCATCGCCCATGCGGGCATCTCGCGGGACAGCGTCGCGCTCAACTGGACCGGCAATGAAATGACCCAGATGAGGACGCCTTGCAGCAGGTAGACGCGGGTGATCACGCCGACGCGGCGCGAGCCGCGGGACTTGGCGAGAAAGGCCTCGTACCGTGGGTCCTCGCCTTGTCCGAGCGAGCGGACGGCGAGGTGGACCGCCAGACGAAAGCCCCATGCGGTGACCAGCACGGCGATCATCCATTTTCGGGCGGGATCGCCCGCGCCGAGCACTGCGGAGTTGACGGCGATCGCCGCGAAGGCGAGTCCCCAGGCGACGTCAACGACGTTGTGCCGGCGAATGCGCTCGCCGATCATGAACGTCACCGCCAGGACGATGCCGACGACCAGCAGGTTCGCTGCGGCGATCAGTGCCAGGGTCACCGCGACTCGATCACGTACTGCTGGACGTCGAGATAGCCGACGGCGAAGCCGGCGCGGGTGTAGCAGAGGTAGAACCGCCACATCCGCCGGAAGGTCTCATCGAGTCCCAGATCCCGCAGGTGGTCCCAGTTGGCGTCGAACCGCTCCTCCCACAGGCGCAACGTCGTCGCGTAGTGGCGACCGAACGACAGTCGGTCTCGGACCGACAGCTGAGTGTGAGCGGCAATCGTCCGGTCAATCGCCTCGGTAGACAACAGGAGCCCGCCGGGGAAGATGTACTTCTGAATCCAGGTGTGGGTGTGGCGGGTTGCTTCGAGCCGGTCGTCGGGCATCGTGATGACCTGCAGCCCGATCTTCCCGCCGGGGGCGATGAGGCGCTCGAGTGTGCGGAAGTACGTGGGCCACTGGTCATACCCCACGGCTTCGATCATCTCCACCGAGATGATCGCGTCGTAAGTCCCGGCGACATCGCGATAGTCCTGCAGTCGGATGTCGACCCGGTCGGCAAGGCCGGCTTCCTCGACTCGTTGCCGGGCCAGGATCGCCTGCTGCTCGGACAGCGTGACCGTGGTGACCCGCGCCCCGCGCTGTGCCGCACGAATCGCGAGTTCACCCCAGCCGGTTCCGATTTCGAGGAGCTCAGTAGCCTCCCCAACGCCGGTTTCGTCGAGCAGTCGGTCGATCTTCGCGTGCTGCGCAGCAGTGAGGTCGGACCATTGCGCGCGGCTCTCGTCGTCGAACAACGCCGCCGAGTACATCATCGTGGAGTCGAGGAACGCGGCGAACATGTCATTCGACAGGTCATAGTGAGCGGCGATGTCCTCCTGCGCCGCCTTCCGCCAGTCTCGCGTCTCGATAGGTGAATGCCGGACCGCGAGGCTGCGCAGCCGCTGCCAGGATGCGGGGACGAGATTCGCGACGTTGTTGGCGAGCACGGACACGACGTCGGTGAGCGCTTGAGCGTTCGTGGTCGTCCACTCGCCGGCCAGGTACGACTCGCCGAATCCGATCAGGCCGCTGTTTCCAAGACGGGCGAAGAAGGCCTCCGGATTCACGACGACCATCATCGGATCGGCGCTCGACCCGGCGCCCCAGGTTCCGATTCCGGCAAGACGAACGCGCAGCGGCAGGTTCTTCACCGCGTTCCGCATGATCATCCGCGCGATCGCCGTCCGCCACGTCGTGCTCGGTACCGTCGTCACGTCCGGCCACCGTTCCGGATCGATGAACTGTGGTTCCCGGATGAACTCAATGGTGTCAGTCACGGTGAATTCCTTCGGTGTTCTGGTGAGGCTGGATATCGATCTTCTTGCGCCACAGGCTGATTCCCTGACGGCGGATGCGTGCGCTGGTGAGTAGGGAAGTCCCGACCGCGAGTGCAGCCGCGACGGTTCGGGGCGTGATGGGGACTTGATCGCCGAGGACGGACGCCACAAACGGCGGCTCTCCGCTGCGATGCAGGCTCACGGTCAGCGCCAACGACTGGTTCGGCACCGGTGATTGGATGTGGTAGTTGCCCGAGGTGTCGTAGAACGGCGACACGAAAAGCTCCTTGCGGGTCTCTGCCCGGTGATGCTCGTCCGGGCGCAAGAGGTAGCGGTGTCGCTGCCCGTAGGTGTTGTGGACCTCGGCAATCACCGCGACCGGGTCGCCGTCCGCGCGCTGGCAATAGAACACGGTGATCGGGTTGAACGAGTAGCCGAACTGGCGAGGTGTCGTCAGCATCTTGATCGTGAGCCCGTGCGGGTCGACGCCCTGCCGGGAAAGAAACGCCCGCACATTGGACCCGATCGGAGCGGTGGGGTCACCGCAGTAGTCACGTGGCTCGAACCGGGCCACCAATCGCACGGACGGCGGCAGTGCGTCGAGTTGGTCGACGTCGACGAGCCACCAGTACCCGCGGTAACTGAAGTCGTGCTCGACGGGATGCATGCGGCGGTGAAAGATCCGAGTTCGATACAAGCGGACGCTGTCTACCATCTCGCCCCCAGCGCACGCGCTGCGGCCAGGCCGGATCGAGCGCCGTCCTCGTGGAATCCCCACCCGTGGTAGGCGCCCGCGAACGCGACGCGTTCGGTGTTGAGTTCGGGCAGCCGTCGCTGTGCGGCCACGGACGTCGGAGTGAATTGCGGGTGGGTGTAGTTCATGTCCGCGTGGATGCACGCGGGATGCACGTCGTCGGAAGCGTTGAGACTGACGAGGTAGCGCTGCGACGTCGCGATGCGTTGTAGCCGGTTCATGTCATACGTGATGGTCGGCGGATCGCTGATCGACGCCCCGCAGGTAAAGCTGCGGTAGTTCCAGGACGCGCGGGCCCGGTCGCTGACGGGGAGTTGGAACTCGTCGGAGTGCAGCTGAGCCCGATTCGGGGAGTACTCGAACGCGCCGAGCACTTCCTTCTCGAGGGCCGTCGCATCGGCGAGCAGCGCGAGCGCCTGGTCGGCGTGTGTGGCGATGACGACGGCGTCGAAGGACTCCGAGCGGCCGCTGTCGACCTGGACCTCGACGCGCCCTGAGTGGCGGGTCACGCCGACCACCGGCGTGTTCAATCGGACGTCCGGGAGTTGCTCGGCGATCCGGTTGACGTACTCGCGGGAACCACCGACGACGGTCTGCCACTGTGGCGATCCCCAGATCCGCAGCATGCCGTGGTTGTTGAGGAAGGAAAACAGGTATCGGGCTGGATAGTCGAGCGCGATGACGTCCGGGCAAGACCACACGCACGCCACAAGCGGCGTGACGAAGTGGTCGATGAAGTACTGGGTGAATTCGTGGCGGTCGAGGAACTCGCCCAACGTCTGATCCGAGTGGTCTTCCGATGCCAGCAATTTCCGGGCCGCGCGATGGAAGCGCGGGACTTCGATGAGCATCTTCAGATAACGGCGATTGGTCAGCAGTCTCCGGGATGGGAACAGGCCCGCGAGTTTGCGCGCACCCGCATATTCGAGGCCGCATCCGCAGCACGTCACCGACATCGACATCTCGGCCGGTTGCGTTGTCACCCCGAGTTCGGAGAACAGACGCACCAGTGTCGGGTAGGTGGCGAAGTTCATGACGATGAAACCCGTGTCGACGACGTCTGTGTCGCCGTCGGGCCGGGGGATCTCGTGGGAATGAGCATGGCCGCCGAGACGCGTGTCACCCTCGAAGAGAGTGACATTCGCGGTCTTGTTCAAGGCCCAGGCGGCGGTCAGCCCAGCAACTCCACTGCCAATGATGGCGATTCGTTCCACGATGAGGCCTTCCTTTTGGAAAGCCCGGCTGGTCAGTCTTAGATTTTCGGCCAGCCGGGCGGTCGACCGCCCGGGTCGGTGGGAATTCCGGGCAGGCAACGTGAGAAATTCGGAGCCGGTCGCCCGTTGGATTGGTGCGAGTGCGGAGGACGCCCGCAACCGGGCTTGTCCCCCGATCGGGGGAACGTCGTTTCCCCTGGTGGATGGCCTGTTCGGCCGATCATGTGGCGGCCTGATTCGCGGGAAAGTCAATACATCGCCGGAATACACCGGAACAGAACTTCTCCCGATAAGGACACTGAAATGAACGCCAAGACCGTGACCGCCAAGACCCTCATCGCCACCCCGCTCATCGGCCTCGCTGTCATCGGCGCCGGAATCGGAGCAGCCGGCATCGCCTCCGCCGGAACCCTCCCGGACAACGGCAACACCATCGCCATGACGATCTACAACAACACCGACCAGACGATGACTCTCACCGGCGACTACACCTCAGCCGGCGACTTCATCGCCGCGCCGCAGCAGACGCTTGCACCGCATTCGAGCGAGATCGTCACCGCATCGGCCGCGAACTGGGACGGACTGACCGCCGTCGTGAACTACGGCGTCCCGGACACCAACACGATCGTCACCTTCCAGGCCAACAACGACGGCCAGGGCGCCACGACCGACGGCACCCAGGTCGACGGCTACTTCGCCCACCGCTACGACGTCAGCAGCAACGTCGACACCGCATTCCCGAACATGAACGCAAGCTTCACGATCGCACCGAACGGAGGACTTGTTTACTGATCTGACGACGACCGACCGACATCCCCTGCTCTGGATTCAGAGCAGGGGATTGTTGATTTCGAACAGGAATGCGGCCGCACCACCGATGAATCCGGCGGCCGCGCACACCGGAATCAACATCCACTCGTATCCGCCGAGCGCCGGGCGGATGAGGGCGCCGTACTGAGCCGGCGTGAGGTCGAGCATCTTGTGGACGAAGACGTCTTCGAGCACGATCTGGCGTTCCCGGTTGAATGTTGGCTCATGCAGCGGCTCGAGCGCTTGATCGATCGCCGCGTTGGTGAGGTCGTCGATGAGTCTGGCGACCTGCTCGGGTGAACGTGCCTTCTTGATGATCCGCATCGCCCGCTGCATCCCGTACTCGACGAGCGGAGTGACATGCCGCCGGATGATCTCTCGGGTTCGGTCGCCGCCGGGACCGTCGAGGGTGTCGCGAACGAGGTTCGACACCGTGATGATGTCGCGGGTGAAGATCCGCGTCGCGACCCGGACGGCATTGTCCTGGTTCTGGTAGAGCAGCCCATGGAACGTGAACGGTCCGAGTGTGCCCAGCTCAGGCCACGCGAAGACCACCTGGATCGCCAAGAACGCGCCGACCGCGAACACCGTCGCGGCCGCGATGCCGTCGACCCACCACGGCTGATGCGTCGTGTTTCCGATGAGCGATCCCAGCGCGGCGATGATGCCGATCGGCAGTCCCACGCGCTTGAGAAACAGGATTTCCTTGTGCCCGACGTGCTCGATCAACCGGACGAGCATTCCAGGCTGATCGATGAGGTGCACTGTGGTGATGTAGTCGATGCTCACCAGGTCGTCGAGGTTCTCCTCGATCTCGCTGAGCAATTTCGGGATGACCTCGGGCATCCGTTCGTCGAGTCGCGTGTAGATCGATGTCTTGACGTCGTCGGGGAGGATGTCCCACAAGGTGGCGTCGGCGTCGAGGCACACGTCTTCCACGATCTCGGGCATTCGTGGACGCAACGAAAGAACGAGATGCTCGCTGATTCGCCTCGGGTCAGCGTGGTCCCACACATCGCGAATCGTCCCGACTCGCGTCATGATCTGCTCGACCAATCGGTGGGCGATCACGGATGCTTTCGCGGGTACGAGACCACGCCAGCCGAAGATCGGCGGGATTCCCCGGAAGGTGATCGGCCGGAACATCGCGGCCACAGCGACGGATGTGACCACGTATCCGATCACGGCGAGAATCGCCGCGAGGATGACGAGCTTCACCGGGCGTCCACGCCCAGCCCGTCGATGGCCGCCTGGACCTGCGATCGCGACGGGGGACTGTCGGTCCGGACCAGCACGAACAGTCCGCGACCGGTGACGGGGTGCAGGGGCGGCGGGTTCGAGATGACCTTTCGCTGCTCGTCGACGTAGCCGAGGACCGTGCCGTAGCCCTTCATGAGCATCGTCGCGCCGATGTCGGCCCAGCGGCAGTTATCGATGCGGACGTTGAACCGCTGCGTGACGCTGCCTTCGCCGTTGAGGATGTCCTCCACGACGGTTTCCGAACCAGGGCACGCGAGCGCGCGAACGATGAATTCGGGATACGACCGGACTGGACGGACGATGCGGTGGGCACCGAATCGGCGGAAGCGCTCGCGCGAAGAATCCTCCACGACCTCGGAGATGATGCGCGCGTTCGTGTAGGTCTCGTGCAGTTCGAGCAGGACGTCGAAGTTCAAGCTGTCGGACCGGGGATGAGTTTCCTCCTCGGCGAGCAGCACGATGTACTTCGCTTTGTCCGCGCCGGCGCTCTGCAGGGCCTTCAGGTCATGCGGGGAACCCTGATAGAACACGGCCCCAAGATCGCGCAGGCCGTCGGGGAGTCCGTTGGTGAAGCGCTCGGTCAGGATCATGACCGGGATGTTGGTGAACTCGCGCTCCCGTCGAAGTTGTTCGATCAGTGACACGAAATATCGTTCGGACTCTTTCGCGGGTGAGTTCAAGATCAGAATGTGGTCGCGCAATTTCCACCTCCACGTGCCGTCACGCATACGGGTGAGTTTTTCCAGACGCATCTCGACCGCCGCGGACGCCACGTTGGCGACCATGAACACTGCGCCCGTGTAGAGCAGCAGCATGGTCGCTACTTTTCCCGGGATCGTGGCGGCGGAGATGTCGCCATAGCCGATCGTCAGGACCGTGGTCAGCGTGAGCCAGACCGCGTTCACAAAGACTTCGATACTGCTTTCGTCGCCGCGTTTGTGCAGAGCGGCCTGTTCGAAAACGAGCATCGCGATGACGTGCAGCGCAACGAGCAAGAGCAGGAACAGCAGCATCTTGCGGAGTCGACTGGTGAGCGACGTCTCGATCTTGATCCGGCGATGCTCCACACCCAGCATGCGGGCGATGAAGAAGAACACCGGAGTAGGGTTTCGTTCCTCGACGCCAGGTGTTTGCGGTTTCCGCGAACCTGTCGGAAATGTCTGGTTCGGTACTAGCCTGTCTTCTTCTTCGACGACTGCTCGAGGCTCCGCTGCAGTGCTGCGACGAGATCGACGACCTCGGCGTCCTCTTCGCCTTCGGCAACCTCTTCGGCCGGGATGACCTTCTTGCCGCCGGCCTTGATGCTCTCGTCGAGCATCTTCTTGAGCTGGACCTGGTAGTCGTCGGTGTACTCGGCCGGGTCGAAGTCTCCCGACATGCTCTCGACGAGCGTCTCGGCCATCTTGAGTTCGTTCGCGCGCGGTTCGCTCACGTCGTCGAGCGCCGGGAACTCCGCGGCCCGAACCTCATCCGGCCACAGGAGCGTCTGTACAACGAGGACGTTGTTGCGCACGCGCAGGGCCGCCAAGCGCGTCTTCTGCCGCAGTGTGAAGTGGACCAGCGCGGTCCGATCGGTGTTCTCGAGCGTGCGCGACAGGAGTACGTACGCCTTCGGCGTCATCGAGTCGGGTTCGAGGTAGTACGTCTTCTCGAACAGAATCGGGTCGATCTGGTCGGTCGGCACGAACTCGAGAACGGAGATCTCGCGCTTCTCGGCAGCGGGCAGCTTCGAAAGGTCCTGGTCGGTCACGATGACGCGGTCGCCGTTCTCGTCCTCGTAGGCCTTGTCGATATCGGCGTAGGGGACCGACTCGCCGCACACCGAGCACTTGCGGTCGTACTTGATACGGCCGCCGTCCTTGCCGTGGACCTGGTTGAAGTGAATGTCGTGGTCCTCGGTTGCGGTGTACGCCTTCACCGGCACGTTGACGAGCCCGAAGGCGATCGAACCTTTCCAGATTGCTCGCACCACTCCATCATGGCTAAGGATGATCAGATGTGCGAGTCGTTCCCGGTTGATCGACGGGCCGACATCGTTGCCGCGATGACGATTCGGCGCTGCGACATCGGCAGATCGGCGAAGACGCGAGCCATTGCGCGGGTCATTCCGGGCAGGTTGTCCCGCTCACTCAAGTACGTCCGCTGCACGTCGACGGGTAATGAGAAGAACGACGCGAAGAAGCTCGCGGTCTGATGCGGCTTGAGCTTGAGCAGCGTCCGGAGGCCGGCGAGCCGGAGTGCGTGGACCGCTCTGGCTGATGGCGTCCACAGGGTGCGCAGCGGCGACGCTCCGGCCGCGATCGCGTCCGCGACGGTATCGGCGAGCCGAAGCGAAGTCGCGACGCTGTAGCCCGTGCCCGGGTGCATGAGGGCACCTCGCGAGCCGAAGCGAAGCGCCTGGTTGTCGCGCAGCGAGGGCGTCGGTGCGAACACCGGAAAACGCACCTTCTCGGTGGTCTCGCCGCCGGTCAGATGAATCCCGCGGTGGGCGAGGCGAACCTGCAGGCGGCGCTGGAGTTCTTTGAGATCGAGGGCTGGGCTGCCGACGAGGCACGTCTCCTCGAGGAGCACACGGTCGTCGTCGAGGGGGACTACGTACAGGAACGATCGTGGCTCCGCGAGACGGGTGTCGTTGTCGAGCCACCAGTCCATGAACCACGCCTCTTGCCCATTGAGCGCTTTTACGGCGCGGTCGCGATCGACGACAACGCCGAACGCCGTCTGTTCCGGAATCGAGGCAGATCGGACGGCGCCACGCGCGTCGACGACGTAGCCAGCCTTGACCTTCGCTCCGGACGCCAGAACGACGTGGTTGCGCGCGACCTCCGCGACCCGATCCTGCACGACCTTGACGCCACCGAGGTCGAGCGATTCCTGCAGAGCTGGAGTGCTCAAGACGACGTAGGGGCGATCGAGAACATGCTCACGGGTCGTCCACGCGGCGGGTCTGGCTACCCGAGCCGCGATCGCATCGTCGGCGAGCCAGGCCGGCAGCTCGTCCGCCCACGCGGCGTAGGTGGGAGTCCAGCGACGGTACGGGTGCGGGTCGAGCGCGAGGACGTCGAGGCCCTGATGTGCGCAACGGTGGGCGAGGGCCCGGCCCGCCGGTCCTAGGCCCGCGATGACGACGTCCGGACTCTTCACATGGGCGAGGTTAGCGGGACTTCACAGATCCAGGTTGATGTCACAGATCCAGGTCGATGTCCGAGCAGGCGAGGCTGTCGCACACGGTGATCCGGTTGACGCCCACCTCGGCGTCCTCGTTCTGCGTGGTGCCGCTCAGCTTCGGCGTCACGCACGCCCGGCACAGTCCACGACGGCACCCGGTCGGCACCGAGATTCCGGCGCGGTTCGCGGCTTCGAGCAGCGTTGTCGCACCATCGATCTCGACCTTGCGATCGCTGCGACGGAAGCTCACCGTGTACCGGCGGCCGTCATCGACGGGTCGAACCAGCTCGGGCGGCGTGAACGATTCGGTGTGGAACAGCTCGGCGGGCTGACCGAGGTCGGACAGGTAGTCGCGCACCGAGTCGACGAGCCCGGTCGGGGCGCACACGAACGTCTCGCGCTCGCTCGCGTCCGGAACGAGTCGACCGAGCAGTAGCGCGGACGGCCGCAGGCCCTCGAACAGGTGCACCCGGATACCCAGCTCGTTGCCGAGTGCGCGGATTTCGCGCTCGAACAGGGTCGACTTCTTGTCGTGGTTGAAATACAGCAGGACAGCGTCGCTGGTGTTGCCGCTGCGCGCGATCCGGCGCAGGTGGCTGATGATCGGGGTGATTCCCACGCCGCCGGCCACGAACAGCGCCTTACTCGGAACACCGGCCGTGACGAGGCCGCCGGTCGACGTCGGGGCACCGACGAGTGTCACGTACGCGCCTTGCTGCAACGTGTCGTTGAGCTGGTTCGACACCCGGCCGCCATCGACCCGCTTGATGCAGATATCCATGGTGTCCGAGCCGTCGCTGTCGTTGACCAGGCTGTACTGGCGCACGAGTGCTTCACCGTTGTGCTCGACGCTCAGGGAGACGAATGCTCCCGCATCCCATCGCACGTCATCCCAGCCGTGGGGCTTCTCGATGCGGACGAGCCGAGCCCGGCCACCGGCGAGTTGCTCGGTCGCGACGACGCGAGCCGGAACGTTGTACCAGCGCGGTTTGCCGAGGTATGGGCTGTCGGGGAGCAGGCGATACTTCGCGCCGGCTACCACTCGACGAGCAAGCGAAAACGGCTGCTTCACCAATCGCCAGGCGCTCGAATGTTCGCGTTCCCCGACCGGAATCGAGAGGCCAGTGAGGGCCTGCACCATCAGCCCGGCGGTGTCGGCAAGCGGCGTCTCGTGGAAAGGAAGGCCATATCGCAGAGCGATCTCCTTGACCTGCGGCGCGATCTCGCGCTGCCGGTTGGGCGGCAAGTCGGGAAACAGGTGGTGCTCGACGTGGGTGTCCAAGCCGCCGTAGAAGATTCGGAAGTCCGGCCGGTTCTTGTACGGCACCTCCTCCTCGAGGATCTGCTTGAACATCGAGTCGAGCTTGGAGTTCGGCAGGAAGTTGCGAGTCGCTCGGATCTGCCGGGAGTAGTACTCATCGCGCGTCTCGTCCGGGCCTGGGTCCGGGAAGGCCTCGACGTCACCGGCGTGGTGCTCGATGATGACCAGGAACAGCACGGCCAGGTAGCCCGCGACTCCGCCGACGTGATTGCCGAGCAGTGTCGGCAGGAATCGCGAGCCGGCAGCGCGTGGTTCGGTGATAAGTCGGCGGACCGTGTCGCGGTAGGCGACCCCGGTCGGCACGCGCAACGTGTCGAGGCTGAAGAACGGGGTGTTCTTCATCTGCCGGGCCGCATTGGTCACGACGAACGGCGCCACCTGGGAGACGAACGGGGTTGCCGCGCCGACCAAGAGAAGCTGCAATGCGTGGTGGCCAAGCCAGTCCTGTCCGGCATGAGCGCGCACGACGCTGTACCCGAGATCGTGATCCTGACCGACGATGTTCGTGTTCGGGTGATGTCCTTCGTGGTGCATCACTTTCCACTCGGCGACGTCGACGTTGAAGTCCCACTGGTAGCGGTCGGAATGGAATTCGCCCGCGTTCTCCAGGTGGTCGTACGACCCGTGGATGATGTTGTGGCCGAGCTCGGAGAATTGGAGGAGCCGGTAGAGCATTTCGAGTACTACCGCTCGGCTCATTGCCTTCGGGGTGCCGGAGCGAACCAGTTCGAGGCGCCGCGCGTTGATTGCCTTCGAGTAGGCGGCGACGGCGCGGATGTGGGTGAGATCCTCGTCGCCGACCTTGGCCTTGGTCCTCGCGTAGAGGTCCTGGAGTTCCGTTGCGAGGGTGGTCTGTGGGGCGACGACTGCGGTGGCGTTCATGACATCAACGCTATGGAGGTTGAATCCCCAGATGAACGTTCGCTTCGGGCGGACATTTGATATTTTCGGACAATGGCCGCCGCAGTTGCA
>JAJFUQ010000244.1 GCA_021372355.1 Nocardiaceae bacterium | reverse complement strand
CCCGACACGTCAACGGTTTGCGCGTGCGGAACGACGGTCAGGAAATGCCTTACTGTCTCTTCGGAGACGATGTCAGATAGTAGGCCCCGGACCAGCAGCGTTGGCGCGGACATCTGCCGCGCACCATCGAGAAGGAACGCGCTCATCATGTCGAAGTCTTTAGCGCCTTCGTCTGGATCACCCTGCAGGAACTGGAAATTCGACGTCACGAAAGCTGGATCCCATCGCCAGGCCCAGCGACCGTCTTCGCGACGGGCGAGGACTTTTCGGAGGCCGTCGAGGTTTTCGGGGCGAGGGCGGTGCGGGTTGTAGGCGGCGATCACGTCAGCGGCCGACTCTAGGCTGTCGAAACCTTCGGGGTGTGCCGACATGAACGCTACGACTCGTCGGGCGCCTTCCATCTCCATTCGCGGAGTGACGTCAACCAGGACGACGGCCTGCCATAGGTCCGGCGGGGCGAGCAAGTGTGTTCCGAGAATGGTCAAGCCGCCCAGAGAGGCGCCGATCGCGGCGACGGGGCGGCCGGAATCGGCGTATGAGCGCACGGCCAATAGGTCGGATCCAAGCCGGTCCCCGTCGTAGCGTCCGTCGGGGTCCCAGTCGCTGTCCCCGTGTCCCCTGGTGTCGTACGCGGCCACCGTGTAGCCCCGCTGGTGCAGGCGTTGGGCGGTGACGTCCCAGGCGTGTCGGCTTTGACCTCCGCCGTGAAGGAGCAACACGACCGCCCGCGGCGCGTCACAGCGGTAGAGGTCGACCGCCAGCGACAGCCCGTCCGCCGTGGGCACACGCTCGACCACGGGAGCCGACGAATCACTTGCTCTGTGTGCAGGCATCAGGAGTTCGTCTTCGGTGCGACGACGGTGACGGTTCCCTGGGCCGCACACACCGCTCTGCCGTCGTTGCAGATGTCGATACGCGCCACACCGCTGGTTCTGCCCAGCGAGATGATCTCGGCTGTGGCTACACAGGTGCCGCTAGAGACCGGACGAAGCAGATTCAGTTTGAACTCCGTTGTCGCGACCCAAGATCCCAGTGGAATCACGGGATAAAACACCACTCCGAGGCAGTGGTCGACCATGGCCGATAAGCAGCCCCCATGCAGGTTCCCGAAAGGCGTCTTCAGGTCGTCGCGTGCGTCCATCTCCGCGACGAGCCGTCCCGCAGTGAATTCGGTGTGACGGAAGCCGAGGTAACCGGCCAACCCGCCCGTGGTTTCTGCTGCGCTCTTTAGTTGCTCAGCGACCTGTTCGTTGAACGTGGTGAATTGCACAGGCCCTCCTACCTCATCTGCCGTCGAGACATTACGCCATAGATGTCACATCGGTCGAGCGTGGTCACCCGCCAGGATCGCCGGAAGGAGAAACCTCGACAGAAACGCCCGGAGTCCGTCACGACTGCGCTCCCGCGGCCCTCGAACAGTCAGCAGGCTCAATATCGTGCGGACAACCCACTCGGCGGCGTCGTCGATGGAGACGCCCGGTTCCACGCAACTCCAGTGTCTGGTGAAGATGGGACGCAGAAATTCGGTGACGATTTCGAAGAGGGACGTCGAGGTCCCCGCCGCGAGACCCACGCCGGCGAGTTCCTCGTCGCTGCCGAACAACAATCCGATGATCTCTTCGCGGCGCGCGGCCTCAACCGTGTATTCCACGAAATCGACGAGCGCGGAGCCCAGGTCGGCGTGCGCCGCGATCCGCGGGCTGATGCGGTCGAGATAGCGCTCGGCGGCGCGAATGATGACACCCGACATCACCGCCTCCCGACTGGGGAAGTAGCGATACACCGTTGCCCTGGACACACCCGCTGTTCTGCCGATGTCCTCCATGGTCGTGCCCACCACACCGCAACTCTCGAGGCACCGCTCGGCAGCATCGAGCAACCGGTCGCGAGCGGACCCACGATCTGTCGGCGCGGCGGCGCCCCATCTCAACAACCTCGTCGACACACAGCCAGTATGCCGCGAGCGCACACCATTGTGACTTGCCCACGCACATGACACCATCGCAGTTATGTCTCAAGTCAGCCCCGTGGCCCTGAGCGGATGCCGATGCCGATGTTGGTAGAAGCGCGTACCCCGGTTGTCGTCGGCGTGGGCGAAGTTACCCATCGCGGGAACGACTTCGTGGACCCGATCGACTTGGCGGTAGAAGCCGCACGCCGCGCGGTCAAAGACGCAAGTCGCCCGGTCGAGCGGCGCATCGACACCGTCGCGACTCCGGGCATCCTGGTCATACCGCGCGACAATCCCGCCAGCAGGATCGCCGAAGCGATGCACATCAGTCCCGCCCGCCGCATCAGCTGTCCCGTCGGCGGAAACACCCCGCAGTATCTCGTCGAAGTGTTGGGTGGCGAAATAGGCGAAGGCCGTGCAGATGTCGTCCTGGTCGTCGGGGCGGAGAGCGGGCATTCCGCACGCAAGCTTCAGGGCGGGGCACTTCTCGACTCGCCGCCCCCACCCCGCTCCGACGACGAATCCCTGGGCGACGCCCGCCCCGGGCTGAGTCAAGCCGAATTGTCGGTGGGTCTGAGTTGGCCGCACGAGGTGTATCCCATCTTCGAGTCCGCGATCGCCGCGCGCCACGGCCGCGACTTCGATGCTCAACGGGAGTGGCTGGGCACGCTGATGGCCCCGTTCACAGCCGAGGCGGCACGCCATCCGGAACAGGCCTGGGTCCCACGCGCACGAAGTGCCACCGAACTCAGCGAAGTCACCGCGGAAAACCGCATGGTCTGCTTGCCCTATCCCAAGCTGCTCAACAGCATCATGTCCGTCGACATGGCTGCCGCCTTCATTCTCATGGCGGCCGAGGTGGCGGACGAATTAGGCGTCGCGCGCGATCGTTGGGTCTTTCCCTGGTCAGCAGCGACTTGCAACGACGTGTACTTCCCCGTGGAACGGCCGGACCTCAGCCGCTCATCGGGTATCGAGGTAGCGGCACGGAAGGCTCTCGATGCGGGCCGGTTGACCACCGACGACATCCGGTGGTTCGACCTCTACTCCTGCTTCCCGTCGGCAATTGAGATGGCTGCCGAGGCTCTCGACTTGGACCCCCTCGACGACAGAGGCCTCACAGTAACCGGAGGCCTGCCTTATCACGGCGGTCCCGGAAACAATTACGTCAGCCACTCGATCGTGGAGATGGTCCGACGGTGCCGACGCGACCCAACCGATGCCGGACTCGTCACCGGCCTCGGGTGGTATTCGACGAAGCATTCGGTCGGTCTGTGGTCGGCCACCCCGCCACCAACCGGGTGGCGACTGCTCGACACGGCGGTCGAACAAGCTCAAATCGATTCATCGCGGCTGGCCGTCGCAGGCGCCGACGAGGCGACCGGTTGCGCGACAGTCGACGGATACACCGTCGTCTACGACCGAGACGGCCAACCTCGATGGACTCCGATCATCGCGCACCTGTCCGACGGGCAAAGAGTCGTCGCACGCAGCGACGATCCGCAGATCGCCGAGGCGATGGGCGCGGAAATGTACGTAGGTAAAACGGTGTGCCTCCGAAACACAGGGTCGTTCACCGGGTTCGAGCTTCCATGATCGCCGAGGCGATGGTGCTGACCGGACCGCGGAGTCTGCAGCGGCGCCAGATGACCATCCCCGAGGTCGGCGACCGGGGTGCGATCCTGCGAGTTGAAGCATGCGGTCTGTGCGGAACAGATCACGAACAATTCACCGGACACCTGCCTGCCGGCTTCTCATTC
>JAJFUQ010000239.1 GCA_021372355.1 Nocardiaceae bacterium | reverse complement strand
CCGCGCCCTCGATCTCGTGGGCGATCGGTGGAGCCTTCTCGTCGTGCGGGAATTGTGTGCAGGTCCTCGGCGGTACAGCGACCTGTTCGCCGATCTGCCCGGCATCAGCACGGACATGCTGGCCGCTCGACTCAAGGATCTCGAACGCGATGGCATTCTGACCCGCTCGAAAGTCGGGCCCCGTGCGACCACGGCCCAGTACGAATTGACCGAAGCCGGGCAGGCGCTTCGCCCAGTTCTCGAGGCGCTGTCGGCGTGGGGGGTCGAGCACCTGGGAGATCGCCGACCGACGGACGCGGTGCGGGCCCACTGGTTTGCCATCCCACTCGGACCGCACGTGGCCGCGCTCATTCCCGACGGTGGTTCCGTCACCGTCCGAGTCGCCGACTCGACGATGCACTACGTGATCGACGGGGGCGGCGCGTCGCCGAAACAAGGCCTGCGGCGAGACGTAAACATCGTCTATCGCGACGGACCGGCGGATCGACCCGACCTTGAACTCAAATTCGAACTCGACCACGTCATCGACGTACTGCGAGGGCGAGCCGAATTGGTCGGCTAGCCCCGGCGAGCGACGTCCTCGCTCAGAATCTGGGGCCACTTCTCGACATCAGCGGGCGTAGAAGCCACGGTCAGGGTCGCGTTCGGAAGTAGCGCGGCCAGGGATTCCGCGGTGGACAGCGGGTGTCCCGGATCGTCGATCCACGCCAGGATCGTCGTCGGTGCGTCGATGCGAGTGATGGCTTCCGGCGCGGGCAGGTCACTGAGTGCCGCACCGCGAAACAAGGACGGGAGCAGAGCGTCGGGAACGTCAGGGACCGTCTCGGGCACGCCGATCTGGGCGGGCGGAGGTGCGACCAAGCGCGACGCGGCGATCAATGCGTCGACGCCCTCTGACTCGATGAGGTCAGCCGCGGCTCGATAGTTCGCCGCCTGTGCCGGACGGGTCTCCCACGCGGTCGCCGGGACCATCAACGTGAGCCCTGCGAATCGCTCTGGTTCCCGGGCCGCGGCGTGCAGCAGCGTGGCGGTACCCATCGACGGGCCGACGCCGTGGACCTGCTCGCCGGGGAACCATTGTTCGAGAAGTCGCAGCAGGTCGTCCGCGAGGACGGTCCATCGATAGTCGCTGGGGACCTTCCGGCCCGTCGACTTCCCGTGGCCGCGCGCGTCGTAGCGCAGCAGTCGAGTTCCGCTGAGACCGCGGCCGAGATCGAGGTTGAGGAGGCGATCGCGCGCGCGGCTCGACGTGAGGCCATGCAACTGAACGACGGGGTGGCCGCCCTCATCGCTGAGTGAAACCGCGAGCTCGGCTCCCGGAACCGCGAAAGTGGCCATGAGGCTCGTCCTTTCGTCGTCGATCGAGTCACCTCGCGCGACCGTGGCGCAAGACCTTTTAGGCTAGCGGGGGCGCTAATCTACTGCCATGCGGCTGACCAACGTCACGCATCTGCGGCTACCGTTCGGTCGACTGTGGGGCTACGACGTCACGGCGTCTGCACTCGGTCGTCGCCTTTCGGTGTCCTTCGACCAACGTCTCCATGTCGGTCGGGGAGACCGACCCGGGTCGTGGATGGCGCTATCGATTCGGCTGCCCCTTCCGGTGGCCCGCGAAGTGCTGGCCGACGCCTGGCTCGCGGTCATCGCGCGCCATGGCACCTTGCAGACCGCCTTCGTGCCCGGTCCGGATGGCGATCCGGAGCTCTATGCGATCGACGTCGGGCCCGGCGCCTGGGTCGAACACGAGATCGCCGCGGGGCAGGCGGTCAATGACGCGCTACGAGTCGTTCTCGACTCCTACTGTTCGCCCTATCGGCGGCCCTCGCATCGGCTGTGCGTGCTGGAGACCGCGGCCGGACTGACGGTCGTGATCGCGGCCGACCACTCCCACGTGGACATGTGGTCGCTGCTCGTGCTGGCGCGCGACCTGCTGTCGATGCTCGCCAAAGCGAAGGACGGACAACCACTCGAAGCGCCGCGGGCGCCGGCGTTCGTCGAGCACACACAGGCACTCATCGAGCTATTGGATGTGGGTGGGGTGCCGGACCACGTGCGTCACCGGTGGGCCGACATCATCAACGACAGCGGCGGCGTCATGCCGAGATTCCCGCTGCCCCTCGGCGCACCTGAACCGCAGCCCGAGCGCGTCGAGGTGCGTGATGTGTTCGACCTCGACGACGGTGCGGCATTCGCCGCGCAGGCCCGCGATGACGGCGTCTCGACGCTGGCTCTGGCGGTCGTGGCGATGACCGCCGTGACGCGCGAGATGGCCGGCACCCCGCTGCGGGCGGTCTTTCCGGTGCACAGCCGCTTCGACCACAACTGGCACGATTCGGTTGGGTGGTTCATCACCAACTCGGTGCTGGAGTCGTCGGTCGCTGAGCCGCGCGCCGCGGCGGCCGCGGTCAAGGAGGCTGTTCAGCTGGGCTCGTGGCCGCTCGCGGACGTCTTGGCACCGTGGGGTGGCATGCCGGTGGCGCCCGGAATGTTCGCGATTTCCTGGCTGGATCTGCGCAGACTGCCGGTGCGCATCGATGCCGCGGGTCTCCGCGCCCACACCGTGAGCGCCACGATCAAGACCGATGGCGTCATGCTCTGGTTCATTTTGGACGAATCAGGCCTGCACCTGCGATGTCGGTATCCAGACACGGTCGAAGCTCGGCGCAATGTCGGCACGTGGCTCGACCTTCTCGTCGCCCGCTTACAGTCGAATGCGCGCTCGTCGGTTCGCGGATTGCTGCGAGTGGCCGGCCGAACCTTCCGAGTGGAACGCGCGAGACGTGACGATGTTGCGGCGATCGCCGCGCTGCTATCGGACGACGAGTTCGGCCCGATTCGCGAGACTGCCGAGCTCGAACGCTATGAAGCAGCCTATGACGTCGTGGTTCGCAACGAGTCCAACTACCTGGGCGTCGTCCTCAACGGAGCCGACCGGATCGTGGCGACGATGCAGTTGACGGTCATTCCCGGTCTCACCCGGGGTGGTTCCACCAGGCTCCAGATCGAAGGTCTGCGCGTGGCGGCCGCAGAGCGCTCACACGGTCTCGGCACCGCAATGCTCGAATGGGCGCACGATTACGGGCGGGCGCACGGTGCGCAATTGGCGCAGGTGACCACAGATGAAGTCCGTGAACGGGCGCGGGCTTTCTACAACAAACACGGTTATGAGACCGGCCAGGTTGGGCTCAAACGCCGCCTCTAGGCGCGATACCGTCGGCACATGCCGGATTACACCGAGCCGCACTGGAGATCGGCCGCGCTCGTCATCATCGATGTGCAGCGTGACTTCCTCGACGACGGTGTCATGCCGGTCGCCGGAACCTCGGGCGTCCTTCCCGAACTCGCTCGGCTCGTGACGGCGTTCCGAGCCGCCGGCCGCCCGATCTGCCATGTCGTGCGTTTGTATGAGCCCGACGGTTCCGACGTCGACCTGCTGCGGCGAGCACAGATCGAGGGTGGGGCGCGCATCGCAGCGCCGGGCTCGGCCGGCGCCGAATTGCCCGCGGAGTTGCTCGACGTTCCACTCGACACCGAATCTCTCCTTCGCGGCGAACTACAGCAGGTCGGTGCGCGCGAAATCATTATGTTCAAGCCCCGCTGGAGCGCGTTTCACCGCACCCAACTGCAGGAATGGCTCGACGAGAACGGCTGCGACACCGTCGTCGTCGCCGGGTGCAACCTGCCCAATTGTCCCCGCGCGACGTTGTTCGACGCGAGCGAGCGCGACTTTCGAGCGGTGCTTGCGAGCGACGCGGTATCGCAATGCACTGATGAACGATTGGCCGACCTGTCGCGAATTGGTGTGCATCTGAGCACGGTTGTCGAAATCGCGGGCGCACTGGCGACTCGGTCCGACCCCATTGTCTGAGGAAGTATTGGTATCTATGCCGGAGACCCTTGGGACTGTCACCTTCCCGTCAGGCGAAGTCCTTCTCATCGACTTCGGTTTGCTCAGACTGTGGAGCGCGGACCGAAGTCCACTCTTGCACGAGGATCAAGCCCCTCCGGAGACGATCGCTCGGGCGAATCGCGCCGTGGATCTCGAGGTGGTGGGGCCAGACGCGGCGGAGGCGGCGGCGCAGATCGATCTTGCGACGGTCAAAGGCCGCTACGGCTTTGATCAAGACCCGGACAACGATCTATTGGCCCGGCAAATTGCCGGGACGGGGCTGGATGCGACGGTTCGTGAGATTCCACGGATGGCACACTTCACACGGGTGCACCGGCTTCTCGATGACGATCCCGGGGGGACCGAAGTTCCATTCCACGGCGGTTGGGCCGTCGCCGTGCGGGGTGTTCCGACGGGACCGCTCGTGGTCCGGGGTGAGCGGATGCCCGCGGGAGCCGCGTACGAAGAACGGTGGCGTTCGGTGTGGGTCGAATGCGCAACGGGAGAGCCGGAACACTCGGCTGAGTGCGGTTATGTTCTGGTCGATGAGGCCCGCCTTCTGTTCGCTGATCCGGCTGCCCTGAATGCGTGGCACAACGACGATCCCGCCGATGGGATGTACGACCTTGCCTTCTGGGGTCGCGACCAGGACGTTGTCGGAGCACGGGTCTCTGTCGATGCTCAGGCCTCACCGCCGATTTCGCTCGAGGGGCCCGCAATCGGTTGGACCAATCTGGTTCGCGATGACGTCGTTGGACGTTTGCAGGCGCTGAGGGCGCTCAAGGCGGAAGGTTTGCGGTTCGCGTACGACATTCGGCCCCATGATGATCACTATCGATTGCTGCAGCAGATGTACCGCACACCGACCGAGTCCGGCGTCATCGAGGTGGGCGGCGCGCATATGACGGGATGGTTCACGAGTTGGGGCGACGGCGCCTTCCCGGTCTTCCGGGATCTTGCTGCTGACGGAACCTTGTTGCGCGTTCGGGTCGAACTTGGCGGGCCTGAGATCGTCGCGCGCCAACGCCGAATGGAGCGATTGTGGTTCGGTGACCTGTCGAAGCTGGCGATTGTTACCGCACGAGTGGCCGGGGACGGAGCGCAAGTTTGCTGGCTTTATCGCGAGGCGGCCGATCGCGAGAACGACAGCGGCTGGCGGGTGTTCGCCGGAGATGAGTCCCAGGACTATATCGATGACGCAGCAAATTCTGTGCTCGTGCCGCTGCGCGAGTTGATTGAGGACGCCGCACTGGAAGAAGTGTTTGAGGCACCCGTAGGCAGTGCGTTCGAGCGCGTGGACGGCAAATTCGTCAAGGCTCCGTTTCCCGCCGGCTGACGCTGCCGCCTTTGGCCAGCCGGACCCGGTCCGCGGCGCTACTCTGGCAATTGAGCAGGCTGGTTCTCCCTTCAGGAGGCGACCATGGACTCGATCACGCAGGTTCCGACCCCGCGCAACGAGCCGCCGAACTCGTACGCGCCGGGGAGTCCCGAACGCTCGCGGCTGATGACCAAGCTGACGGAACTCAAGGCGAATCCCATGGATCTGCCGATGATCATCGGCGGCAAGCAAGTGCACGGAGCGGGCCAGCGGATTTCCGTCGTCCAGCCGCATGATCACCGACATCTTCTCGGCACGATCACCAACGGGACCCACGCGGACGCGACGGCGGCCGCACATTTTGCGAAGGATGCAGCACCGGACTGGCGTCGGCTGCCCTATGACGCTCGAGCGGCCGTTCTCCTGCGCGCCGCCGACCTCGCCTCCGGTCCGTGGCGCGAGACTCTGGTTGCCGCGACGATGCTCGGGCAGTCCAAGAGCGTGTTCCAGGCGGAGATCGATGCGCCATGCGAGCTCGTCGACTTCTGGCGGTTCAACGTCGCGTTCGGCCGCGAGATTCTCGCGCAGCAGCCGGAGTCGGCGCCGGGCTTCTGGAACCGCCTCGACTATCGACCGCTCGAAGGTTTCGTCTACGCGATCTCGCCCTTCAACTTCACCGCGATCGCCGCAAACCTGCCGACGGCACCGCTGCTCATGGGAAACACCGTCGTCTGGAAACCATCTCCGACGCAATCGCTTTCGGCATTCCTGACAATGCGGCTGTTGGAAGAAGCCGGACTTCCGCCGGGTGTGCTGAACCTGGTGACCGGGGACGGGCAGGACCTTTCCGAAGTCCTCCTCAACGACCGCGATCTCGCGGGAATCCACTTCACCGGTTCGACCAAGACGTTCCGCCACTTGTGGCAGGAGGTCGCGAACAACCTTCCGTCGTATCGCGACTACCCAAGGATCGTCGGGGAGACCGGCGGTAAGGACTTCATCGTCGCGCATGAGTCGGCGGACCCGGCGGCGCTGCAGACTGCGCTCATCCGCGGTGCGTTCGAATATCAAGGTCAGAAGTGTTCGGCAGCGTCGCGCGCCTACATCCCACGCGCGCTGTGGCATCGCATGCGGGATTCGCTGCTCGCGGAGACGGAATCGATCTCCTATGGCGACGTCAGCGACCTGCGGCATTTCGGCGGTGCGCTCATTGACCAGCGCGGTTTCGACAAGAACGTCGCCGCGCTGGACCGGGCTGAGTCGTCGCCTGCTGTTCTCGTCCACGGCGGCAGATACGACGACTCGAACGGTTTCTTCGTCTGGCCGACGATCCTCGTGTCGGAGGATGCCGGCAACGAGTGCTTCTCCACCGAATACTTCGGTCCGATACTGTCCATCTACGTCTACGACGAACCGTTTGCGGACATTCTGGCCCTGGTCGATCGGACCGCGCCCTACGCGCTCACCGGCTCGATCTTCGCGCAGGATCGGGCGGCAATCGAGCAGGCGGCGCACGCGCTGCGGTACACGGCGGGCAACTTCTACATCAATGACAAGCCGACGGGTGCCGTCGTCGGGCAGCAGCCGTTCGGCGGTTCGCGCGCATCGGGCACCAACGACAAGGCCGGCTCGCCGTTCAACCTGCTGCGGTGGGTCTCGCCCCGGACGATCAAGGAGACGTTGGTTCCGCCGACCGATCACCGGTACCCGCACATGCAGGCTCCGTGATGGAGCTCAATCCTTTGCGCCCAGCCCTTCTCGCCGCCTCGAAGTCGGGACTGCTCAAGCAGGTCGCGACGCATACCCCACTGACGAAGTCGGTGGTCGAGCGGTTCGTCGCGGGGGAGTCGCGGCCGGATGTCCTGCGGGCGTGCGCGTCGTTGCTCGAGTCCGGACGCCGGATCTCAGTGGATTTCCTCGGGGAGAACGTGACGACTGAACGTGGTGCGAACTCCACTGCAGCCGAATACGTCGAACTGATCGACGATCTGGCTCAGCTGCCCGCCTCGGACGGCGCGCTCGAAGTGTCGGTGAAGCTGTCTGCGCTCGGACAGTCGCTCGAGCGGGTGGGGGAGCAAGTGGCGACCGAGAACCTCACGATCGTGTGCCGGGCCGCCGAGAAATCGAACGTGCTCGTCACGGTCGACGCCGAAGACCACCAGACGACCGATTCGACGCATCGCATCGTGCACAGTGTTCGCCGGGAGTTTCCGTGGCTGGGCATCGTCCTGCAGGCCTACCTCCGGCGGTGCGAAGCCGACTGTGAGCGATTCTCGGGGCGCGGTTCGCGCGTTCGGCTGTGCAAGGGCGCCTACCGGGAACCTCCGTCGGTCGCCTATCAGGACCGCGACCTGGTGACCGGCTCGTATCTGCGCTGCGCGGACATTCTGATGCGCGGTGACGGCTACCCGATGATCGCGTCGCATGATCCGAAAATCATTGCTGCCATGCGGAACTCGTCCCGCGCGTTCGAGCATCAGATGTTGTTCGGCATTCGGACCGACGAACAGCTCCGCCTCGTGGAGGCTGGTCGGTCGGTGCGTGTTTACGTGCCCTACGGCAAGCAGTGGTACGCGTACTTCATGCGGCGCCTGGCCGAACGACCGGCGAATCTCACGTTCTTCCTGCGGGCCCTCGCGGGGCAGTAGTCACTTCCCGAGCGCTGCCAGCGCCCGGTCGGCGTGGACGTTCATGTCGATCTCGGACGAGATGATGTCGGCGATCGTGCCGTCCTTCGCGATCGCGAAGGTCATGCGCTTCGGCGGCAGGCCCAGCGCGCCGAAAAGTCCGCCACGACTTGAGCCGTAGGCGCGCGCAACCGCCCCGTCGATATCCGCGAGCAGCGGGTAGTCGAGGCTGTACTTGGCAGTCCAGTCCGACTGCTTCTGCACATCGTCGCGACTGATCCCGATGCGCTGAACGCCGGCTTCCTCGAACTCGCCGGCCAGATCGCGGAAGTGGCAGGCTTCTTTCGTGCATCCAGGCGTGAATGCTGCGGGGTAGAAGAACAAAGCCACCGGTCCGTTGATCAACAGATCCGACAGCTTGCGAAGCTCGCCGTCCTGGTCAGCGAGTTCGAAGTCGGGTGCCAGGTCACCTATCCGCATAACACCAAGTTGACATGAAGGTGCCAGAAATGCAGTGACTGGGAACACCCATTGAGGGCGTTCCCCGTCACATTTGTCTCCGAGTCAATTAGACGTGGCGCGATAGCCATCGGCCGGGTGCTCCTGCCTTGTTCGCGAGCTGGTTCGCGACGCCCGGGAGCTTGAAGCCGCCGATGACAATCCGATCGCCGTCGGCGTCGTGCCCGCGGAATTCGAGAACACCGTCTTCGAGCGGGTTGTAGCGCAGCGCCACGTTGTCGCGGATGTAGTCCTGTAACGCCTCCCACGGCCGGCCCTTACCCTGTTTCGGCATCTGGGACGCCGCACGCTCGATGTAGCCGGACTTCAACTTGGCACCCATGACGGTTGCCTCGGTCCGGTCCTCGGGACGACCGTGCGCAATGAATGTCGTAAATCCGTTGTCGCGCATGTAGTTCACGAGACGGCAGAAGTACACGGCGACCAGGTCGGACTTGAGCGTCCACGACATGTTGATGTAGCCGATGACGATCACCGCATTCGGGATGCTCTCCGCGAGCGCGCCCTTGTAGAGCAGTCGGTCGCCCATCGTGACCTTCTCGCCGTCGACGAACACCTCGCCGCCGCCGAGGAGCTGGATGTCGAGACCGGTCGCCGTCACGACGATGTCCGCCTCGATCTTCTCGCCGCTCTTGGTGATGATGCCGTCTTCGACGAACTTCTCGATGTGATCGGTGACGATGTCGGCTTTGCCGCTCTTGAGCGCCTTGAACAGGTCGTTGTCCGGGACGAAGCAGATGCGCTGGTCCCACGGCTCGTAGGTCGGTGTGAAGTGCTTGATGTCGACCTTGTCGCCGAGCGACACCTGGTTCATCAGTCGGATGGCACTCTTCATCACGCGTGGTGCTCGGCGCGCGATGTTGTACATCGCGGTCTGGAGCATGACCTGGCGCGGACGGCCCAACGCGTAGGCGATGTTGCCCGTACCCGGAATGGCGTCGATGCCCGGAATCGACTGGATGCCGACGGCGAGTGGGTCCTTACCGGGAATCGGCATGATGTAGGTCGGGGAGCGCTGAAGCATCGTGACGTGCCCGACCTCGTCGACCATGTTCGGAATCAGCGTGACCGCGGTCGCGCCCGAACCGATGACGACGACCTTCTTGCCCTTGTAGTCGAGGTCTTCCGGCCAGAACTGCGGGTGCACCCACTGGCCCTTGAAGTTCTCTTCGCCAGGCCAACTCGGCCGGTAGCCCTTGTCGTAGTTGTAGTAGCCGGTACAGCCGGCGAGGAAACGACTCGTGTACGTCTCCTTCGCGCCGGTCGCCTCGTTGACCACCTCGACGGTCCACAACTCGTCGGCGCTCGACCAGGATGCCTTCGTGAACTTCAGCCCGAAGTGGACGTTGTCGAGAACGCCGTACTCGTTGGCGGTGTCTTCGACGTACTGGCGAATGTCCGCGCCGGGGGCCAGCATGTGGGTGCCGGTCCAGGGCCGGAAACCGTACCCGAAGGTGTACATGTCGGAGTCGGATCGAATGCCGGGGTACTTGAAGAGGTCCCATGTTCCGCCGACACGCTCCCGGCGCTCGAGGATCGCGTACGACAGGCCCGTCTCTTCCTTGATAAGGCGGCACGCCATTCCGATGCCCGAGAGACCCGCTCCGATAATCAGAACGTCGAAATGCTTGCCCTTATCGCCCACGGCATCCTCCTGAGATTGAGCATCGATGTTCACGCTAGTTGTGTTGTGGGTCACATGTGGGTCGGTTTCGTAAGGAAGGTCCGGCTTGCTGACGCCTTGTCAGTGCTGGCCAGACCGCCGATCAGAGTGCGTGCGGCAAAACGTACGAGGTCCTCGAGAGAATTGGCATGCATCACCCGTCGGCTCGACGTGAACTGCTCGGCAAGGCCGTTCATCGTCGCCCACATGAGGGCCGCCGCCCGATCGCTGTTCACCTCGGGCGGAACGTGCGCCTCGACGGCCGCGCGCAGCAGCGCGATCGCCCGCCCGGTCGATGCCAGGAGACGTCCGCCGACCTCCGGATCCTTGCGCAGCGGGCTCGACATGACTTCGACGACGTCGAGGTTCTTGCCGAAGATCCGGTACAGCTCGACGTAGTCGTCCGCGATCGAGACGAGCAGCTCTTCGAGATCGGAGCAGGTGATCAGCGCCGCTTCCAACGTGTCCGCGAAGCGGTCGGTGCGGTCGGCGTAGAGCGCCGCGAACAGCGCTTCCTTGGTTGGGTAGTACGTGTAGATGGTCCCGGGGCTGATGCCTGCACCGCGTGCGACGTCGCGCATTTGCAGCGCTGAATATCCTTTGCACGCAATGAGTTCACGCCCGGCGGCGAGGATGTCTCGGCGCCGGGCGTCACGATCACCCCACCTGGTCGCCATTGACCCTCCGGAACGAACATTTGATTCTGAACCGTGTTCAGAATGAACCTAGATCAGACTTGCATTTCACCGTGATTGGGTCAAGTCGTCCCACCAGGTGTGTGATTCGCCTGACGTCACGGACTCGACATCCTCTGCGTTCGAGCGGGTGGTAAACCAAGACCATGCGTGCAATCACCTACCGCGAACATGGCGGCCCTGACGTTCTCGAGCTCACCGAGGTCCCGACTCCCGAGCCCAGCGGTAAGGAAGTCCTCGTCCGCGTGCGCGCGGCCGGCGTCAACCCCTTCGACTTCAAGGTTCGCGCCGGTGCGATCCCGGGACTCCCGTCGAAGTTCCCCTCGACACCGGGCTCCGAGGTCGCCGGGGTCGTCGAGGCGGCGGGGCCGGATGCCGAGTTCGCCGTGGGGGATGAAGTCTTCGGCTGGTCGTCCACGGGCGGCTACGCGGAGTACGCGCTCGGCTGGAAGCTCGCTCGTAAGCCCGAAGGCTTGAGCTGGGCGGATGCGGTGGCGATTCCGATTCCGGGCGAGGCGGCGACGCGCGCGCTCGGGCTTCTCGACCTCAAGGCAGGGGAGACCCTCCTCGTCCACGGTGGTTCCGGAAACGTCGGTGGCTTCGCGGTCCAGCTCGCGGCCAGCCGGGGAGTGACCGTCGTGGGGACTTCGGCGCCGGGCGACGAAGGCATCGTTGCCGACCGCGGCGGAATCGGCGTCGCGTTCGGCGAGGGACTCGTCGACCGGGTCCGCGCGGTGGCACCTCGCATCGATGCCGTTCTCGACGCGGCCGGTCACGGTGCCGTGGATGTGTCGCTCGAGCTGCTCGAGGCGCCGATTCGCCTCGTGTCCCTCGTCGACTCCAAGGCCGCGGAAGTCGGCGGAATCTTCACGACGACGGGATCACCCAATCCCGCCGAGCTCATCGGCGAGATCGCCGACCTCGTCGCGTCCGGCACGATGAAAATGCTTCCGGCGCGGGAGTTTCCACTCGCGGAAGCCGCCAAAGCGCAGGCTGCGGGGGAAGCGGGTTCGGGCGTCGGAAAGATCGTGCTGGTGCCCTGAGATGCAGAAATGGCCCGCCAACAGGCGGGCCATTTTCGTTGCGTCCTAGTCGTTCGCGTGCAGCGCCGCGTTGAGTTCGATACCCGTGCCGGTCTTGGAGACGACCTCGACCGCGCCGGACACCGAGTTGCGGCGGAACAGCAGGTTGTTCTTGCCGCTGAGCTCCTTGGCCTTGACCGTCGAGCCGTCGGGCAGCGTCACCTTCGTGCCGCCGGTGACATACAGTCCCGCCTCGACGACACAGTCGTCACCGAGCGAGATGCCCAGGCCCGAGTTCGCGCCGAGAAGGCTGCGCTGGCCGACGCTGATGACTTCCTTGCCGCCGCCGGACAGCGTGCCCATGATCGACGCGCCACCGCCGACGTCCGAGCCGTCACCGACGACGACACCTGCGGAAATGCGGCCTTCGACCATCGACGTACCCAAGGTGCCGGCGTTGAAGTTGACGAAGCCCTCATGCATGACGGTGGTGCCGGCGGCCAGATGAGCGCCGAGACGGACCCGGTCGGCGTCGGCGATGCGGACACCGCTCGGAAGCACGTAGTCGACCATCCGCGGGAACTTGTCGACGCCGTAGACCGTGACCGCGCCGCGAATCTTGAGACGGGCACGAGCGGTCTCGAAGCCGTCGACCGGGCAGGGCCCGAAGTTCGTCCAGACGACGTTGGAGAGGAGGCCGAAGATGCCGTCGAGGTTCAGGCCGTGCGGCTGCACCAGACGGTGCGAGAGAAGGTGCAGACGTAGGTAGGCGTCGTGCGCGTTGATCGGTGCGGCCGAGAGATCGGCGATCGTCGTCCGAACGGCGATGGCCTCGACGCCGCGGGCCGCGTCCGGGCCGACGAGCGGCTGCAACTCGGTCGGGATGTTGTCGCCGGTCAGCAGCAGCGTGTTGGTCTCGGTGAACTCGCCGAGTTCCGGCTCGGGGAACCACGTGTCGAGGACCGTGCCCTCGGCAGTGATGTTGGCGATTCCGACGGCAGATGCTCCCTGTGCACTCACAGAGGAAAGACTACTGGGATGAGGCCATCGCGTGTCGACGACCTCATCCCAGTTCTGGCCTAGGTGGGGCTACTTGTTGTATACGGCCTTGGCCTGGTCGATCCAGTCCTGGATCTTTTCGGCGGAAAGAGCGACGACCTTGCCGTGCTTGGTCTCGATCGTTTCGAGCAGGTTCTCCGCCTTGCGGTGCTGGAGTTCCTTGATCGAGTCGACACCGATTTCCTTGAGGATCTCGGCGTACTTCGGGCCGATGCCGTTGATGTCTGCGAGGTCGTTGAGGACGCCCATGGATCTCTTCGCCTTTCCGTTGGCTTACGTTTGAAGGTGCGATGTTCACTTTTCCGGTGGCCGCCGCAGTTCGTTGGGGTGTTAGCCGGAAATTCAGCTGGCTATTAACCTGACTAAATGCCGACTTTGGACCTGCTTTGCGATCCGATTGATCTCACTGCTGCGCTGGTGGACATTCCCAGTGTTTCGCTCAACGAAACTCAAATTGCCGATGCAGTTGAGCAGGCGATTCGCGCGCAGGCGCCACGGCTCGAAGTCATCCGGAGCGGCAATGCCGTTCTCGCGCGGACGAATCTGGGACTCCCGACCCGCGTGATGCTCGCCGGGCATCTCGACACCGTCCCGATTGCGAATAATGTCCCGAGCTCTCGGACCGACGGAATTATGCGCGGGTGCGGAACGGTCGACATGAAGTCCGGCGACGCGGTTTTCCTCCACTTGGCGGCATCGATCGAAAATCTCGCGCACGACCTGACTGTCATCATGTACGACGCCGAGTAAATCGCTGCGGAGTACAACGGCCTCGGTCGCATCGAACGCGAGCACCGCGAATGGCTCGACGCGGACCTCGCGATTCTCGGTGAGCCGACCGACGGCCTCATCGAGGCCGGTTGCCAGGGCACGATGCGTGCCCGGATCAGCGCCTCCGGCCGCCGCGCCCATTCGGCTCGATCGTGGCTGGGCGACAACGCGATTCACAAGCTCGGCGCAGCCTTGGAGCGGTTGTCGGCCTATCAGGCCCGGGTTGTCGACATCGACGGCTGCGAATACCGCGAAGGGCTGTCCGCTGTGCGCATCGAAGGGGGAGTGGCCGGCAATGTCATTCCCGATGTCGCCACGCTTGACGTGAATTTCCGGTTCGCGCCGGACCGCAGCCAGGAACAGGCGGCCGATCACGTTCGCGAGGTCTTCGACGGTCTGCCGGTCGAGGTGACGATCACCGACTCGGCGCCGGGGGCGCTGCCGGGACTCAACGCTCCCGCCGCGGCCGCGTTGGTACAGGCTGCGGGCGGCATCGTCCGCGCGAAGTTCGGCTGGACCGACGTCTCGCGCTTCGCGGCACTGGGCATTCCGGCGGTGAACTTCGGGCCGGGCGATCCGAACCTGGCCCACACGCGTGAGGAACATGTGCGAACGGCTCAGATCACTGAGGTCACCGCCGTTCTGCGCGCGTTCCTGGAGAAGTGATGCCGGCAGACGAGTTACGAGCACTGCAGGGGCCGCTCAACGAGCAGTATCGGGCCGAGCAGGCGTCGGCGCTGATCACGTTGCACGACTGACCGAGCGCTACTGCGTCGTGCTGCAGACGTTGCGGAATTCACCGACGCTTGAAGCGACCGTCAGGCGGTAGAGCCCCGTGCGCCGTTAGCCTGTGCATCATGACCACTGATGGGACGTCAGGGAGCAAGCCCAAATACCGCGGTCCGATCATGCTGCGGCGTAGCCGCAAGGTCGAAGCGACGACGACCGATCAGCGGCTGCTGGATCAGCGCGGCTCGTCGGACTGGTTGCACACCGACCCGTGGCGCGTGCTGCGGATTCAGAGTGAGTTCGTCGAAGGATTCGGTGCACTCGCCGAGGTGCCGCGCGCGGTGACGGTGTTCGGCTCGGCCCGCACTCCCGAAGACCATCCCGAATACGAGGCCGCCCGCCAGCTCAGCGCGGCGCTCGCCGAGGCCGGCTATGCGGTCATCACGGGTGGTGGCCCCGGCATCATGGAAGCCGCCAATCGGGGAGCCAGCGAAGCTGGTGGGTACTCGATTGGGCTCGGCATCGAGCTGCCGTTCGAGCAGGGGCTCAACGAGTGGGTCGACCTCGGCATCAACTTCCGGTACTTCTTCGCGCGCAAGACGATGTTCGTCAAGTACTCGCAGGCCTTCGTGTGTATGCCAGGCGGGTTCGGCACGCTCGACGAGATGTTCGAAGCGTTGACGCTCGTCCAGACGCGGAAGATCACGCGATTCCCGATCGTGCTGTTCGGCACCGAGTATTGGGGCGGACTCGTCGAGTGGATTCGAACGTCGATGGTCGACGGCGGCAAGATCTCACCGGCCGACGTCGACCTCATCACGGTCACCGACAGCGTCGAGGAGGTCGTCGACGTCATCGAGCGCTCCCGCCAGGAGCCCGAACTCGACGACGGTGTGACCGGACACGAGGACAAGTGGTGAGCGAGGTCCCTCTATCGGTCTGCGTCTACTGCAGCAGTGGCACCACCGACCCCGACAGCATGGCCGTGGCGCGTCGCATCGGCACGGAAATCGGCAGGCGCGGTTGGCAATTGGTATCTGGTGGCGGCAACGTCTCGATGATGGGCGTCCTCGTTCACGCTGCGCGGGAGGCGGGCGGCCGAACCGTCGGGGTCATTCCGCATTCGCTCGTGCACCGCGAACTCGCCGACACCGAATCGGACGAGTTGATCGTCACCGAGACGATGCGCGAGCGGAAACAGATCATGGAGGACCGTTCCGACGCGTTCGTGATCCTTCCGGGTGGACTGGGAACTCTGGAGGAGATGTTCGAAATCTGGACCGGAGCGCTGTTGCAGATGCACGACAAGCCGGTCGTCCTGCTCGATCCGCACGGGCACTACGACGGATTGTTCGACTGGCTGAAGACGCTCTCGGCGGCTCGGTTCGTCTCCGACTACGCACTGGATCTGCTGACCGTGACGCGTACGGTCGACGATGCGCTGGCGGCGTGCGTCAAGTGAACACGTTCTGCGGCAAGCCCGTTCCGGTCGACCGGGCCCTGGTGATGGCGATCGTTAACCGCACTCCGGACTCGTTCTACGACCAGGGTGCGACGTTCAGCGACGAAGCCGCCCTGGCCCGGGTCGATCGGGCCGTCGCCGAGGGTGCTGACGTCATCGACATCGGCGGCGTCAAGGCCGGGCCGGGTGATGTCGTCGACGCGATCGAGGAGAACCGCCGGGTCGTGCCGTTCGTCGCGGCGATCCGCGATCGCTATCCGGAGGTCCTCATCAGCGTCGATACCTGGCGCAGCGAGGTCGCGCGTGCGGCGATCGCTGAAGGTGCCGACCTCATCAACGACACGTGGGCTGGCGCGGATCCGGCTCTTGTCGAAGTGGCCGCTGAGCTGCGCAAGGGCATCGTGTGCTCGCACACGGGCGGGGCGGTGCCGCGCACTCGGCCGCACCGGGTGCGGTACACCGACGTCGTTGCCGATGTCATCGCCGAGACCACGGCGGCGGCGCAGCGGGCGGTCGAACTCGGCGTTCCCCGAGATGCGATCCTCATCGATCCGACCCATGATTTCGGAAAGAACACCCATCACGGGCTCGAACTGCTCCGGCGCTGCGATGAGCTCGTCGCGACCGACTGGCCGGTCCTCATGGCGCTGAGCAACAAGGACTTCATCGGGGAGACCCTCGGTGTCGGCCTCACCGAACGCGTCGAGGGGACGCTCGCGGCAACCGCGCTGGCGGCGGCCGCCGGGTGCCGGATGTTCCGGGTTCACGAGGTCGGGGAGACGCGACGGGTGGTCGACATGGTCGCAGCTATCATGGGAATTCGACGGCCTGCCAGCACTGTTCGCGGTCTGGCCTGATCGTTCCCGAATCAGCGGGGAGGCCGGAGGTGACATGACAGCTCGCGAGATCGCAACGTGGGATCGCCCGAACTGGAGCATCGACGAACTCGTGGCCGCCAAGCGCGGTCGGACACTGTCGGTTGTGCTGCCTGCGCTGAACGAGGAGAAGACCGTCGCGACGGTCGTCAAAAGCATCCGTCCCCTGCTGGGGTCACTCGTCGACGAGCTGATCGTGCTCGATTCCGGTTGTACCGACCGCACCGCCAAGCGGGCGCGGAAAGCCGGCGCACGTGTCGTGACCCGAGAGGAAGCCGTACCGGACCTGCCGCCGGTGCCGGGCAAGGGCGAGGTGCTGTGGCGTTCGCTCGCGGCTACGACGGGTGATGTCATCGCGTTCGTCGACTCCGACCTGATCAACCCGGACCCGGCTTTCGTGCCCAATCTCGTGGGCCCGCTGCTGACGGTCGACGGCATCCACCTCGTCAAGGGCTACTACCAGCGGCCGCTCAAGCAGAGCGGCAAGACCGAGCATCACGGCGGCGGACGGGTCACCGAGCTGGTCGCGCGTCCGATGCTCGCGGCGCTTCGGCCCGAGCTATGCGATGTCATCCAGCCACTCGGCGGCGAATACGCGGGTTCGCGGGAGCTGCTCGAGTCGGTGCCGTTCGCGCCCGGATACGGCGTCGAGATCGGGCTGCTGCTCGACACATATACGAAGTTCGGTCTCGGCGCGATCGCTCAGGTCAACCTGGGGGTGCGGAGCCACCGCAACCGTTCACTCGCCGATCTCGGGGTCATGAGCCGCCAGATCGTCGGAGCCATGTTGCGGCGCTGCGGAATTCCGGACTCGGGCTCGGCGCTCACGCAGTTCCCGCTCGTCGACGGGGTGTTCTCCGCTCGGCACACCGAGGTGTCGTTGGTGGATCGTCCGCCGATGCAAAGCATCCACCCCTAACGAGCCGGATCGGCCAAGATAGTGGTCATGACTGAGCGTTCGGGCCTGCTCCGACGGATGACTGCCCGCGACCCCGACGAACAGCACCGTGCCTCGACTCCGCTCGAGTTGCTCTTCGACCTGACGTTGGTCGTCGCGGTGTCCCAGGTTGCCGCGGAATTGCACCACGCGATTTCGGAGAACCATCTGCTCAGCGCCCTGCCGTTTTTCTTCATCGCGTTCTTCGGCATCTGGTGGGCGTGGATGAATTTCACGTGGTTCGCCTCCGCGTATGACACCGACGACGTGCCGTACCGACTTCTCACCTTGTTGCAGATGGCGGGAGTACTCGTGCTCGCCGGTGGAGTGGGGGTCGCGTTTCACGGGGACTTGAGGGTCCTCGTGCTGGGCTACGTGATCATGCGAATCGCGATGGTCGTGCAGTGGTCGCGCGCGGCCCATCAGCATCCCGAGAGTCGGGCCACGACGATGCGGTACGCCGTCGGAATCGTCGTGGTTCAGGCTGCCTGGGTGGCGATGTTGTTCATTCCCAAGCCGTTCCAGATCGTTGTCCTGGTGGTGCTCCTCGTCGCCGAACTGGCGACGCCGGTGTACGCGGAGGCCGCCGGAACGGGAACAACGTGGCACCCCGGACATATCGCCGAACGCTACGGACTGTTCACGATCATCGTTCTCGGCGAGGTCCTGTTGAGCACGCTGCTCACGGTGCGCGAGGCGATCGAAGGTGAAGCCGTGCGCGGCGAGATGATCGCGATCGGCGGCGGCGCGCTGGTCATCGTGTTCACGTTGTGGTGGTTCTACTTCCTCGGCGAGGAACCGGAACTGCAAGAACTCAAGCGGTCGGTCGTATGGGGTTACGGCCACTATTTCGTGTTCGGTTCGGTCGCTGCCCTCGGTGCCGGAGTCGGCGCCGCCGTCGACATCGTGACGCACCACGGACACGCGTCCGAGCTTCTGGCGAGCCTGACGATTGCGGTTGCCATCTGCGTATTCATGGTCGCTCTCGCGGTGCTGCATGCCGTCTCCGGCTCCGGTCCGAGCGGCTTCACCCCGTTGGTGGTTGTCGCGGCGGCCGTGGTGCTCGCGGCGGGTGCGAGTGCGGCCTGGATCGGACTCGGCGGCGGCGTGCTGGCCATCGCTGCCGCACTGAGCATTACGTTGGGTGTCAAACTGTTCGCAATGAATCGAGTTGTGGAGGCTTGACCCGGTGCTGACAGCGCTGTTCTACGTCATTGTGATCGCCTGTGTCGGGGCTGGGCTGTTCTTCCTCGCGAGTGCGGTGTTCGGCCGCGGCGAGGAGTTGCCCGCGTTGCCACCGGGCACGACGCTGACTGAGCTTCCGGTCGAAGAGGTCACGGGCGCCGATATTCGGGCGCTGCGATTCCAGCAGGCCGTGCGTGGCTACAAGCAGAGCGAGGTCGACTGGGCGCTGGAGATCCTCGCCGACGAGATCGACCTCCTGCGTGAACAGCTCCGCGAAGCGACCGAGGCCGCCGATTCGCGCGACGCCGAATCCCGATGAGCGAACCGCAGCTCGGACCCGACGGCCGCCTGCGGTGCCCGTGGTCGCTGGGTGCGCCGGAGTACATCGACTATCACGACACCGAGTGGGGCCAGCCCCTTCACGGCGTCGACGCGATGTTCGAGCGTCTGTGCCTCGAGGCGTTTCAGTCCGGGCTGTCGTGGATCACGATCCTGCGCAAGCGCGAAGCGTTCCGGGCGGCGTTTGCCGGTTTCGAGGTGGCGAAGGTCGCGGCGTTCACCGATGCGGACGTTGCGCGTCTGCTCGCCGACGCCGGGATCGTGCGCAACCGCGCGAAGGTCGAGGCGTGTGTGCACAATGCCCAGGTTGTTGCTGCGTTGGAGGAGCCGCTCGACGAACTCGTGTGGCGCTTCGCGCCGCCGTCCCGTCCGCGTCCGAACGTGACCTCGGTGGTTCCCGCGGTGACCCCGGAGTCGACGGCGATGGCCAAGGAACTGAAGCGTCGGGGTTTCAAATTCATCGGTCCGACCACGGCTTATGCATTGATGCAGGCCACCGGGATGGTTGATGATCACCTGCAGGAATGCTGGGTGCCGGCTCGGACTTGAGTTCACGTCGCGCCGCAGACCATGAGCTGGCGACCGGCCAGGATAACCCAAATGCAAGGTGGTTGCGCGCCCCATTCGCGGATAAGGAACAATGGTCTAGGTAGCCGGTGTTTCTGCCGCCGCGTCGCAGGGTTGGGACGCGAATCGGTGCGACCGCGGGTGAAGAGCATACAGGCGCACGATGCGTGGATTTGGAGGGAGCAGCCGATGGCCGCCATGAAGCCCCGCACGGGGGACGGTCCTCTCGAGGCAACCAAGGAAGGGCGAGGAATCGTCATGCGTGTACCGCTCGAAGGTGGTGGGCGCCTGGTTGTCGAGCTCACGCCCGACGAAGCGGCCGCACTCGGCAAGGAACTGACGGCTGTCACCAGCTAATAGCCACCATGGTCTCGATGAGACCTGCCACTGGCCCCGTTGCACTCTCCGCAACGGGGCTTTTTGGATGGTCATGGACCGATGAGCCTCGACCTCATCGCTGACCGACTGAGGTGCCCGGTATGTACGGGCCCGCTGGCCATCGAAAGCGCCGTGGTGCGCTGCACCGCGGGGCACAGCTTCGATATCGCGCGCGAGGGTTACGTGACGCTCCTCAGCGGTGGCGGCACGAAGGTCTTCGGTGATACTCCGGCCATGCTCGCCGCGCGCGCGGACTTCCTCGCCGCCGGCCACTACCAGCCGATAGCGGACGCCGTCTCGCGCACGGTGTCAGGCGCGACGAGCATCCTCGAAATCGGCGCGGGGACTGGCTACTACCTCGCGGAAGCCCTCGACGCGCACCCCTCCGCCGTAGGGCTCGGTTTCGATGTCTCCAAGGCGGCGGCTCGCCGCATCGCTCGTGCACATTCCCGCGCGGCGGCGGTCGTCGCCGATGCGTGGCGAGACTGGCCTTTTGCGGACGACGCCTTTTCGCACGTGATGTCGGTGTTCGCGCCGCGCAATGCCGCGGAGATCGCACGGGTGCTCGCTCCCGGCGGTGCCTATGTCGTGGTGACGCCGCAGTCGGACCATCTCGTCGAGTTGCTCGATCGAGTCCGCGTTGACCAGGACAAAGCGCAGCGTCTGGCCCAGACATTGGAGGGCCGGTTCGAGCTCGAATCGGCCGCGAACGTCCGATACGTCGCGACCATGACGGCCGCCGAGGCCGGGCAAGCCGTGGCGATGGGACCGAGCGGCCATCATCTCGATGCAGCGGCGCTGTCGGGACTGGTTGCGGGGTTGCCTGAGCAAGTAGGGGTGACCGTTGCGGTCACCGTGGGCGTCTATCGCAAGGTTTGACGGCCGCCTACGTGTCAGTATTGACATGTCGATATTGACAGGTACGGTCGAGGTATGTCCTTGCCGCACGCCCTGCTCGGATTGCTCGCGGTAGAACCGCGCAGTGGTTACGCGCTGACCAAAGAGTTCATTGACGGGCTCGGCCGGTATGCCTGGAATGCCGGCCACACGAGCATCTATCCCGAGTTGGGTCGCCTCACCGAACAGGGGCTCATCGAAGTGGCCGAGGAAGGCCCTCGCGGAAGCCGGACGTACTCGATCACGTCTGCGGGACGTGAACAGCTGAGGTCATGGCTGATGAACGATCCCGTCGGAAAAGCGAAGGTCCGCAATGAACCCGTTCTGCGGATGTTTCTCCTCACGGCTCTCGAACCGGCGGACGCGGTCACGGTGCTACGCGGGGTCATCGAACACGTCGACGCCGAGATTGCCGAACTCAAACGGACCCGTGCCCGCTGCGGCGATGAGATCCCTCTTGGCCCTGAAGGATTCGGACAACTCGCGGCGGAGTACGGGCTGCGAGCAGACCAGACCGTCCGGGAATGGGCGCTCTGGGCAATCGACCAACTTGCCCGTCGAGAGCATCCACGACGTGAGGAGGCGTGATGAACAGCCAGGAATTCGTCCTACCGATCCCGACCATCGAGCGCGAGCGGCGCGACCTTATCGATGTGTACCGGCCCGACGTCAGCGACCGATTGGCTCCAGTCGTCGTCTTCGTGCACGGTGGACCGATCCCGCCTGGGCATGAGCCGCGAGACAAGCCGATATTCATCGGCTACGCATCGTTGGTCGCTCATGCGGGCGCGGTAGGGGTGATGTTCAACCACCGCCTCCACTCCGCCTCACATCTCTCCACTGCCGCTGACGATCTGCGGGAGGCGGTGAATCAAGCGCGGAGCCTGCCGGGGGTGGACCCGGACCGGGTTGCCATCTGGTTCTTCTCCGGGGCGGGCCTGTTGATGGCTGACTGGCTGCGCGAACCGCCGCGGTACCTGCGGTGTCTTGCGGCGACGTATCCGGTTCTCGAGTCCGGTGATGACTGGGGTGTGGAGGAGCGTTTTCGTCCCGTCGAAGCGGTGGCGACCGCCGGTCGTCTACCGGTCTTGGTGACACGCGTCGGTCGCGAGCGGCCGGAATTCGCCCAGGGCGGCGGTCTCTTCGTCAACGCGGCGCGGGCTGCCGGCGTTGGATTGGACGTCATCGACGTTCCGAATGGACAGCACGGATTCGACATCCTTGATCACACCGACGAATCGCGGGATGCCGTACGCCGCGCGGTCGACTGGGTGATCGCCGAGTCTCACCGCCCGGCGATGACGTCCGAGTAGATCTTCACCGTCTCTGCCGCGACCTCGGTCCAGGCGAACTTCTCCGCGACCCGTCGCCGGCCGCTGTCGCCCATCAGTCGCGACAGTTCCGGACTTCCACACAGGCGGTTGACCGCGATCGCCAGGTGGTTTTCGTAGGTCTCCGCGTCCTCGGCGTCGTAGTGGACGAGCAGGCCGGTATCGCCGTGCTCGACGACCTCGGGGATACCACCGACGTCCGATGCGATGACCGCGGTGTTGCATGCCATCGCTTCGAGGTTCACGATGCCGAGCGGCTCGTACACCGACGGGCACACGAAAGCCGTTGCCGCCGAGAGGATTCGTCGGATCTCGTCGGCGGGCAGGATCTGCTGAATCCAGAAGACGCCCGGCCGGGAGGCGGACAGTGCGGAATAGCTGCCCCCGATCTCGGCAGCGATTTCCGGAGTGTCGGGGGCGCCGGCACAGAGGACCAGTTGGATTCCGGAGTCGAACCAGCGGGCCGCCGAGATCAGGTGCGCAAGACCCTTCTGCCGCGTGATCCGCCCGACGAAGACCACGATCGGGGCGGTCGGATCGACGCCGAGATTCTTCAGCGTCTCGCTTGGTTCGGCGGTGTACTTCCAGAGAGCGGTGTCGATACCGTTTCGGACGACGTGGACGCGACCCGGGTCGATGTCCGGATACGCGTCGAGAACGTCGTTGCGCATGCCGCTGCTGACCGCGATCACGGCGTCCGCATTGGCCATCGCGTTGTGTTCCGACCAACTCGACAGTCGGTAGCCACCACCGAGTTGCTCGGCCTTCCACGGGCGCCGCGGCTCGAGCGAATGGGCGGTGACGACGTGCGGGATTCCGTACAGATTCTTGGCGAGGTGACCGGCGAACCCGGCGTACCACGTGTGCGAGTGGGCCACTTCCGCAGCGCCGACCGCGGCGGCCATTCGGACCTGCGCCGACATCATCTGCAGGGCCGGGTTCGCCGCCAGCAGTTCCGGGTCCGGAGTATGAGAGACGGCACCTTCTCGCGGCTCACCGATGCAATGCACGTCGACATCGCACAACCGGTGGAGATGGCGGACCAGCTCGGCGACGTGAACTCCGGCGCCGCCGTAGATGTGTGGCGGATACTCTCTCGTCAACATCGCAACTCGCACAACCCAAACGTAGCGGCGAGAGACAGGTACAGCTAGCGGACCGCATGATCGCCGGATAGGTTTGCGGTATGAGGAGCCAGCCGAATGTGCTCGCAATCGTCCTTGCTGGAGGTGAGGGCAAAAGACTTTTTCCCCTCACCGCTGACCGTGCCAAGCCCGCAGTTCCGTTCGGCGGGGCCTACCGCCTCATCGACTTCGTTCTGAGCAATCTCGTCAACGCCGGCTACCTGCGCATCTGCGTTCTCACCCAGTACAAGTCGCATTCGCTCGACCGGCACATCTCGCAGGCGTGGCGGTTGTCCGGTCTGGCCGGCGAGTACATCACGACCGTGCCTGCGCAGCAGCGCCTCGGACCGCGGTGGTACACCGGCAGCGCCGACGCGATCCTCCAGTCGCTCAACCTGATTTACGATGAAGACCCGGAGTACATCATGGTCTTCGGCGCCGACAACGTGTACCGGATGGACCCCGAGCAGATGGTCCGCCAACACATCGAAATGGGTGTGGGAGCCACGGTGGCCGGCATCCGAGTGCCGAAGTCCGAGGCGACGGCCTTCGGGTGCATCGACAGCGACGAAAACCGCATGATCACCCGCTTCCTGGAGAAGCCCTCAGATCCGCCGACGATCCCGGGTGACCCGAACACGACCTACGCGTCGATGGGCAACTATCTCTTCACGACGAAGGTTCTCGTCGACGCACTCATGGCCGACTCCGAGGACCCGGACTCTGACCACGACATGGGCGGGAACATCATTCCGCGCCTCGTCGCCGAAGGTAAGACCGCTGTCTACGACTTCAATTCGAACAATGTGCCCGGGGCGACCGAGCAGGAGCGCGGCTACTGGCGTGATGTCGGGACGATCGATGCCTTCTACGAAGCGCATATGGACCTCGTGTCGATAACCCCGCAGTTCAACCTCTACAACCGCAAGTGGCCGATCCGCGGAGCGGTCGACACCAATCCGCCGGCCAAGTTCGTCCGCGGCGGCGTCGCGATGGAGTCGGTCGTGGGTGCGGGGTGCATCATCTCGGCCGCGACGGTTCGCAACTCGGTGCTCGCCACTGATGTGATCGTGGAAGAAGGGGCGATCGTCGACGCCAGCGTCCTGATGCCGGGTGTCCGCGTCGGGCGTGGTGCAGTGATTCGCAAGGCGATCTTGGACAAGAACGTTCAGGTCGGCGAGGGGGAGCAGGTCGGAGTCGACCTTTCCCGCGATCGTCAGCGCGGTTATGCGATCAGTGCCCAGGGCGTCGTCAGCGTCGGTAAGGGCGTCTGGATCTAGGGCATGCCCTAGCAGATCTCCGGCTGCCCGTGCAGCGGACTGCAGATCAGGCCGTGCTGCTGCAGCCAGTCGTGTGCGACGTCTGCGGGGTCTTCGCCGCTGATGTCGACCTTGCCATTGAGGTCTTGCATGACGTCGTCGGTGAGGCGCTCGGAGATGTTGGCCAAAAAGACCCGTACCTCCGGATGCGCCTCGATGACCGCGGCCCGGACGACCGCCGACCCGCTGTAGGGGAGGAAGAACCTCTGGTCATCGGTCAGGACGACGAGATCGAGGTTCTTGATTCGGCCGTCGGTCGTATAGACCATCCCGAAATTGCACGGCTCACTCTTGGCTGTCGAGGTGTAGACAACTCCAGCGTCCATGCGAGTCACGTTGTTGCTGGGCACGCCGTTCGGATCGTTGTACGGAATTCCGTACTTCTGCAGCATCGGCACGAATCCGTCAGAGCGGCTGAAGAATTCGTCGTCGACGCAGAATGTGCGGTCGGCCACGGGCAGTTTGGCCACGTCGGACAGCGTCTTCACCGCGAGGCGTTGTGCCGTCGGTTTCGAGGCCGCGAACCCGTAGGTGTCGTTGAACTTGGCGGGCGGCAGCCATTCCAGGTTGTAGTCGGCCTTCTCGATGTCATGGACCTTGTGCCATAAGGCTTGAGGATCGGAAATGGATTCGGTCTTGTTGTGGTAGTTGACCCAGGCGGTGCCGGTGTACTCCCATAGCACGTCCGCGTCGCCGTTGAGTTGCGCCTGACGTGACGAGGCAGAACCGGGTGCGCCCGTCAGGTCGATGACGTCGGCACCGGCGGCCGACAGGTATTCGGCGGTGATCTTGCCGAGCAGTACGCCTTCGGTGAAGCTCTTCGACGTCACGACGAGTTTCACACCCTCGAGCGGACTGGCGGGGCCGGGGATATCCGCGTCGTGGAACGTGCCTGACGAACTCACCAGTCCACAACCGCTGGTCAGGGCAACAATGCCCAGCGCGAGGGCAGCGAGTCGCCGTCTCACGTCACACCTCGCGGCGTTGCGGCGAGTTCGAATAGCCGACCGAGCCAGTCGATTGTCATCGCAAGCAGTCCGACGATGATGGCGCCGGACACGAGCATTTTCGGCAGGAACAGCGTGACGCCGGTCGTGATCAACGTACCCAGGCTCGTGGCGCCGATGAACGTACTGAGGGTGGCAGTTCCGACGAGGATGACAAGCGCGGTCCGCACTCCATTGAGGATCACCGGCACCGCCAGCGGTAGCTCGACTTGAAGCAGCGTGCGGATGCCGGAGAAGCCGATGCCACGCGACGCTTCGATCGTGCGCTGATCCACCTGGCGCAGTCCGACGATCGTGTTCTGCAGAATCGGCAGGACCGCATAGACGACGAGACCGATGACCGCGGTTCCGAAGCCGGTGCCGAGCCAGAAAGTGAACAGGACGAGCAGACCGACCGCGGGCGCGGCTTGCCCGATATTGGCGACGTTCACCGCGATCGGATTGAGCCATCGCAGCGCGGGTCTGGTGAGTGCCACTCCGGCGGGAATGGCGATGCCGATGACGATGAGGGCCGCGAACACCGTGAGCTTGATGTGCTCGAAGATCGTGGTTTGCAGGTTGGCCCAGCCGAGAGCCGCGAGTTCGGTGTCGGTGAACGTCGTCGACTGGTACCAGACGACGTAACCGATCCCGATGACGAGGATGACGATCGGCTCGAACCACACGTCGATCGGCACGCGCCGCAGCCGATTCATGAGGGCGTCTCCCCGGCGTGCGAGGCGTAAGAGTCGTTGTGCTCGTCGGCACGCGCGTCCGCGAGTTGGCCGCGGATCACCTCCATCACGGAGGCGATGGTGAGCGCACCGACGACCGATCCGCGTCCGTCGGTGACCAACACGCCGCCTTGGCTCGCGGAAAGCATCGAATCGAGGGCGTCGTTCAACGTGGAGGTAAGCGCCACCACTGGAAGCCGTTTGTCGAGGTAGTCGGAGACCTCGGGCTTGGAGCCGAGTTCGTCGAGGGTTGGCCATGAGCGCGGTTTCCCGTGTTCGTCGACAACGACCACCCACGTGTGTCCGGCGGACTTGGCCCGCGCGATCACCTCGCGCGACGGTTCGCCGACGCGTGCGGTGATCACCTCGCTGTGCTCGACGTCCCGGACGCGGGACAGCGTGAGGTGACGAAGGGTCGCGCCCGAGCCGACGAATTCCTCGACGAATGGTGTCGCGGGGCTCGCCAGGATCTCCTCGGGGGTGGCGTACTGCTCGACCTTGCCGCCTTCGGAGAGAATCAGCACCTTATCGCCGAGTTTGGTGGCCTCCTCGAAGTCGTGCGTGACGATGACGATCGTCTTTCCGAGTTCGTGCTGGATGGCAATGAGGCTGTCCTGCAATCGAACTCGCGTGATCGGGTCGACCGCGCCGAAAGGCTCGTCCATCAGCAGCACCGGCGGGTCCGCGGCGAGGGCGCGCGCGACGCCGACCCGTTGCTGCTGGCCTCCCGACATGTCCTTGGGCAGGCGGTCCGCGAACGTGCGCGGGTCGAGCCCGACGAGTTCGAGCAGATACTCGGTGCGTTCGGCTATCCGCTGCTTGTCCCAGCCCAGGACACGCGGGATGGCGCCGATGTTCTTCGCCACCGTCCAGTGCGGGAACAAGCCGCCGGACTGGATGACGTAGCCGATCGATTGTCGCAGCTTGTCCGGGTTCTCCTTGGTGACGTCCCGACCGCCGATGAGAATGCGCCCTTCGGACGGTTCGATGAGCCGATTGATCATCTTGAGCGTGGTCGTCTTGCCACAGCCGGACGGGCCGACGAACGCGACGATCTGACCTGCCGGGATCTCGAGGTCCAGCCGTTGGACGGCGGGCTTGTCCTGGCCCCGATAGCGTTTGACGACGCCGTCGAGAGTGATGGATTCACCTGTGACGTTGCGCTCGGCGGCGGGAACATCAGTCATGAGAGTCCTTTTGAGATCGTCAGGCGCCCGAGCAGCACGAGCAGGGCATCGAACAGCAACGCGATGGCGACGATGAGGATCGTTCCGGTGACCGCCATCTCCAGCGCGTTGGCGCCACCGAGTCGCGACAGTCCGTTGAAGATCAGCGATCCGAGGCCAGGGCCGAGGACGTAGGCGACGATCGCGCCGACACCCACGATCAGCTGGGTCGAAACCCGGATCCCGGTGAGGATCACCGGCCAGGCGATGGGCAGCTCGACCGTGACGAGGATTCTCCGGCGGGACAGCCCCAACCCGCGTGCGGATTCGATGACCGAGGCCGGCACCGAGCGCAGTCCCACGATCGCGTTGCCGATGACGGGCAACGCTGCGAAGAACGCGAGCATGATGAACGACGGCGCGACGCCGAGCCCGAACGGGATGATCAACAGCGCCAGCAAGGCCAGCGACGGAATCGTCAGCGCAACGCGACTCGCGGTCATCGTGAGTGCGGAGAACAGCGGCAGGCGGTACACCGCCACCGCGATGAGAAGTGCGACGACCGTTCCGGTGACGACGGTCTGAAAGGCCAGCGACGCATGCTGATACGTGAGAAAGGCCAGTAACTCGCCTCGCCCCTGGATGTAGCTCCAAAGATGCATGCGGCTTCCCATCGACGCTTCCAGCGTAAGGAAGCCCAGCGCAGCGCAGGAGGAAAACAATCTTGCTGAGCGAATCTCCAGTGAACGCTGTGCGGTGAGGTTTTACCCCAAACGAAAGTAGCGAAAACCGCGCTGAACGCGGTTTTCGCTACTTGGTGTGGTTTTGCGGTTGATCAGCGACGGACAGCGGCCATGAGGCCGACCCCGACCGGGATGAAAGCCGACGTCAGGCGCTCGTCCTCGGCGATCGCGGTGGCGGCGGTCCGGACGGCGACCGTGTCGGGGTCGCGCTGTGCGGCGTCGCCGAGTCCGCCCGGGAGGGCGTTGTGCAGCAGCATTGCGCCGCCGGGGCGGAGCAGTCGGACGGCTTGCTCGACGTAGGTGGGGTAGTCGACCGGGTCGGTGTCGACGAACACGAGGTCGTAGTTGCCGTCCTGAAGGCGCGGCAGAACGTCGAGTGCGCGACCGTTGATCAGTCGGGTGCGCGACGGGGCGACACCGCCGGCGCGGAAGGCCTCGCGGGCCGCGCGCTGGTGTTCGGGTTCGGCGTCGATCGAGGTCAGGATGCCCTCGGGACGCATGCCGTCGATGAGCCACAGGCCGCTGACGCCGGCGCCCGTGCCGACCTCGACGACATTCTTCGCGCCGGTGATCTGCGCGAACAGGCTCAGCAGCGCGCCCACCGAGGGAGCGACGGGCGCAGCGCCCAGGTAAACCGCACGCTCGCGTGCAGCGACGAGAACGTCGTCTTCGACGACCGATTCTTCAACGTAGGAAAGCGTCTGATTCGCGATAGCAACCACGGGTCTGAGGTTACCGAGATGTGATCTGAATCCCGGGGATGCGAGGCCGTGTAGTGGGCGTGTTGTTTGGCGCGACGCCTCACGGTGAACTCGCGCATCGCTGATCACACGGGTCACGCTTGGGAGCCGAGATTCGGGGATATCTCCGGGATTCCCCTGATTGTGAGCAGCGCCCGCGAGAAGCACCATGAATACGCAGGTCGGAGACGGGGAATGGTTCTCAGTAAGTGCACAGCCTGCTCACACCGACACCCAAGAGCTGTGCGGAACAGTAGTTGTTGATCACCAATGGAATACATCCGGCAAACCGGACGTTGTAGCCCGTGCGTGGTCCAACCCACGCGAGGAGGTTCTGCCATCTACACCCTCGATGAGTCGCGCGAGCTCCTCCCGCCTTCGGGCTGGGAAGAGTTGCCGAGTGTTGCCCCTTCGACGCAACATTTCGACGCGACGGGGGACTCCGCCGACATGCCGACCTGGGAAGAGTTGGTCCGCGAGCATGCCGATCGGGTGTACCGCCTCGCCTACCGTTTGACCGGTAATCCCCACGACGCCGAGGACTTGACGCAGGAGACCTTCATCCGCGTCTTCCGCTCGATCAAGAGCTATCAGCCCGGCACGTTCGAAGGCTGGCTCCACCGCATCACCACGAACTTGTTCCTCGACATGGTGCGCCGCCGCGGGCGCATTCACATGGAGGCACTGCCCGAGGACGCCGAGCGCGTACCCGGCTTGCGACCCAGCCCGGAGCAGGAATACGCAGACTCGCGACTCGACCCCGATCTGCAGGCCGCCCTCGATTCGTTGGCCCCGGAGTACCGTGCCGCCGTCGTGTTGTGTGACATCGAAGGTCTGTCATATGAGGAGATCGGTGCCACACTGGGGGTGAAGCTAGGCACGGTACGGAGCCGGATCCATCGCGGACGCCAGGCAATCCGCGACTACCTTGCAGCGCACGAGTTGATCGGACCGAGGGGACCGATTCGTGTTGGGTAGTCCGTCTTCGTACACACCGGAACGTGGCGTACGGGGGTATCGGATGAACGATCTCAGGGGTGGGCAGGAGCCCCGCCGTTTTCGTCCCACTGAGCACCTCGCCCTCGAGGCGGTGGCTGCGTACTCCGATGGCGAACTCGGCTTGCGCGCGCATATGCGTGCGGCACACCATATTTCGCAATGCCCTGAGTGTGCGGCCGAGGTTGCCAAGCAGGAGCAGGCGCGAGAGCGACTCCGCGACTCGGGCGAGATCGCGATTCCACGTCACCTCCTCGGCATGCTTGGTCGAATCCCGGACGGGTGCAACCCGATGTCGCCGGGGGAAACCTCTGGTGACGGCAAGCGCCGCCCGTGGCCGTGGCGCAAGTAAAGTCGTAAGACGTGACGTCTGACCAGCCCTGGGCGAACTCGTCCGCAGGTGACCCCGTACGGTCCACTGGTCTGCGCCCATCGGGTGCCCCGGTGTTGCCGCCACGGCCCGTCTACCGACCCGCGGTCGATCATGCGACCGCCGGAGCCTTCGCGCGACCACGCGATCTCGTCGGGTCGTTCGCACCTGGCGGTCGTCGAGCCGAGACCGGTCCCATCGCGCCAGCCGCTCCAGATGCTGTTCTCGCCGAAGCATTCTCACGTCCCGAGGACGCGACCGGCAGTCTGCAGCGTCCGGACGACGACCTCGACGCGATTCCCGAGACCGCGCCGGAAGATCCGTGGCGCGATCCCGAAGCCGGTGCCCGTCTCGGCGTCCCGGCCTTGCCGTCGGAGCCCGCAACCGCCAAGTCCGTCGCGCCCAAGCTGTCCGCACGTGAAGTGCTCTTCGGCGGACGGGTGTCGCCGCGGGCTCTTGCGGTGCTGGCAGCTATTGCGCTGGTCATCGGCGTCGTTGGTGGGCTGGTCGGCAGCCTCACCGGCGACCTCGGCCGCGAGTTGACCAGTCGCACCGTCTCGCTGTCGCAGGAGGGGAGTGGCAATGCTCCTCGGACTGCGGTGGCGGCGGTCGCCGACGCGATTCAGCCGGCCGTCGTCACGATCCAGGTGAGCCTTGGCGACCAGGCGGCCACCGGATCGGGAGTCGTCATCGACGGCGCCGGATACATCGTCACCAACAACCACGTGATCTCGGCCGCCGCAACGGACGACAAGGCGAAGCTGACGGTTCTGTTCTCGGACGGTCAGAAGGTTCCCGGTCGCATCGTCGGTCGCGATGTGAAGACCGACCTCGCGGTCGTGAAGGTCGACGTCAAGAATCTTGTCGTCGCCAAGCTCGGCAAGTCCAGCGATGTGCACGTCGGCGATGAAGTCGTCGCCGTCGGCTCTCCGCTAGGACTCACGAAGACTGTCACCACCGGTATCGTCAGCGCCCTGCATCGCCCGGTCGCACTGAGTGGTGAAGGCTCCGACACCGACGCCGTGATCGATGCCGTGCAGACCGACGCCTCGATCAACCCGGGTAACTCGGGTGGTCCGCTCGTCGACATGGACGCTCGCGTGATCGGCATCAACAGCGCGATTCGAAGCGGCAGCGGAGGCTCGGTCGG